>JAHBSW010000013.1 GCA_019638935.1 Cryobacterium sp.
TCGACGTGACCGACTCGATGACCGGCACGCCCGCCTTGGCGACGTGCTCCTTCGCGCGGATCTTGTCGGCCATGAGGTCGAGCGACTTCACCCGCGGGCCGATGAAGACGATCCCCGCTTTCTCGCACGCACGCGCGAACTCGGCGTTCTCCGACAGGAATCCGTAGCCGGGGTGAACCGCCCCCACCCCCGCGCTGCGTGCCGCAGCGATGATCGCGTCGATGGAGAGGTAGCTCTGCTGCGGCGCGGGCGGACCGATCCGCACGGCGGTGTCCGCCTCGGTCACGTGCCGCGCGCCGCGGTCGGCGTCGCTGTAGACGGCGACCGAGCGCATCCCGAGGACACGCAGCGAACGGATGACGCGCACGGCGATCTCACCGCGGTTGGCGACGAGAACGGTGTCGAACTCTCTGCTGTCCATCGCGATCACATCCGGAAGAGGCCGAAGGCCGAGTCAGGCAGGGGTACTCGGCTTGCCACATCGAGGGCGAGGCCGAGAACGGTTCGGGTGTCTGCGGGGTCGATGACGCCGTCGTCCCAGAGTCGAGCGGTCGAGTAGTAGGGGTCGCCCTGGGTCTCGTACTGTGAGGCGATGGGGGCTTTGAAGGCGGCCTCGGCATCCGCCGACCACTCCTCGCCGCGCGACTCCAGCTGCTCCCGGCGAATCGTGGAGAGCACGCTCGAGGCCTGTGCCCCGCCCATGACCGAGATGCGGCTCGCGGGCCACATCCAGAGAAAGCGCGGCGAGTAGGCGCGCCCGCACATCGAGTAGTTGCCGGCACCGAAGGAGCCGCCGATGACGACCGTGAACTTGGGCACGCGCGTCGTCGCGACGGCGGTGACCATCTTGGCGCCGTCTTTGGCGATGCCGCCCGACTCGGCGTCCTTGCCGACCATGAACCCCGAGATGTTCTGCAGGAACACGAGCGGAATGCCGCGCTGGTCGCACAGCTCGATGAAGTGCGCGCCCTTGAGTGCCGACTCGCTGAACAGGATGCCGTTGTTCGCGACGATCCCGACCGGGTGTCCGTGGATGCGGGCGAAGCCGGTGACGAGGCTCGTGCCGTACTCGCGCTTGAACTCGTGGAACTCGCTGGCGTCGACGAGGCGCGCGATGACCTCGCGCACGTCGTATTGGCCCTGGACGTCGACGGGGACGGCCCCGTACAGCTCGGCGGGGTCGACCTGCGGATGTCGCGGCTCCTGCACCTCCCACGCGGTCCGCTCCGGCATGGGCAGCGTCGCCACCGCATCGCGCACGAGCTGCAGGGCGTGGTCGTCGTTCTCGGCGAGGTGGTCGGTGACGCCGGATGTGCGCGAGTGGAGGTCTCCGCCGCCGAGCTCCTCTGCGGTGACGATCTCCCCGATCGCAGCCTTGACGAGAGGGGGTCCGCCGAGGAAGATCGTTCCCTGGTTCCGCACGATGATGGTCTCGTCGCTCATCGCCGGAACGTAGGCTCCACCGGCGGTGCTCGAGCCGAGTACCGCGGCGATCTGCGGGATCTTCGCGGCGGACATCCGTGCCTGGTTGTAGAAGATGCGGCCGAAGTGGTCGCGATCGGGGAACACCTCGTCCTGCTTCGGCAGGAATGCGCCGCCGGAGTCGACGAGGTAGATGCACGGCAGGCGATTCTCCATGGCGATCTCTTGAGCGCGCAGATGCTTCTTGACCGTCATCGGGTAGTAGGTGCCGCCCTTGACGGTCGCGTCGTTCGCAACGACCATGACGTGGCGACCGTGAACCAGGCCGATTCCCGCGATGACACCGGCGCTCGGCGAGTCGTTGTCGTAGAGGTCGTATGCCGCGAGCGGGGCGATCTCGAGAAAGGGGCTGCCCTCGTCGAGCACGCGGTCGACACGGTCGCGCGGCAGCAGCTTGCCGCGGGCGAGGTGACGCTCGCGGGAGCTCTCGGGCCCGCCGAGGGCCGTCGTGCGGATGCGCTCGCGAAGCTGCTCGACGAGGTCGCGCTGTGCGCGGTCATTGTCGTGGAAGGCTTCGCTCGCGGTGTCTACCGAGCTGCGCAGGGTTTCCATCGTCGACTGCTCCCGCCAATTTCAGTGAATGACTGCTAACCGAACATGGTTAGTGTACATTAACCGAACAACGACGGGAAGACCCTCATGCCCAGCTCCACGATCACACGGTCGCAGGCGAAAGTGCAGCGACGAGAGGCACTCCTGCTCGCAGCAGCCCGCCTCTTCGCCGAGCGCGGATACAGCGGCGTGTCCATCGAGGAGCTGGGCGCGGCCGCGGGAGTCAGTGGGCCTGCCGTATACAAGCACTTCCCCAGCAAGCAGGCCGTTCTCGGCGCCCTGCTGCTCGACGCGAGCGAAGGGCTCTTCGACGGCGGCGAGAACGTGGTCGCGACGGAACACGGAATCGACGCGCTGGGCTCCCTCGTGCGCTTTCACACGAGCTTCGCCCTGGACAACCCCGACGTCATCAGGGTTCAGGATCGCGACCTCGATCAGCTGGCCGACCCCGATCGACACACGGTGCGCACACTCCAGCGGCGCTACGTCGAACTGTGGGTGGAGGTTCTCGCCGAGCTGAAACCGGATGCCGACCCCGCCGTGCTGCGAACCCGCGCCCACGCCGTCTTCGGCCTGCTCAACTCCACGCCGCACTCCGGACTCGGGCTCTCGAGCACCGTGCTGCGCGAGGAACTCGAGCGAATCGCGCTCGCCGCACTGCTCGCCTGATCTCCCGGTCGGACTACCGCCGTGTCGTGCCGACGGTCAGGCGCAGAACTCGACGATCGTGCCCTCGAGCACGTCCGTCACCACCTCGAGCGAGGCGAGATCGACCCACTCCACCGCGGCATGCGCACCGCCACCGGCCACCCCGAACAGCACCGCGGGGATGCCCGCGTCGGCGAGCAGAGCGCAGTCCGTCCAGAATGGCTCGCCGCGCAGCACCGGTGGCGCGTCCGTGACGCGTTCGACCTGACGCAGGAGCGACTGAACCACCGCGGACTCGCGAGGAGCATCGAACGGTTCGCGCTCGAGACCGCGGGTCACTCGGTAGCGGAAGCGGGGATCGGCGGCGGCCACGGCCTCCAGAATCGCGGTCAACTCCGACTCCACGCTCTCACCGGTCTCACCGGGCACAGTGCGTCGCTCGATGCCGATCACGCACCGAGCCGGGTAGCTCGAGAGCTCCTCCCCGCCCACGATCGTTGAGGCATGGATGCTCCCCGTGCCGAGCGTCGGATGCGCCTGCCCCGCCAGCAGCGCCTCGGCGTGATCGGCAAGACCGTTCAGGAACCGACCCGCCATGGCGATCGCATCGACGCCGAGATCGGGCCGCGAGCCGTGTGCAGCCACACCCTCGACCGCGACCTCGAGCCAGACGAAACCCCGGTGCGCGATCGTCACTTCGAGCTCGCTCGGCTCGACGACGATCGCCCCATCGGCCGTGTAGTGACGCAGCACCTCCTCGGTGCCGGCGCTCGCGAATTCCTCGTCGGCGACGAGAGCGAGCATGATGTCTCCCGAGTGCGCATGCTGGGAGGCCCGATGCGCGGCCACCATCATCGCGGCGATGCCGCCCTTCATGTCGTAACCGCCGCGACCGTACAACCGGCCGTCACGCACCTCCGGTGCGAGCGGATCGCCGTCGTAGCCGGCGAGCGTGACGGTGTCGAGGTGACCGTTGAGCATGATCGTGCGCCCATCGCCCGAACCTCGGTGAACCGCGACGATCGAGGGTCTGCCTGCGCGCTCCTCAAGACGATCGACTTCGAAGCCGCGCTCGGCGAGCCAGCGTGTGCAGGCGTCGGCGATCGCGCTCTCCCCCGCCCCGCCGGGAACGAGGTCGGGGTTCACGGAATCGATCGCTATCAGCGCGGCAAGCAGTTCGGCCGTCTCGGTCATCGTTCGGCACCCTCCGACGGCTCCACGGGATTGGCGGCAAGCCCCTCGGTATTGATGAGCACCACGACGGAGGATGCGTCGAGCCCCAGTGCAGAGGCGTGATCCGGGTTCTCGAACAGGCGTCGCACTCCGGCGAGGGTCGCTGCGCCGCACGGTCCCGAGCTCACGCCGAGCGACGCCAGGTCGCCGACGGCACGGTGGGCATCGGCATCCGTCACCGCCACGGCCGCATCGAGCCCCTGCGACAGCGATGGCCACGCCGTCACTGAGGGGGTGCCGCAGTTGAGACCCTTCATGATCGTCGGAGTCGACGTGTCGACGGAGACGGTTTCGTCTCGTGCCAGCGATGCGAGCACGCATGCGGCCGTGACGGGTTCGACGCTCAGCAGAACCGGGCGGGCGCCGGAGGTGCCGCGGTAGTAGTCGACGGCAGCGTGGGCGAGGGAGCCGACGCCGACGGGAACTGCTACGAGATCAGCACCGCCAGCACCCACGGACGCCAGCTGCTCGTCTGCTTCGGTGAAGAGCGTGGCGTAGCCGTCGACGATCCAGCCGGGAACCTCGGTGTAGCCCTCCCACGCGGTGTCCTGGATGACGAGCTCGTCGGCACGGCCCTCCGCCGACGCCGCCGCCACGGCGACGACATCGTCGTACTCGAGGTCGAACTCGACGAGTTCCGCACCCTCAGCGAGAATCGCGCCGCGCGCCGAATCGGTGAGCCCGCGAGGAACGTAGACTCGTGCCGCGACTCCGAGCTCACGTGCCATGTGCGCCACCGCGCGACCGTGGTTGCCGTCGGTCGCGGTCACGAGCGTGAGGGGGCCGGATGCCGCACACGCCTCGCGCAGGGTGGCGATGCTCAGGCCGCGGATCGGCATGCCGAACCGGTCGGCGAGCGTGCGGGCGACAGCCCAGCTGGCGCCGAGGATCTTGAAGGCGGGCAGTCCGAGCCGATCCGACTCGTCTTTGAGGAACACGCGCCCCACCCCCAATTCGCGCGCGAGAGCCGGCAGTTCGGCCAGTGCGGTGGGCGCATAGCCCTCGAGTCCGGCGTGGAAGTCGTGCGCCGACTCCGCGCGCTCGGGAGCGGTCCACGATCGGGCATCGGGTCTGATGATGACGCTGTCGACATCGGCCATGGCCCAACGATACCGACCTGGCGCATCCTGCGGGCCAGCCCTCGGTACCGGTTCACGCTCACGATCTGTCTACAGTGGCAGCATGACATTCCTGCGCGTCGCCGTGGTGGGTGCTGGGGCGATCGGTTCGAGCGTCGCCGAGGGCCTCGCATCCGGCGCCGTACCGGCAGCGATCCTCTCCGGGGTGATCGTGCGACGCCCCGAATCGGCCGCAGAGCATCCGACGCTCACGCTCGAGCAAGCACTGGTGACGAGCGACCTCATCGTCGAATGCGCGAGCGTTGCCGCGGTCGCGACGATCGGCCCGCGCGTGATCGACGCGGGCAAAGACCTTCTCGTGACCTCCGTGGGCGCGCTCGCCGACGCCGCACTGCGGAGGCGTCTGCTGGATGACGGACCCGGGCGAACCTTCGTCACGACGGGCGCGATCGGCGGACTCGACCTGCTCGCCGCAGCGAGCCGCGGCGACGGGCTCCACACAGTCAGGCTCACCACGACGAAGGCTCCGTCGACGGTCGTGCAGCCGTGGATGAGCGCCGAGGAACGAGACCGCATCCTCACGACCGAGGTGCCGATCGAGGCGTACTCCGGCACGGTGCAGGATGCGATCCGGCTGTTCCCGAAATCGCTCAACGTCGCCGTGTCGCTCGCCCTCGCGACGCGACTGTGGGACTCGGCAGTGGTCACGATGATCGCCGACCCCGCCGCGGAGCTCACAACGCACCGGATCGTCGCGAGCGGCAGATCCGGAGACTACGACTTCACGATTCGCAATCTGCCTCACCCCGCCAATCCTGCGACCAGCGCGATCGTTCCCCAGGCGGTGCTCGCGGGTATCGCACGACTCGCGAAGCCGTGCGGATCGTTCGCCTGAGCCCGATCCGGGTCATGAGCGTCTAGCCTTGGCTGGTGTCTCCTGAGTCCCCCGCGCCGCCCGACCTCGTACCGCCCGACCGTTCGCCGCTCGACCGTTCGCCGCTGGGCGGGTCGTTCTGGAAACTGCTGACGTCATCCGGCCTGTCGAACCTCGCCGACGGCGTGTTCAAGCTCGCGCTGCCGCTCGTCGCCATCCGATACACCCAGGAGCCCGTGCTCATCGCGGGACTCAGCCTCGTCGCCTCGCTCCCCTGGCTGCTGTTCGCCCTGCAGGCCGGAGCCCTCGCCGACCGGCTCGACCGGCGCAAGATCATGCTCGCGGCGAACATCGCGCGGGCGACCATCCTCGCCGCAGTCGCGGTGGCCGTGTTCATGGGCATCGAATCGATCTGGGTGCTCTACGCGGTCGCGCTGTTCGTGGGCACGACCGAGACGCTCTACGACACCTCGGCGCAGTCGATCCTGCCGCAGGTGGTGAAGCGCCCCCAGCTCTCGCGCGCCAACGGGCAGCTCTACGCAGCCGAGATGACCGCGAACCAGTTCATCGGCCCGCCCCTCGGCGGCCTTCTCGTCGCCGCGGGCGCCGTGATCGCGTTCGCCGTGCCGGCCGGCCTGTGGCTCGCCGCCGTCGGAGTGCTGTTCCTCGTGCGGGGAAGCTTCCGCGTCGAACGCGAGGCACCCGCGTCGATGCGCTCCGAGATCATGGTGGGCCTGCGCTTCCTCTGGAGCAGTCGCGTGCTGCGCACCCTCGCCTTCATGACGGGACTCTTCAACCTCACCTCGAGCGCCGTGTTCGCGGTGTTCGTCCTCTACGCCGCCGGCCCCGAGTCGGCGATGAAACTCACGGATGCCCAGGTCGGCATCCTGTTCACCACGACCGCGATCGGAAGCCTGCTCGGGTCGTTCGTCGCCGCACGCATCGAGAACGCGCTCGGGCGGTCGCTGACGCTCATCCTCTCGGTCGTGGGAGCATCGGTGCTGCTGCTGGTGCCCGCGTTCACCACCGATGCGTTCATCATCGGTGGCGGATTCGTCATCGGCGGCTTCGCGATCGTGCTGTGGAACGTCGTCGTCGTGTCGCTGCGGCAGACGATCACCCCCGACCGACTGCTCGGTCGAGTCAACAGCGGCTACCGGCTGCTCGCCTGGGGCACCATGCCGCTCGGTGCGGCACTCGGGGGCGTGCTGGGTCAGTTCCTCGGGCTGACTCCCGTGTTCATCATCATGGGAGTGCTGAGCCTGAGCCTGGTCGCGTTCATGTTCATCCTCACCGATAAGGCGATGAACGCGGCGGAGAACGACGCCGAAGGCGACGAGCCGGACTCGCCGAGCCACGGGTCTCCCGCGGCGTGAGATGATGGCTGTGGCCCAATCGGCCACCGGACGAGGGATCAGTACCCGGACAGCGACAAGACTGGCCAAGGAGCCATCATGTCGTGGATCGTTCTCATCATCTCGGGCGTGCTCGAAGCCGTGTGGGCCACCGCACTCGGCAAGTCGGAGGGCTTCACCAAGCTCTGGCCCACCGTGCTGTTCTTCGTCGCGCTCGTGCTCAGCATGGGCGGCCTCGCCTTCGCGCTGCGCGAGATCCCCACGGGCACCGGTTATGCCGTCTGGGTCGGCGTAGGCGCAACCCTCACCGTCGTCTACGCGATGATCTTCGGCGGAGAGCCGACGTCGATCATCAAGATCGTGCTCATCCTCGTGCTCATCGGCTGCATCATCGGCCTCAAGCTCGTGGACGATGCTTAGCCTTTCACTGCAAGCGCGTTTCTCCACAAGTTTGCATGTGTCGGTCTGCGGGCGTCTGCCGGTAGCTACGCTTCGCATCGTGAGCCAGCACGTGTTCGTCGATGAATCGAAGGCCCGTTCCTTCCTGCTCGTTGCGGTTGCCGTCGACAGCTCGCATGTTGACGCTCTGCGAAGTTCGCTGAGAGCGATGCGAATGAAGGGTCAAACAAGGCTTCACTTCCGCAAGGAACAACCGGCTCGACGACGCAAGATCCTTTCCGAGCTCGGAAGGCACCCATTAGAGATAACCGTGCTGCGGTCGCGTGCAACTGATGAAAAGACTGCGCGCGATCATTGCATCGCCGAACTCGCCACGGCAGTACGGTGGCAACCGTCAAGCACTCTCGTGCTCGAAAAAGATGACTCTCGCGAACGCGCTGATCGACTGACGTTGCGAACTGCTTTCCGTAACGCTGCGTCACCTACCCCGCGCCATCATTTGCTTCCTACACGCAACGAGCCAGGTCTTTGGGCCGCCGACGCGATCGCCTGGGCACTGCAACGAGGGGGAACCTGAGCAGATCGAGTTTCACATCGTCAGGTTCGCTGGATTGAACTAGGCACTTAAAGGCGTCGATCTGGCCCACCAACCGTCCGGATGGCTGCCAGATCTCCTTCTCAGGGCTACTGCCCTTTGCGGGTGTAATTATTCCAGAGCCTGGCGATGACGACAAGGTGCAATGCGAATCACACCATCGCGAGGAGAGCCGCCGGCTTCGAGAGGATCGCCCCGACATCCGCGAGGAAGCGACTCGCCTGCTCGCCGTCGACCAGACGATGATCGAACGAGATGCTCAGCGTGAGGATGCTGCGCAGAGCGATCTCGCCGCGGTGCTCCCACGGCAGTCGCCGCACCGCGCCCAGCGCGAGAATGAGCGCCTCGCCGGGCGGCAGAATCGGCGTACCGGCATCGATGCCGAACACACCGATGTTCGTGATCGAGATCGTTCCTCCGCTGAGCTCTGCGGGGCTCGACTTGCCCTCTTTGGCCGTCGCCACGAGGGAGCTGAGCTCCTGCGCGACGCCGGCCAGGTCGAGCGCGTGCGCGTTCTTGATGTTGGGCACCATGAGTCCCCGCGGTGTCGCGGCCGCGATGCCGAGATTGACGTAGTGGTACTGGATGATCTCCTGCGCCTGCTCGTCCCAGCGCGCGTTGACCTCGGGCGTGCGCACGATCGCGAGGCACATCGCCTTCGCGAGGATCCCGAGCAGGTTGAGACGGATGCCGCGGAACGCGGGCAGCTCCCGCAGCGAGTCGATGAGCTCCAGGGTCTCCGTAACATCGATCGTGAGAAACTCGCTCGCGTGCGGTGCCGTGAATGCCGACTGCACCATGGCCGCGGCCGTGTGCTTGCGCACGCCGGCGACGGGAATCCTTGTGACATCGCCCTGAACCGTCGCCGACGGCACCGCGCGGGCTGCCGGTATGCCCGCCGCCTTGGGCGCGCCGCCCGCAGCGGCGCGTTCGACGTCCTCGCGGGTGACGAGGCCGTCGGCGCCGGTGCCGGTGAGTGACTCCAGGTCTACGCCCAGGTCGCGGGCGAGCTTGCGGACCGGCGGTGTTGAGCGGGTTCGTTCTTTCGCAGCGCTGGTTTCGAGACGCGCGCTGGAACCATAGGGCGAGGGCGATTTCTCGCCCTCGCTGGCGACGCCAGCGCCGGAGGCCGTCCCGGCCTCCGGTTCCACACCAGCCCTACCCTTCCTCGCCCGACGCGTCGGCTTCGCGCCACCCTCGACCTTGGGTCCGTAGCCGACGAGCACGGGCTCACGCTCGGCGGGGGCATCCGCCGCGACGGCGGCCGCAGCATCCGGCTCCTCGCCTTCTACCTTGATCTGCAGGATGGGCGCGCCGACGAGCACGGTCGTGCCGGGCTCGGCCAGCAGCGCCGTGATGACCCCCGCGAAGGGGCTCGGCAGCTCGACGAGCGCCTTCGCCGTCTCGACCTCGGCGATGGGCTGGTTGAGCGTGACGGTGTCGCCGACGGCGACATGCCAGCTGACGAGTTCCGACTCGGTGAGACCCTCACCGAGATCGGGAAGGGCGAACTGTTTGACCGCCATCTATTCGCTCCACCCGCTCAGCGAGTTCTCGCGCCCCATGACGCGGTCGACGGCGTCAAGCATGCGGTCGAGGTCGGGCAGGAAGTGCTCCTCGAGCGCGGCAGGCGGATAGGGCGTGTCGAACCCGGTCACGCGCGCGGGTGCGGCCTCGAGCCAGTGGAAGCACCGCTCCGTGATGCTCGCCGCGAGCTCCGCACCGACGCCGCCATTGAGCTGGGCCTCGTGCGTGATGACGACGCGGCCCGTCTTGCGAACGGATGCCGTCACCGTGTCCATGTCGAGCGGCGAGAGCGAGCGCAGGTCGATGACCTCGATCGAGACGCCCTCGTCGGCCGCCGCGGAAGCCGCATCGAGCGCGGTCATGACGAGCGGCCCGTAGGTGACGAGGGTCACGTCGGTTCCCTCGCGGGCGACCCGCGCGCGATGCAGCGGCAGCGCGTTCGTGAGGTTCTCGGTCACGTCGCCCTTGGTCCAGTAGCGTCGCTTGGGTTCGAAGAACAGCACCGGATCGTCGCTCGCGATCGCCTGGCGAATCATGGTGTGGGCGTCCTGCGGGTTCGAGCAGGAGACCACACGCAAGCCCGAGGTGTGGGTGAAGTAGCCCTCGGGCGACTCCGAGTGGTGCTCGACCGCCCCGATTCCGCCGCCGAAGGGCACGCGGATCGTGATGGGCATCGAGACCGTGCCGCCAGAGCGATAGTGCAGCTTGGCGACCTGCGCGACGATCTGGTCGAACCCGGGGTAGATGAAGCCGTCGAACTGGATCTCGCACACGGGGCGGTAACCGCGATAGGCAAGCCCCACCGCGGTGCCGATGATGCCCGACTCGGCGAGCGGGGTGTCGATCACGCGATCCTTGCCGAACTCGGCCTGCAGGCCGTCGGTGACGCGGAAGACGCCACCGAGGGTTCCGACATCCTCGCCCATGATGACGACGCGGTCGTCGTCGGCGAGCGCGCGGCGCAGGCCCGAGTTGATGGCCTTGGAGAGGGTGAGGGTCGTCGTGGCGGTGTCAGCGGCGACGGCGGCCTCGGTCACTGTCGAGGTCATTACTCGCCCCCCTCGACCGACTCGAGGTAGGCCGCGTACTGAGCGCGCTGGCGCTCGATCCACGGGTTCTGCTCCGCATAGACGTGATCGAAGACGCTCAGGGCTGCCGGCTCGGGCATGGTGATCACGGCGTTGCGCAACTCGGCCGCCACCGCATCCGCCTTGGCGTCCACGCGCGTCCTGACCTCGTCGCTGAGTGCGCCGCGCGACTCGAGCAGCCTTTCGAGGCGCGAGATCGGGTCTTTGGCAGCCCATTCGGCGACCTCGTCGGCGGTGCGGTAACGCGTCGGGTCGTCGGAGGTCGTGTGCGGCCCCATCCGGTAGGTCACAGCCTCGATGAAGGTCGGACCCTCGCCCGAGCGTGCACGATCGGTCGCGATGCGGGTGGCGGCCATGACCGCGAGCACATCGTTTCCGTCGACGCGAAGGCTCGGGATGCCGAACCCGGGCGAGCGGTCGGAGATGTGCTTCTTCGCCTGAAGCGCCACCGGCTCGGAGATGGCCCACTGGTTGTTCTGGCAGAAGAAGACGACGGGAACATGGAAGCTCGCGGCGAAGACCATGGCCTCGTTGACGTCGCCCTGGCTCGTCGCACCGTCGCCGAAGTAGGCGATGGCCACCGTGTCGTCGCCCTCGCGTTTGATGCCCATGGCGTAGCCCACGGCGTGCAGGCTCTGTGCGCCGATGATGACGGCGGGGATCGCCATGTTGATCGAGTGCGGATCCCAACCGCCGTGCGCCTGACCGCGCCAGATGCGCAGCAGGTCTCCGTAGTCGACGCCGCGGCAGTAGGCGACGCCGTTCTCGCGGTAGCTCGGAAAGATGAAGTCGTCGCTGCGGAGTGCGCGCGCCGAGCCGATCTGTGCGGCCTCCTGGCCGAGCAGCGGGGGCCAGAGGCCGAGCTCGCCCTGACGTTGCAGGGCGGTCGCCTCCGTGTCGATGCGACGGATCACGACCATGTCCTCGAGAAGGTCGACCAACTGCTCGTCGGTGACGTCTTCCACCCAGGGGTCGAAGCGGGGGTTGGGCACCCGAGTTCCGTCGGGGTCGATCAGCTGAACGAAGTCGCCCTCACCGAGAATCTCGGTGGTCGCATCGTCCGCGGTCGCCAGTGAACGCGCCATCACACACCTTCCGTCGCGATCCGCCGCTCTTGTGGGAGGCGGATCCACTCCAGTGAAGCGGCAATCCCGTGTGAGGCGCCGCTCCGCACCCGTCATCGTTGTCGGGCTACTAGTGAGGTTACGCAGATTGCCCCTCCAATGACAACTGCGCGCCGGCATGACGAAGCCCGGGTCACGAGTGGCCCGGGCTTCACGATGTCTCGCTACTTCTTTTTGATCGCTCCCACGATCAGCCCGACAACGGTCGAGAGGATCGCGCCGGCGACTCCGCCACCGACGAGGTTTCCGGCGATCGCGCCGAAATCGAGATCCGCTCCTCCCGCGAGAAGGTTCTGCACGAGAGCGGCACCGCCCGCACCGCCGACCGCGCCGAGCAGCCCGTTGACGATCGCGCCCAGCTTGTTCTGCTTCACGCCAGCGCCGGCACCGACACCGCCGAGTGCGCCACCGACGATTCCGAGGATCCATTCCATGTGAACTCCCATCATTTGACGAGGCAATTGTCAGACTCGTGTGAGACCGAGACTAGCGCTTGCGCGGTCGATGAGTCACTTCCCTCTCAACTCCTGGGCGAGCATGACGAGAATGCCACTGGGGCCTCGAACATAGGTGAGCTTGTAGATGTCCTCGTACGTCGCCACGCCGCGAAGCGGGCGACAACCATGCCTCTCGGCGATCTCCAGCGCTTCGTCGATGTCGTCGACGGAGAAGGCGACGCGGTGCATGCCGATCTCATTCGGGAGGGTTGGCTCGGACTCGATCGCCTGCGGATGGAGGTATTCGAAGAGCTCGAGGCGACCGTGCCCATCGGGTGTCTGGAGCATCGCGATCCTGGCATGGTTTCCGTCGAGTCCGACGGCGGTATCGGCCCATTCGCCACTGACCGTGTCGCGACCGAGCACAGTCAGGCCCAGGTCGGTGAAGAAGGCGATCGCCGCGTCCAGGTCGCGAACCGCTATGCCGACGTTCTCGAGTCTGATGGCCATGCGTCGCACACTAGCAAGTCGGACTTGTGAGCGGCTCGATCGCTGGCGGGTGTCCATCCCACGACACGCAACAGCCCGCCCCGGAATCCCGGGACGGGCTGTGACTCTGCGACTACCGAGCTATTCGGCGGCTTCCTCGACGGCTACGGCATCAGCCGCGTCCTCGTCGAGCACGGGCGCGAGCGAGAGCTTGCCGCGGTCGTCGATCTTCGTGATCTCGACCTGAACCTTCTGGCCGACCGCGAGCACGTCTTCGACGTTCTCGACGCGCTTGCCACCGGCGAGCTTGCGCACCTCGGAGATGTGCAGCAGGCCGTCCTTGCCCGGCGTCAGCGAGACGAACGCACCGAAGGTCGCGATCTTGACGACCGTGCCGAGGAACCGCTCCCCCACCTCGGGGTTGAGCGGGTTGGCGATCGCGTTGACCGCGAGGCGGGCCGCCTCAGCCGAGGGGCCATCGACAGCGCCGATGTAGACCGTGCCGTCGTCCTCGATCGAGATGTCGGCGCCGGTGTCATCCTGGATCTGGTTGATCGTCTTGCCCTTGGGGCCGATGAGCTCGCCGATCTTGTCGACCGGGATCTGCACGCTGATGACGCGCGGCGCGGTCGGCGCCATCTCGTCGGGCGCGTCGATCGCGGCGTTGATGACCGCGAGGATCGCCGTGCGGGCTTCCTTCGCCTGGGTCAGCGCACCGTCGAGCACCGACGACGGCAGGCCGTCGAGCTTGGTGTCGAGCTGGATCGCGGTGACGAACTCGCTCGTGCCGGCGACCTTGAAGTCCATGTCGCCGAGGGCGTCCTCGGCACCGAGGATGTCGGTGAGCGCGGCGTAGCGGGTCTCGCCGTTCACGGTGTCGGAGACGAGACCCATCGCGATGCCAGCGACGGGCGCACGCAGCGGCACACCCGCGTTGAGCAGCGACAGGGTCGAAGCGCAGACCGAGCCCATCGAGGTCGAGCCGTTCGACCCGAGGGCCTCGGAGACCTGACGGATCGCGTAGGGGAACTCCTCGCGGCTCGGCAGCACCGGCACGAGGGCGCGCTCGGCGAGGAAGCCGTGGCCGATCTCGCGGCGCTTGGGGCTGCCCACACGACCCGTCTCACCGGTCGAGTAGGGCGGGAAGTTGTAGTGGTGCATGTAGCGCTTCTTCGTCACGGGCGAGAGCGAGTCGATCTGCTGCTCCATCTTGAGCATGTTGAGCGTCGTGACGCCCAGGATCTGGGTCTCGCCGCGCTGGAAGATCGCGCTTCCGTGCACGCGCGGGATGACCTGCACCTCGGCGTCGAGCGCGCGGATGTCGCTCAGGCCGCGGCCGTCGATGCGCACGCCCTCGGTGAGGATGCGTCCGCGCACGATCTTCTTGGTGACCGACTTGTAGGCGGCACCGACCTGAGCGTTCGCGGCCTCGTCGAGCTCGCCCGCCGCGACCTTCGCAGCGATCTGCTCCTTGACCTGGGTCTTGAGCGCGTCATCCGCGTTCTGTCGCTCCTGCTTGTCGGCGATCTGGTAGATCTTCGCGAGCTCGGTCTCGGCGAGCGCCTCGACCGCGGTGTAGGTCGGCTCGTCGTAGGGCAGGAAGACGGGGTAGTCCTCGACGGCCTTCGCCGACTGCGCGGCGAGCGCGGCCTGCGCCTTGACCAGCTGGGCGAGGAACGGCTTTGCCGCCTCGAGCCCCTGAGCGACGACCTCTTCGCTCGGCTTGGTCGCACCGGCCTTGATGAGCTCCCACGCGTGCTCGGTGGCTTCGGCCTCGACCATCATGATCGCGACGTCTTCCTTGCCGTTCTTGTCCGTCACAATGCGGCCGGCAACAGTGAGGTCGAACACGGCCTCTTCGAGCTGCGAGACGGTCGGGAACGCGATCCACTGGTCGCCACTGCCCATCCCCGGCATGAGCGCGAGGCGCACACCGGCGATCGGGCCGCTGAAGGGCAGCCCCGAGATCTGGGTCGACGCGGATGCCGCGTTGATGGCGAGCGCGTCGTAGAACTCGCCCGGGGCGATGCTCAGCACGGTGATGACGATCTGCACCTCGTTGCGGAGGCCCTCGACGAAGGAGGGGCGCAGCGGACGGTCGATGAGTCGGCAGACGAGGATGGCCTCGGTCGACGGGCGACCCTCACGGCGGAAGAAGCTGCCGGGGATCTTGCCCGCGGCATAGGAACGCTCTTCGACGTCGACGGTGAGCGGGAAGAAGTCGAAGTTGTCCTTCGGCTGCTTGCTCGCGCTCGTCGCGCTGAGCAGCATGGTCTCTTCGTCGAGGTACGCGGCTACCGCGCCCTGGGACTGCTGCGCAAGGCGACCGGTTTCGAATCGCACGGTGCGCTTGCCGAACTTGCCGTTGTCGAGAACGGCTTCGGCGAACTTGATTTCTGGACCCTCCATGGGGTTTCTCCTCTGAGAACTTCATTCGCGCACTCCCTGTGAGCGCGCGGGCATACGTGGGGCAGGAGCGAGCAGGAAGGACGCGGCACTGTGTCGTTCAACGAACACTGTCGTTCAACGAACACTGTCGTTCAACGAACACCGTTCAGTGCCGGTTGTCTGTTCTGGCCAACAGTAGAAGCACACCGACACCGCTCTTTCGAGAAGGTTCGGGATGCCACCACCGGTGACCAGCTTCGAGCCGGCCTGCTCCGTGGTCGACGGCTGCCGCAAAAATCGCTTTCACGGGCATCCGATCAACCTAAGCAAGTCTACCAGCCGGCGCCGCTCTCTTCGCGCTTCCGCCTACGACTCGCGTGTTGGGATGCCGCTGGCCACGTTGCTGACGACGGGCACCGGCACGCTGTGCTTGGGTTCGCGTCCGTCCCCCGCTCGTCGGCCGAGCATGCGGCGCCCCAGCCAGGGTCGCACGTGGGTCCACACCCACTGAGCGGTCGGGGACCATTCCTCGAGCGCGGGAGGCGGGTCGTCGTGCATGATGCGGTCGAGCGCGCCGACCTCCTGGGCGCCGGGCACTCCGAGCGCGGCGGCGGCGTGATAGCAGAGCGCTCGGTGGCCCTTCGAGCTGAGGTGCACGCGGTCCTCGGCCCAGCTCGACGGTTCGGCGAGGGTCGGGTCGGCGTCGAAGTCGACGTAGAGCGCGCCGTGCTCACGGCAGTGCTGTTGCAGTCGCTCATTGAATGCGCGGATGCGGCGGCGCAGGCCGGCGAGGGCGGGATAGCGCGGTGCGAACACTCCGATGACGAGCACGGTCGCTCCGCTGGCGGTGAGGGCGCGAATGCCGTGCCCGAGCCGGTCGGCGAGCGCGAGGGGTGCCGCGCGGAATCGCACGAGGTCGTTCGCCCCGACCAGCACGCTCACGAGGTCGGGCTTCAGCCGCAGCGCGACCGGCACCTGGTCGGCGAGCACTTCGTCGGTGCGTTTGCTGCGTATCGCGAGGTTGGCGAATTCGAGCCGGTGATCGGCGCGGCCGTGGGCGAGCAGGGTCGAGAGCCGGTCTGCCCAGCCGCGGTACTCGCCGCTCGTCATGCGCGAGGTGTCGCACAGTCCCTCCGTGAGCGAGTCGCCGAGCGCGACGTAGCGCGCCCACGACGTGGGCCCGAGCGCTGTCGTCGACGCCGGTGGCGCGGCTTGCACTGCGGGTTGCACGGCCACGTGCGGCGCGATTCGAACCGCACGTCCGGTTCTGACCGCGTCGATGGCCTCGCCGTAGTGCCCGACGAGCTGGTCGACGGTGGCCGCCCAGCTTCGTCCGGCGACGGAGGCGAGTGCCGCCGACGCGAACGCCGCCCGCTTGCCGGCGTCGCCCGCGAGGTCCGCGACGCGCGCGCGCAGGTCGGCGAGGTCGCCGGGCCTGTAGAGCCAGCCCGTGCGACTCGACTGCACGAGTTCGACCGGCCCGCCCCTGCCCACGGCGACGACGGGGACTCCGCTGGCGAGCGCCTCCTGAACGGTCTGACAGAAAGTCTCGTGCTCACCCGTGTGCACGAAGATGTCGAAGCTCGCCACGAGTTCGCCCAGCTCGTCGCCGCCCTTGAAGCCGAGAAAGGTCGCGGTCGGGAGCTTCGCCTCCAACTCGGCACGGCTCGGGCCATCACCGACGATGACGAGCTTGACGTTCGGCAGGTCGGCGAGCACGACGAGGTCATCGACCTGTTTCTCGGGTGCGAGGCGACCGACGTAGCCGACGATGACCTCGCCGTTCGGCGCGAGCGAGGCGCGCAGCCTCTCGCTGCGTCGCCGGGGGGTGAATCGCTCGCTGTCGACACCGCGCCCCCAGACGCCGACGCGCGGGATGCCGATGCGCTCAAGATCCTCCAGGGCGACCCTCGAGGGGGCGAGGGTCATGGTCGCGCGCTCGTGCAGCCGGATGAGGTGGCTGGTCATGAGCTGCGCCGCACCGGGAACTCCGTAGCGCGCCGCGTAACCCGGAACATCCGTCTGGTACACCGCGACCGAGGGCAGACCCGCCCGTTCGGCGGCGCGCACACCCTGCCAGCCGAGCACGAACGGGGAGGCCAGGTGAACGACATCCGGTGCGAAGCTCTGCACGATGTTGCCGAGGCGGCGCATTCCCGCCGCGGCGACCCGCACCTGGGGATAGGCCGGCAGTGCGAGCGAAGGCAGTCGCAGAATCGGCGCCCCGTGAGCACTCGTCGGCAGCTCGTCATCGGTGTCGTAGTGCGGGGCGACGACGAGAGCCTCATGCCCCTGACGCTCGAAGTTCTTCAGCGCGTGAAGCAGTGAGTTGGTCACCCCGTTCATGTGCGGGAGGAAGGATTCTGCGAAGAGCATCACGCGCATGAGTTCAGGATGCGCGACCTCGGTCGCGACACACCCACGAAACGGCACCCGCACGGTGAGAGTTCACGAACTGAACACCTCCGGCTAGCAACCGGCAACCCCTGCCCACTCGCTCGACACCCACCGTTCACCAATGTCCTCGCCCGTAGTGCATCCCCTGAAGCGAGCTCGGCAGTGCACGAAATCGTGAAAACTCGAATTCTTTCACTCTCCGTGGCCGCAACATGGCCTGGCGACCGCCCAAGTCTCGCTACGCTGAACCGGTCAGGAAGGACTGCCAATGAGAGTGGGAATAGTGCGGGAAACCCGCACCGGAGAGCGCCGCGTCGCGGCGACACCCGAAACCGTCAAGCAGCTTGCGGGACTCGGATACGACGTCGTCGTCGAGTCGGGAGCGGGAAAGGAAGCCGGTTTTTCAGACGCCGCCTACACCGAGGCCGGTGCCACCGTCTCGAAGACCGTCAACCTGAGCAAGGTCGATATCTTCGCGCACGTGCGGCCGCTCGAGAAGGCCACGGTCGCGAAACTCGCCAAGGGTGCCGTCACGATCGGGCTCGCCTCTCCCGCCTCGGAGCTGGAGACCGTGAAGGCCCTCGCCGACGCAAGGATCACGTCCTTCGCTCTCGAACTGGTCCCCCGCATCTCCCGCGCCCAGTCCATGGATGCGCTGAGCTCGCAGTCGCTCGTCGCGGGATACCGCGCGGTGCTCGAAGCCGCGACCCGCTTCCCGCGCTTCATGCCGCAGTTCATGACCGCCGCCGGAACCATCGCTCCCGCGAAGGTGCTGGTGCTCGGTGCCGGAGTCGCAGGACTTCAGGCCATCGGAACCGCCAAGCGCCTCGGAGCCCGCGTCTCCGCGAACGACATTCGTGCGGCATCCGCAGACGAGGTCACCTCGATGGGTGGCACCTTCATCAACCTCGAGCTCGAGGCCGAGGGCAAGGGCGGCTATGCGAAGGAGCTCAGCACCGACAGTGCCGAGCGCCAGCGCCAGCTGCTGACGCCGCACGTTCACGCGGCCGACATCCTCATCACGACCGCGGCGATCCCCGGTCGACGCGCGCCGCTGCTCGTCACCGCCGACATGCTTCAGGGCATGCGCCCCGGGTCGGTCATCGTCGACATCGCCGCCGAGACCGGCGGCAACGTCGAGGGCGTCGTCTCGGGCAAGGACACGATCGTTCCCGTCGAGGGCGGTCAGATCACGTTGATCGGCCTCGCCGACGCCCCCTCCACGACGCCGACGGATGCCTCGCGCCTCTACTCGAAGAACGTCGCCAACCTGCTCGCGCTCATGACCGTCGATGGCAGCCTGACCCCCGATTTCGCCGACGAGATCGTCGCGGGTGCGTGCCTCACCCACGACGGCGAAGTGAAGCAGGAGCCCACTGCCAAGGCAATCAAGGGAGAGAACTGATGGATGCCGTAACCCTGCTCACGATCACGGTGCTCGCCGTGTTCGTCGGCTTCGAGGTGGTCTCGAAGGTCACGAGCAAGCTGCACACGCCACTCATGTCGGGCGCGAACGCGATCCACGGCATCATCCTCGTCGGCGCCGTCATCGTCGCCGGGCAGGCGAGCGACCCCTGGCTGCTCGGTGTCGCCCTCGCCGCGGTGGTGCTCGCCACCGTCAACCTCGTCGGCGGCTTCGTCGTGACCGACCGCATGCTCGAGATGTTCGGCGGCCGCAAGCCCGTCAAGACCACTGCCGCTGCCGGCAGCACCGAGGGAGCTGACGCCAAGTGATCATCCTCAGCCCCGAATGGACCGCCGTCGCCTACCTCGTCGCCGCAGTCTGCTTCATCCTCGCCCTCAAGGGCCTCTCCTCGCCCAAGAGCGCGCGCCGCGGCAACCTGCTCGGTGCAGCGGGCGCTCTGCTCGCCGTCGTGACGCTGTTCCTCTCGATGCACCTCGAGAACCTGCTGCTCATCCTCGCGGCGATCCTCGTCGGCACCGTCATCGCCGTTCCCATCGCCCGCAGAGTGCAGATGACCCAGATGCCGCAACTCGTCGCCGGTTTCAACGGTGTCGGTGGTGGCGCTGCAGCCCTCGTCGGCATCCTCGAGCTGGGCCATGCCGAAGAGACCTGGGTGCGCATCGCGATCGTCTTCACCATGCTCATCGGGGCCGTATCGTTCTCCGGCTCGGCCGTCACCGTGCTCAAGCTTCAGGAGCTCATCACGACACGACCGATCACGTTCCCCGGCCTGCCCGTGCTCATGGTGCTGGCCGTGCTCGCCGCCATCGCAGGAAGCGTCTTCGTCGTGCTCACCGGAGACCTGCTGTGGGCCGTCGGCCTGCTCGGAATCGGTCTCATCGCGGGTGTGCTGCTCGTGCTTCCCGTGGGTGGCGCCGACGTTCCCATCGTCATCTCGCTGCTCAACGCCTTCACCGGCCTCGCGGTCGCCGCGTCGGGCATCGTGCTCGGCAACGTGCTGCTGCTCGTCGCGGGAACCCTCGTCGGTGCGAGCGGCACAATCCTCACGATGGCCATGGCCTCGGCTATGGGTCGCAGCGTCGCGGGCATCATGTTCGGCGCCTTCAAGGGCGGCTCGACGGCGGGGTCGACCGAGGTCAGCGACCGCCCGGTGCGCTCGAGCGGACCCGAGGATGTCGCGGTCGAGCTCGGTTACGCGCAGCGCGTCGTCATCGTCCCCGGCTACGGCCTCGCCGTCGCACAGGGTCAGCACACGATCGTGGAGCTGGCGACAGCGCTCGAGGAGCGCGGCGTCAAGGTCGTCTTCGGCATCCACCCGGTGGCCGGTCGCATGCCCGGCCACATGAACGTGCTGCTCGCCGAGGCCAACGCGCCCTACGAGTCGCTGCGTGAGCTCGAGGAGGTGAACCCCGAGTTCAGCCAGACCGACGTCGTGCTCGTCGTCGGCGCCAACGACGTCGTCAACCCCGCGGCGAAGACCACGAAGGGGTCACCGATCTACGGGATGCCGATTCTCGAGGTCAGCGACGCAGCTCAGGTGGTGTTCCTCAAGCGGTCTATGCGGCCGGGCTTCGCGGGCATCGAGAACGAGCTGCTCTTCGACCCCAAGACGACGCTGCTGTTCGGCGACGCCAAGGACTCGCTCTCGAAGGTGCTCGCGGCGGTGAAGGCGCTCTAGCCCTGGATCTCGATACGCCGGGCTTCGCCCGGCTACTCGATCGGCGGCTTCCGGTGATCGAGTAGGCGCGTAGCGCCGTATCGAGATCCCGCACCCAGGGTCTCGATACGCGGCTGCGCCGCTACTCGACCAGCGGAAAGGGGGCGGGTCGCCCGACCGGCGGAGAATCTCGGTGATCGAGTAGCCGCCGCAGGCGGCGTATCGAAATCGAGACGCCTCAGTCGATGGTGTAGTGGCCCGTCGGGCTGAACGACGCATCGAGCACGAAGGGGTCACGCACCTCGCGTGACCGGTTCGACGCCGCGACGAGCGGCGCAAGCTCGGTCGCGGCGCGCTCGATGCGCGAGTGCAGGCTCGGCACAGCGCCACTGTGCGAATCTCCGGACGAGCCCCAGTCCTCCGAGGCTGCGAAGACGCCGGTGGGCACGACGACCGCGTGCAGGTAGTTGAACAGCGGCCGCATCGCGTGGTCAAGCACGAGGGAGTGGCGCGGGGTGCCCGCCGTGGCACCGACCGCAACCGGCAGGCCCTCGAGCGCCTTGTTGTCGATGACGTCAAAGAACGACTTGAACAGCCCGTTGTAGCTGGACGTGAACACCGGGGTCACGGCGATGAGTCCGTCGGCCGCGATGATAGCGTCCACGACCTCCTCCAGCTTGGGGCTGGGAAAACCGGTGAGCATGTTGTTGGTGACGTCGATCGCCGTGTCGCGCAGCTCGAACGTCGAGACGGTGGCCTCGACACCGAGCTTGGCGAGCTTCGCGACGGTCTGCTCCGCCATGCGGTCGGCGAGCATCCGGGTGGATGACGGCTTGCTGAGGCCGGCGGAGACGACGACGAGCGTGCGAGTCTGCTTCGTGGTTTCGGTGTCCATGGTTACTTCACTCCTGCGAGATCTATCGACTCAGCGGACTCCGCGGCCTGCTGGATCGCAGCCGCGGCCTTGAGGTTCACGTGGGTGGGCGCATCCGGCACCGTGGCGGGGCGGTTCTTGGCGAACTCCTCGCGCAGCACCGGCACGACCTCGCCGCCGAGCAGGTCGAGCTGCTCGAGCACGGTCTTGAGCGGCAGCCCAGCGTGATCCATGAGGAACAGCTGACGCTGGTAGTCGCCGACGTAGTCGCGGAAGCCGAGGGTGCGGTCGATGACCTGCTGCGGGCTGCCGACGGTGAGCGGGGTCTGCTCGGTGAACTCCTCGAGCGAGGGGCCGTGACCGTAGACGGGCGCGTTGTCGAAGTAGGGCCGGAACTCGTCGACGGCGTCCTGCGAGTTCTTGCGCATGAAGACCTGCCCGCCGAGACCCACGATGGCCTGGTCGGCACTGCCGTGACCGTAGTGCTCGAAGCGCTGACGGTAGTAGCCGACCATCTTGGCCGTGTGGCTTCCCGGCCAGAAGATGTGGTTCGAGAAGAATCCGTCGCCGTAGTAGGCGGCCTGCTCGGCGATCTCGGGGCTGCGGATGCTGCCGTGCCAGACGAAGGGCGGCACGCCATCCAGCGGCCGCGGGGTCGACTGGAAGCCCTCAAGCGGGGTGCGGAACTGTCCGCTCCAGTCGACGTAGTCCTCGCGCCAGAGGCGACGCAGCAGGGCGTACTTCTCGAGGGCGAGCGGGATGCCCTGGCGGATGTCTTCGCCGAACCAGGGGTAGACGGGGCCGGTGTTCCCGCGCCCGAGCATGAGGTCCATGCGGCCGTCGGCGAGGTGCTGCAGCATGGCATAGTCCTCGGCGAGCCGCACGGGGTCGTTGGTGGTGATGAGGGTGGTCGCGGTCGAGAGCAGCAGGTTCTCGGTCTTCGCAGCGAGCCAGCTGTTGATGGCGACGGGGCTGGAGGGGAAGAACGGCGGGTTGTGGTGCTCCCCCATCGCGAAGACGTCGAGCCCGACATCCTCGGCGTGCTGGGCGATCGTGAGCACGTCGCGAAGGCGCGAGGCATCGGTCGGTGTGCGACCCGTCGTGGGGTCGGTGGTGATGTCTCCGACGCTGAAGATGCCGAATTGCATCTGGCGCGCGGCGCTCGGGGTGTTCTGCGAGTTCGTCATCGTGCGAACCTTTCTAAGTTCATGCGTTTGCATACATCATAGCAAACGATGGACTACTCCGAACTATTCCCCAGCAGCCTCCACTCGACCTGAGCGCGCGCGAGCTGGCCGTGCATGTAGCGCTGCCAGCGCAGAACACCCACGAACACGGGGATCGCAGGGACGAGCAGGAGCCAGCCGAGCGGTGCGTGCCAGGCGAGCGGCGAGTACGGGCCTCCCACCATGTCGCCGCTGAGCGCCAGAAACAGAAACCCTGAGGCGAGAAAGGCGACCGACAGCACCAGCCCGAACAGGTAGACATGGGTTCCATACGAACGCTCGGATGTCGTCGATGCGAAGAAGTCGCGCACGACGCCGGGAACCACGACACCGCGGCTGCGCAGCGCGAGCGCCGCCCGTCTTGCGCTCGTGTTCCTCAGTGCACGCGCGCGCCGCAGCAGCACGAACCCCAGCCACACGCCGAACGGCCAGGTCAGAACGGATGCCGCCCACCAGCCCATGACGGTGTCGAGCGGGAGCGCGCCGAAAACGAAGTAGCCCCTCATGAGCACGAACGTCATGATCCACGGAGCGATCAACGCGGCGATGACGACCGCCCACCCCAGCACCCGCCCGAACGTGTGAGTGTTGACCGTCGCTGCGCCGTGCGTCGTCAGCCACTCCTCAACGGCCCGTCGGCGCACCGAGAAGCGTTCCGTCGAACGGGCAGCGCCGGGTTCTTCGACCGTGGGCATGATGGTCATCGACGACCGCGGGGCCTCTACGAGGGCTTTCGTCACCGCCGACGCCGCACGCAACCGCTCGCTGGGCAACGGCTGGTCTCCCCAGTCAGCACCGGCCGAGGCCTGCTGCGCTCTGGCAATGGCGTCCTCGACCTCGAGAAGCAGCGTCGGCTTCGCGTACGCTACTCGCCCGAACGGCTGCAAAGCGTCACTCACCTCGTCGGCGATGAGGTCCGTGCTGCTGCGCGGTCCGAGCTCATCGGCGATCGGCGAACGCACGGGAAGACCGGGTCTGGGCTCGATCGGCGCGCGACCAAGCATCTCGAGCAGAACCTCGAGCTCATCGACGGTCAGGTTGGGAAGCCCGGCACTTCGAACGGGCAGGCGAGCGTCGAGACCGCGCTCGAGCTCAAGCTGAATGACGAACTGGTCAGCGGTCGTGCCTCCCGGCATCCGGTGGACATGACGGAGCTCAGCGAAGGGGACCGTGCGCCACGCCACCCGCACCAGCCCGGCGTCGAGATCGATGCTCGCGGGGCGGTTCGCCATGATCACGAGCGGCACGCAGAGCAGCACCGCCAGCACAACGAATGTCCACAGGGCGGTGAGCAGCCAGCCCGGCTGTGTGCCGGAGGTGATCCGCACGAGTTCGGACACGGGGGCGGCGATCCCTGCCGCACCGACAACCGACAGCCCGAGGCCGAGCGCGAGCATGACCCAGGTCGTGTCAGCGCCTATCCGAACCCAGCTGCTGTGTCGTGTCGTCATGGCTGGTCACCGTTCCGGAAAGCGTGGAGTGCGAGAAGCTCGAGCGTGCGTTCGCGGGACTGCGAGCGCTGCGGCTCGCCTCCCACCCGCGCCGATGCGACGGGCGACACCATGACCTCGTCGACATCGAAACGCGACGCGAGCTCCCGGATGTCTCGTGCCGCTCCGTGCGCATCGCCGATGATCCACGTGGCACGCATCGAATCCAGGAGTGTGGCGTGCTCCGGGGCGAGATCGGCCTCCGCAGCATCCTCCACCATAGGCAGCGCCGTGAGGGGCAGCCCGCTGCGCAGGCGCACCATCTGCTGCAGTTGCGGCAGTGCGAGAGCCTGCGCTTCCTCATCGGTATCGGCGACAACGGCGTTGACGGTGAGAAAGGTGCGCGGCTCGGCAAGCGCCTCCGACGCTCGGAACCCCGTGCGGTACAGGTCGAGTGCCCGCTCGGTTCCCGAGCCGGAGAAGTGGTGCGCGAACACGTACGGCAGTCCCAGCTCAGCAGCGAGTCGCGCCGAGTAGTCGCTCGACCCCAGCAGCCACACCGTGGGAACCGTCGTCGCTCGCGGGGTTGCCGCAACGGTGTACTCGCGCCCGCCGCCGATGTGCAGGGTTGCTCCGTCCGGGTCGACGAGGGACATGATGTCACGCACATTGGCGGGGAACGAATCGACGTCGCTCGTCGTTCCGCTCATGCGCAGCAGCGCTGTGATGACGGGGTCGCTGCCGGGCGCGCGGCCGAGGCCGAGGTCGATGCGGCCCGGGAACGCCGCCTCGAGCGCGGCGAACTGCTCCGCGACGACGAGCGGTGAGTGGTTGGGCAGCATGACCCCGCCCGAACCGACCGTCATCCGTGACGTGCGCGAGGCGATGACCGCGATCATCACGGGCGGGCTCGACGCCGCTATCGCCGGCATATTGTGGTGCTCGGCGAGCCAGTACCGCTCGAACCCGAGCTCATCGGCGCGCACCGCGAGCGCCACCGACGCCGCCACGGCATCCGCCGACGTCTGATCCCGGCGCACCGGAACGAGGTCGAGCACCGACAGGCGCAAGGAAGGTGGAACCGTCACGACGTCGTACTGCGGGTGCGATCGGTGTCGAACGTGTAGGCCGTGCGGACAGCGCCGTAGGCGATGAGCCCCTGTGCGGCGATATAGGTGAGCATGATGAGCGTGTGCACCTGCCAGAGCTCGAAGTCGGGGTGGAACCGGTTGAGCCCGAGCAGGCTGTCGGAGATCACGAACAGCGCGCCGCCGAAGGCGATCCAGCGGTTGCAGCTGAGCCCGATCGCCCCCATCGCGCCGAGCACGAGGCCGTAGATGGCGACGGGGATGAGCAGGTTGCCGAGGTGCGGCCACAGCACGATGACGAGCCCGAGCCACCACACGACGTAGACGAGCGCCCACCGACTCAGTGGACCGGTGCGCAGCGCGCGCAGGAACAGCACGACATAGGCGACGTGGGCGAGCAGGAAGAAGCCGAGTCCCACAAGGAACCAGATCTCCCCCACGGAGCCGAGTGTCACATCACCGAGCCATGACAGCACGAGCGCGAGCGTCGCAAGAATCGCGAGCTCGCTGCGCACACGCGGCACCGCGAACAGGAAGCCCACGAGCAGCACCGGCATGAGCAGCGGTTTGGCGAAGTCCGTCACGGCGTCGTCGCCGAGATACTGAGCCACGAGGTAGACGACGCTGATGAGAACGTACGGCGCGAACACCGTCGCTACGCGGGCCTTGTTCATACAGCGACCCTACTGGTCATGAGCATGCTCACGCGGGTGCCCCGGCTCAGCGGTCGGCAGAAGCGTGCGCACCGACACGGTGACGAAGCACAGGATGAGCACGGCCAGCACCACCTCGGCCGCGATGTAGAGGTAGTGCAGCGACGACTCGCCGGGGTCCAGGCCGGCGAGAATCGCATCCGTGCGCGCGTTGAGCGGCGGTCGGATGACGAAGACCTCGACGAGCAGCACGACCCACATCGCCGCGATGAGGCTCCACTGGGTGCGACTCGACCGGGGTCGGATGGACGCGAGTGTCGTGAGTGCGAGCAGCACGAGGCTCACGATATTGAGCGCATAGAACACGAGCCGCCCGATCCCCAGGCCGAGCTCGGTCGTGATGCCGGGTGCCTGGAACTTCAACGGCGTCTCGAGGAACGAGAGGGCGAGAATCATGCCGAGCCACAGGGTCGGCACGAGGATGCGTGCGGCGAGCGAGAATCTGTTCACAGTTCGAGGTTAGCGCTCCGCTCGGCGAAAGGTGCTCCGTCAGAACCAGCCGGCGTCGACACCGTAGATCCAGAGCAGCACGCCGGCGGCTCCGGCGACCGCGAGCACGATCGTCGTGATACCGAGACCGCGGTAGCCGCCGAGCATCAGGCCGATGGTTGCGAGGACCGCCGCGATGACCAGTGCGCCCACCAGGTAGGGCAGCCCCAGCATCACGAGCAGCAGGAACGGGACGAAGGCGTACCCCGTGGCATCGGTGGTGAGCAGGCCGAGGATGAAGGCCAGTGCGAGTGGCACGATGGTGAGCATCGTGAGAACGAATGCCACGATGATGAGCACACGCCCTGCGACAGCCTTGCCCATGGGTTCTTCTCCTCAGCCCGACGTTTCGATGTCGACCTCGAGCACTTTCACGCGGGCCGTGTGGCCGCGCACGATCGAGAGGCGACTCTTCGACACACCGTAGTGCGTGGCGAGCAGTCGTGTCACCGCGTCGTTGGCCTGACCGTCGACGGCGCGCTGCTGAACGTACACGGTGAGCTCCTCGCCGGTGCCTTCGGCCGACCGCTCGACGAGTGGCCCCTTGCGGCTGCTGGGCTTGACGCGAACGGTGACGAGCACACTGCGAGCCTAGTGAGGCGCACACGCGAGACGGGTCGCCATCCCTGGGGATGACGACCCGTCCGCATTCTTCAGAAGCTGTGGTCTTCGGGCGATACTCGCCTAGCGGCGCAGTCCCAGCCGTTCGATCAGCGAGCGGTAGCGCTCGATGTCGATCTCCTGCAGGTAGCCCAGCAGGCGGCGACGCTGGCCCACGAGCAGCAGGAGCCCACGACGCGAGTGGTGGTCGTGCTTGTGCTCCTTGAGGTGCTCGGTGAGGTCCTTGATGCGACGCGTCAGCATCGCGACCTGCACCTCGGGGGATCCGGTGTCACCGGGGTGGGTTGCGTACTCTTCGATGATCGCCTTCTTGACGTCTGCTTCCAGTGCCATAGTCGATCCCCTTTCGCTCGTTGCGCGGCGCCCGACGCCTTCTGCGTGAGCTCTCTTTGTCCGCGGCCGTTTGACGGCAACCGTGAGAGTTTAGCAGGTCAGGATGCGTGCTTCCGCCGCACGCAAAGGACACGAACGGGTGTCTAGGAGCCGGTCGAGAGGCTCACGAGATAGAGCACGACCGTGACGAGCGGTGCCGTTCCCTGAACGAGTGCCGCGCCGACCCTGCCTCGTCCACTCGTCATGAGCACGATCGCGGCAGCGAGCATGCACACCACGCTGAAGAGGCCGAGCGCGAACCCCGCGTCACGGAACCCGACCCCGTAGAGAATCGAACCGAGCAGCGCTCCGACCGCGAGAAACAGGTTGTAGAAGCCCTGGTTGTAGGCGAAGGCCGCCGATGCGTCGGCATCCTCCTGCGTGGCGACCCCGAATCGCTTCCACGTGGTGGGGCGCTTCCACACGACCGACTCCCAGTAGAAGAACAGCACGTGAATCGCGGCCGAGACGGTCGCGGCGACGGTGATCAGAATGGCCATGGGCCGATCCTATTGCCCTCGGCCTTGCGCGGTCGAGGGGGCTGGCGCGTGCGAACTCGGCTATGCCGCGATCGTGTGAGCACCGCGGCGCGAAGCCTGCACGTCGTCGAACACCCCGGCACGCATCGTCATGAAGACATCGGCCGCGGCCTCCTGCATGCGCCCCTGTCGCAGCGAGGCCTCGCGCGCTGCGCGACGTCGAGCCGTCTCGTCGTAGACGATGTCGGCGTCCGTGGCCTCGTCGACGAGAATGCCGCCGCGCTCAGTGACCCATGCCTCGACCACGTCGCGAACGAGAGAGGCTCGGAAGCTCACGTGAACCCTGTCGCCATGACCCATGGGGCGCACCTGCCGCAGCAGGGCACGGGCCACGATCCCGGGAACGAGCAGGTCGGCGGCCTGCTGCTCCGTCACGCCGCGCGGAATGCCGACGAGGGAATCGATCGCGAGCACGACCGAACTCTCGGCTGGAGCACCCGCCGCAGGCACCGGGAATGCCACCCGATCGCCGCGGGCGAAGCCCGCCGTGTCGGGGCCGAGGCCCTCGATCACGCCCGCGACCATCGACCCGACTGCCTCGATCGAGACTCGGGCTTGGCGGGGACCGGGGCGGCGCAGCGTAGCAATGTTCACACCGGTTCCAACACCGTGCCCTGGCACGGTATTCCGCCGCTCAGCAAAGGTTCAGGCCAGCCGAAGCCGACGCTACAGCTCCTCGTTCGTATCGGGATCCCCGCCCCACAGCCGTCCGGTCTCCATCGAGGAGATCGAGGCGATCTCCTCGGGTGTGAGCTTGAAGTCGAAGACCTTCGCGTTCTCCTCCTGGAAGGAGCGGTGCGCCGACTTCGGAATCGGGATCGACCCGAGCTCGATGTGCCAGCGCAGGATGGCCTGCGACGAGGTGACGCCGTGGGCGTTCGCGACCGCAAGCACTCGCTCCTCCTTGAACGGCGAACGCTGCCGCGCGAGCGGCGTCCACGACTGCGTCGTGATGCCGTGAGCATCGTGGTAGCTGCGCAGCGGCCCTTGCGGAAAGTACGGATGCAGCTCGATCTGATTGACGGCGGGAGTGATCCCGGTCTCGTTGATCACCCGATCCAGATGCACGGTCGTGAAGTTGCTCACTCCGATCGAGCGGATCAGGCCCTCCGCCTGCAGCTTCGCCATGGCCTTGAACGAGTCGACGAACCTGTCGAGCCTCGGCATGGGCCAGTGGATGAGGTAGAGATCGATGTAGTCGAGGCCCAGGTTCACACGGGACTCCTCGAAACCCTTGAGGGTCTCCTCATATCCGTGGAACCGGCCGGGCAGCTTCGTCGTGACGAAAAACTCCTCGCGGGGCACCCCCGACCGCTGCATGGCTTCGGCGACCTCTTTCTCGTTGTCGTAGTTGAGCGCGGTGTCGAGCAACCGGTAGCCGACATCGATCGCCGACTGGATGGCGTCGACGCCCTCGTCGCCCCACAGCTTGTAGGTGCCGAAGCCCAGAGCGGGGATGGAGTTCTTGTCGTTGAGGTCTCGAGTGGGGATCGTCATGGGTTCAGTCTTTCATCGACGAGGGGACTCAGTTGAGCGTTATCCTCACAACTAGCCGTGAAGCCCGGCGCCCGAGACAGGAGGCATGCTCGTGCAGTTCTCCGGCGTTACCGTCGTCGTCGACCTGAGCTTTCTCGCCATCGTCCTGCTCTTCGCGGCGTTCGGCTGGTTCAACGGCCTTCTGGCGAATCGCAGCTCTCTCGCCGGTGCTGCAGCCGGTGTCGTCGTGGCGTATTTCATCACCGCTGCCCTGGGGCCGCTGTCGCCCAACACGGTCGTGACATCGGCCGTCGCAGCGGCAGTGTGCGTGGTCCTGGTGCTCGGTGGTGCCTACGCGGGCGGGCTGCTCACTCGCACGAACCGCTTTCGCGACGGCTCTCGCAGCGAACCCGACGGCCAGAGCTCCCGGCCGGTGGCACGACACGCATCCGACGCGGGCGATCGCGTGGCGGGCGCTCTCAGCTTTGCGACGATCGGCAGTCTTCTCACGGCGATGATCGTGCTGGCGTCGGGCCACGTCGCGACATCCTTGGCCCCGCAGTCCTTGACGGTACAGGGCGTGCGCGCTGCTATCCCGACCGTGATCGTCGATACCTACACGATGATGCGCAACACCACTGCTCATGGCAACGTGGTGCGGTTGGCCTCGTCCACCATTGCGTCACCCCGCGTTACGTCCGTGCCCCACCTCGACTCGAGCATCGCGAGTCGACTCGCCACCGCGGTCGTGCGAGTCTCCGCGACGGCCTGGGAATGCGGAAACGGGCTCTTGGGCACCGGCCTCATCGTCGCGCCCGATCGCGTGCTGACCAATGCCCATGTCGTCGCGGGCGCAGGCGACGTCATCGTCGAATCGTACGATGGACGGCTCCTCGAAGGGGAGCTCGTCTACTTCGACCCCCGCCATGACCTGGCGTTGATCGCGGTGGCCGGACTCGAGGCCGCCCCCATCGACTACGACGACTCGAACCTGCTCAGTCACGGTGCACTCATCGCGGGCTTTCCCTACGGGGGACCGTTTGAGACGAGCAACGTGATCGTGAGGGAGCACGCCGCCGCAGAGACGACGAGCATCTACGGCCACGATCGCGTGCGAATCGAGTACTGGACGATCCACGGCTCGGTGCAACCGGGCAGCTCGGGCTCGCCCCTCGTGACGGCCGAGGGGAAGGTCGCCGGACTCGTCTTCGCTCGCTCGGACGAGTCGAGCACCACAGGTTTCGCACTCGCCCTCACGCACCTCACACCGGTCATCGATCGGGCCGCCGGCTACATCATGAAAGTCGAGTCCGGCCCGTGCATCTCGCCACTGGATTAGCCTGACGAGCGCAGGATCACGACCTGTGCAGTGCCTGAGAGTTCTGCACCCGGGGCGCGATCTCGCCGGTGCTCCCCCGCTGGCACGACTACTATTCAAAGCTGCTATCCCGGGGCTCACACGACACGATCGAGGCCTCGGGTAGGGAGGTTTCAGATGTCGAATCATGCCGAGCTCGTTCCATACCGCGAACCCGACTGGGTGCAGGTGCTGCCGAGCCGATGGGTCGCCGAGTACGACGGAGAAGCTGCCGGCACCATCGACCTCACGCGTCGCGGTCGCTATCGCGTGACGGATCGGCACAGTCGCCGCGTCGGCACATACAACAGCATCGACGAGGCACGCGAGCACCTCGCCGCGAGCAACCGTGTGAGTCGCCGCGAGCACCTCGACGCCTCCAAGGGTCTCACGGCGCTCGGATTCGTGCTGCTCATCGCCACGACCGTGTTCGGCGTCTACGGCCTCACGCTCGTGCTCTGAACCGCTAGCCTGCTCCGTCGCTCGGCGCTCAGAACTCGGCGCTCAGAGCCACGCTCCGTGGAAGAGCACCACGACGACGAGCAGCGCCCAACCGCTCACCAGCGCCAAGGTCACCCACGCGATCCGCGCTCGTCGAGCAGAGCCGACGCTCTTTCGAATCGCACGAAATCGATCGAGGCTCGCGTCGGCCGCCTCGGACGAGGCAGCGTCCCGTGCCCTCAACGCACGTGCCGCGTCCGTGATCGCGGTGAACTCCTTCTCCACCAGTGCCGCGGGTTGAGACCGCACCCACCCCACGACCTCGCCCGGCGCCAGCACGAAAACCCTGCGCGGCGCGCGATTGATGATGAGGCCGCGCGGATTGGCGACGACGACGACCGGTACGACCTCGACCCGCACCCCACTGACCTCGTAGAGCTGCTGGGACAGCCGTAGCGCGTTGTACTCCGCGTCACGGAGGTGCGGCATTCGCACACCATCGTGAACGAAGGTGCTCGAGGCGACCCAGACGGTCTCCCCCCTCGCGTTGACCGTCGTGACCGCGAACACGCCGTTCGGTCCGGCCACGACATGACTGACGTCGTCACGGGAGCGAGAAGAGTCTGCGGCAGCATCAGCGCTCACGGCGATGGCGTGAACCACGCCCCACTCGCGGCCGAGTGAGCTCACGCTGTCGGCGACGGCGAGCTCCGCAGCCGCGTCACGATAGAGCACCTGACTCGCGCGCGCGACCGGGCTCGCACCGAAGAGACGACCAAGCCATGATCGCGTCATGAGCGACTTCGGGTCGGCAACGAACCTGCGGATGCTGCCCAGCGCGCGCAACCCGAAACCCTGCGCGGCGAGCTCGGGGGCGGCCGCGATCGCTTCGACGTCTCCCGGTTTGACGTTCGCTGCTCCCAGCGATGGAAACGTCATGATGGCACCCTCTCGCCCGCCCTCTGCGGAGCAGTCTCGACGCTACCTTCGGAGCGCGCACGGGCGTGACCCCCAATACGGAGGGCGAACCTGGTCCATTCGTCCGCCACGTCGACGCAGGGTCTTGATTTCAGTCGCTCGGGCACGCACGCTAGAAGCAGATCAACTCATCGTCCGGAAGAGCCGCACCAAGTGCCGCGCCGGGCGATGAGTGCTGTAAGGAGTCGATCCGCTGCGAGCTGCGGTGGCCGCGGCTCCCGTATCAGTCGGGAAGCGGGCCGAGCAGGTCCCGCGCCACGGTCGTTCGCGTCGAGTCCACGGAACTCGGCTGAAAAACACCGGCAAGCACATCGCGATACAGGCGCGCGAGCTCGCTCGACGCGGCGAAGGACGACCCTCCCGCGACAACGATCGCAGCGTCCACGGCCGCCTGAGCGGCGGCGACGGCCCGAACCTTGAGTCCGGATGCCTGCCTGAACCAGTGCGCACCCGCCGCGGCACCCTCGTCGAGATCGCGCGTGAGCGAGTCGAGGCCCAGGTCGACGCCGTCGAGAGTCACCGCGGCATCCGCAATTCGAGCACGGACCACAGGGTCGTCTGACCGGGAGCGCTGCTTCGCCGCGCCGATCGCGAGCTCGATCGCCCGGACGCCCAGACCCGCATAGACCGAGGCGAGAAGCAGCTCGAACACGACGAAGATCGCCCACTGCAGCTCGTCGGAACTTGCCCCGGGCGCAACGCGCCGCACTACGCGCTCGGCTCGTACCGGTGCACGATCGAGCCTCGTGGAGTTGCTCTGCGTAGCGCGCATGCCCAGCGAGTCCCAGTCGTCGAGAACCTCGACGCCCGAGGCGCCGCGCTCGACGAAGCCGAAGACCAGCTGCGGAGCCCCAGCTGCGCTGTCGTCTCGACCGTGCACGCCGAGGCGTGTCCAGGCGGGCGAAAGGCTCGTGAAGATCTTGGTGCCCGAGTAGCGATACCCGCCGCCGGCATCCGGTTCGGCGCGCGTCGAACTGTCGAAGAGCATCTGATCGTTGCCCCGTTCGCTGATGCCGAAGCCGAAAAGCTCCCCCTCGACCGCTTCGCGAAGGACGAAGTCGAGCGAACCGTCGCCGCGCTGCGACAGAGTGAGCGCGACGCCGGTCCAGATGAGATGCATGTTGACGCCGAGGGCCGTGGCCGGAGCGGCAGTGGCGAGCCGTCGCTGTTCGCGCGAGACATCCCTCAGCGACAGGCCGAGACCGCCCAGCTCAGTGGGAACGAGAGCTCGCAGATAACCGATCTTCCGCAGATCGGCGAGATCCTCGTGAAAGAACGCGTTCTCCGAGTCGAGAGCACCAGCCCTGCTGCGAACGCGCTCGAGAAGGTCGAGAGTAAGTAGCGTCACCCCTCAAGCTTGCACCCTCGCGCCGGAACAGCGGTGCAAGAATGGCTGTCGAGCGATCGGCGAGCGCGCTCCCTGATGCGGCGGAAGGCAGCATGGCAATCGACTACAACCCGCTCTTCGAAGACGTTTCGAAAGCAGACCTCCAGATCTTTCGACGCCAGGAGAAGTCAGCGGGTGGTGGCGCGATCACCATCGTCATCGGGGTGGCCGCGTTCGCACTGCTCGCCTACTTCACGATCAGCATGCTTTTCTCCGAACTGCTCGGCGAGAGCCGCCCGGAGCGAATCGCCGTCATCGTCGGTGTCGCGAGCGCCGTCGGTGTCGGCGGCTTCTTCGCGCTCCGAGCGATAGCGCAGTCCGCCGCTCGGCGTCGCTATCGCATCACCAAGTTCGCCACGAGAAACGGGATGCTCTACAGCACGACGGTGTCGACGCCGCAGTACCCGGGGGCGATCTTCGAGGTCGGCAGGTCACGACAGGTCTACGAGCGGCTCTGGCGCCACGACGCTCCCCCGCTCGACATCGGCAACTACCGCTACACCACGGGATCGGGCAAGAACAAGCAGACACACCTGTGGAGCTTTCTCGGCCTTCGTCTGCCGCGACGACTCCCGCACATGCTGCTCGATGCCAAAGGCAACAATTCGCTCTTCGGCAGCAACCTGCCCGTCTCGTTCAACAAGAACCAGCGCCTCTCGCTAGAGGGCGACTTCGACAGGCACTTCACCCTCTACTGCCCGCGTGAGTACGAATCCGACGCGCTCTACATCTTCACGCCCGACCTCATGGCGCTCCTGATCGACGAAGCCGCCAAACTCGATGTCGAGATCGTCGACGACTGGATGTTCGTCTACTCCCGCTCCAAGCTCGACCTCGCCAACCCGCACGCGCTGGCGCCCCTGTTCAACATCGTCGACACCGTCGGGCGGAAGACGTCGAAGCGAAGCGAGCGATACGCGGACGACAGGGTGCTCGGCAGCCAGATCGCATCCGACGTCGCACCCCTGGCTCTGGACGGGTCGCCGCAGCAGTCCTTCGACGCGAGCACGAACGGAATCGCTCCGCGTCTGTCGCACAACCAGATCGCGCCGCGAGGTCTCCGGCTCAAGCAGCAGACGCCGTGGCTCTTTTTCGGCATCACCGCCGCCATCGTGGTGCTGTGGTTCGCCGCGCGATTCATCACGGGCGCGGGCTGAGCTCGCCCACGGCCGAGCACTAGTCGCCGAGGTTCTCGAGGCCCTTCGGCAGTGCGCCCTCGGCGACGAGAATGAGCCGCTGAGTCGGCCGCGTCATCGACACGAAGAGGGCCGCCGCGCCGCGCTCGGATGCGGCAACGATCGCCGCGGGATCGACAACGACCACCGAGTCGAACTCGAGACCCTTCGCATCCCGGGGGCTCAAGACGTTGATCTCGGTCGTGAGGCTCTCGGCACCGAGCCCCACGGTGAACTCGGCCGACAGCGCAGAATGCACCGCGGCGACCCGCGACGGCACCGCGATGACGGCGAGTGTTCCCGCGTCGCCGCCGTTGCCATCCGATCGTTCGCGGTCGCGACGAACCGCGGCGACGACATCGGTCATGACATCGATCGGGTAGTCCCCCTCGCGAACGGACGTGGCGACAGTCACCGGCAAGCCGTGCGCGATCGCCATCGACTGCGCGGCCTCGGCGATGCGGCCCGGAGTGCGGTAGTTGACCGTGAGCTCTTCGAGACGCCAGCGCTCGCTCTCCTGGCTCCCCCCGACGAGCGCGGCGAGCGCGTGCTCCCAGGTCTCGGATGCCGTCGGCGAAGCCGCTTGTGCGATGTCCCCCACGATCGTGAACGACTTGCTCGGGCTGCGGCGTCGAAGCAGGCGCCACTGCATGGGAGAGAGTTCCTGGGCCTCGTCGACGACGATGTGACCATATCCCCAGGTGCGATCGGCTGCCGCGCGCTCCGCCGTCGTGGAGCCCGCGAACGCATCGGCGAAGCCGTCCGCGACGCTTTCCGCCGAGACATAGCCCTTGAGGCCGAAGTTGGCTATCGCGGCCTTCGCGTTCTCGACATCGCGCTTGCGCTGCGCCTTTCGGGCCCTCTTGTCGGCATCCTGATTCAGCTCGAACTCGCCGAGCAGTTCGGCGGCTTCGTCGAGCAGCGGCACGTCAGACACCGTGAACGCAGCATCGCGGTCGCGACGCAGCAGAGCGCGCTCGGCATCCGACCATTCGGGCGCGAGGTGAGCAAGCCACTCGGGGCGGGCGAAGATGTCCTGAACGAGCTTCTGCGGCGTGAGCGGCAGCCACGCGGTGTTGAGCGCGACCTTCACATCGTGCGCGGTTCTGAGATCCTCCCGCAAGACGGCGATGTCGCTGTCATCGATGACGGCACGCTTCGCACGCAGCTGATCCACGTAGATGCGGGTGAGGGCCGCGAGAGCGCTGGCGACGAAGTCGACGCGCGCGAGGTTGTAGGGCTTGCCGCTCGCCCGTGCCTTCGACATGGCGGACTGGATGAGGGCGGGCTCGAGCACGATACGGTCGCCGTTGACGTCGAGAGTCTGGGTCTCGGCGGGAACACGCTGCCGATCGGCGACCGCTCGCTTGATGAGTTCGGCCATTCTCGTCGAACCCTTGATCGCGGCGACAGCGGGGGCGTCCTCCTCGGTCGCCTCGACCCCGGGGAAGAGTCCGCCGAGGCTCGACAGCACCACGCCCGATTCTCCGAGCGACGGCAGCACCGCCTCGATGTAGTGCAGGAAGGATCGCGAGGGGCCGACGATGAGCACACCGGACGACCCGAGACGATCACGGTGCGAGTACAGCAGGTAGGCGGCTCGGTGCAGGGCGACCGCGGTCTTTCCCGTACCCGGCCCACCCTGCACGACGAGCACGCCCGCGAGGTCGGAGCGAATGATGCGGTCCTGCTCGGCCTGGATCGTGGCGACGATGTCCGTCATGCGTCCGGTGCGCTGAGCGGTCAGAGCGGCAAGCAGAGCCGCCTCCCCCTGCACCGTCGTGGACGACTCGTCGAGCAGATCGGGGTCGAATACCTCGTCCTCGATGCGCACGAGCTCGCGGCCCTTCGTGATGAGGTGTCGGCGAGCGCGGGCGCCCATGGGGGTGCGGGCGGTGGCCTGATAGAACGCGCTCGCCTGCGGAACCCGCCAGTCCAGCAGGATCGGCTGAAGATCTCTGTCGCGAAGCCCGATGCGGCCGATGTAGCGGCGAACCGGACCGTCGCCGTCGGGCTCCAGCTCGAGGCGTCCGAAAGCGAGACGCTCCCCCACCTCGCGCAGCTGCAGAATGCGGTCCTCGTAGAGCTGGGCGAAACTGTCCCGCTCGGAACGGCTCTGGTCGTGGTCGCCGACGTTGAGGATGCGCACGCGCGCGAGCTCGTCCTGTGCCTCGACCTGCAACTCGTCGAGTCGGCGGTACAACATCCCGACGTAGTCGCGTTCACGATCGAGCTCTGTAGACACCACTTAAGGTTCACTTCCCAACTTTTTGCGGCACACAAGTCTATCGACTCCGTGCGCCGCCCGCTGTCGGGAGCGAGCGGTCGGGGCGGAGGGCGGTGGTGCCTACTGCTGGCCGGGGTTCTGCTGCTCGCGCAGAATCGCGAGCGCGCGCGACACCCGATCGGTGAGGCCGGTCGCCTTGCGCGGCGCGCGGCGCTCGAGGTCGTCGATCGCCTCGACGATCTCGGCGCGCTGCTTCTGGTGCACGGCGTGCACGGCGAGGTTTCGGGCGAGCGACATGCGAGCGCCCAGAGTCGAGAGCACGATCGAGATCACGGGTGCGGCGATCGAGAGAAGCGGCACCCACGGATCCACCGCCCCGCCCAGCCAAAGGAGCACCCCTGCGAGCACGAGCACGAGGCCGGTCACGGGCGGCACGGAGCGCACCCAGCGTCCGAGCATCACCGTGCGGCGCACATCCGTCTCTCGCTCGTCAATGGCTTCGAGCCAGCGCCGAAAGTCCTTCACACGTCCCTTGGGCACTCGTGTGCCATCGGCGGCCCGGAGTCGTTCCAGCAGCGTCGCGTAGCCCGACTCGGGTCGGCGCAGGGCGCGCACGGCGAGGATCGCGGATGCCGCGCTCACTCCCGCCAGCCCCACCATGAGCGCCGCGCCGAACCAGGGCTGTGCGTGGTCCAGGATGAGCCGCGAGGCGATGATGACCCCGAACATCACGAGGATGAGAACGATGGCGCAGCAGATGATGGTCCAGGCGAAGAGGCGGTCACGGTCGCGCGTGCCCACGGCTCGCCCCGCACGGCGAAGCTGGCGACCCGTCACGACGTCGACCACCTGGAGCAGGGTGAACAGCGCCCACAGGATGGCCGCCGCGTCGACGATGACGGTGAGAGTGACGTTGTCCATGATTCCCCTCAGAACACCTTGCCTGGGTTCAGTATGCCTTGTGCGTCGAAGACCGTCTTGATCTCTCGCTGAACTCGCAGTTGCTCGTCGCCGAGTTCCTCCCCGAGCCAGCGCTTCTTGAGCAGGCCGACCCCGTGCTCGCCCGTCAGGGTGCCGCCGAGCGCGAGCGCGGCCCGGAACAGCTCGCCCGCAGCCTCCCATACCTTTTCCGGCACAGTGTCTATGCCGTCAGCGGAATCGACGATGAAGTTGGGGTGCAGGTTTCCGTCCCCCGCATGTGCCACCGTCGGAATGCGCAGACCGAAGCGTTCCTCCAGTCGCGCGATCTGCCGGAACATGTCGGGCAGTGCCGATCGGGGCACGCAGACGTCTTCGATGAGCACGGTGCCGAGACGCTCGAGGGCGGGGTGAAACGATCGTCGAACGGCAAGCATCCTCTCGGCCGCATCCGGGTCGATCGTGACGGTCGCCCTCCCCCGGTTAGCCTCGATCACCTTCACGAGCTCACTCGCGTCGGCCGCGGTCGAGCCGCCGTCGACCTGGACGAGCAGGTGCACCGCGCCGGTGAACAGTGCGTCGCTTACCTCGGTGCCGTGCTCGGCGGCCTCGGCGGCCCCGGCGGCCCAGTGCGCGGCGATGATGCTCACGCTCTGGGAATCGAGCAGCTCCATGATCGACGGCACGATGCCCGTCGCGGTGATGTCGGCGGATGCCTGGAGCGCCGCATCGATGTCGTCGAACCACGCCGAGATGGTCGCCGGGTTCCCGCGCGGTCGTGGTCGGATGCGCACGGTCGCCTCCACGATGACACCGAGTGTTCCCTCCGAGCCGATGAAGAGCGACGTGAGGTCGAGACCCGTCACTCCCTTGACCGACCGGCGTCCCAGCCTGAGCAGCGTTCCATCGGCGAGCACGACCACGAGTCCGAGCACGGCTTCTCTCGTCACCCCGTATTTGGCGCAGAGGAGGCCGCCGGCGTTCGTGGCGATGTTCCCCCCGACGCTGGAGATCGCACGACTCGCCGGATCGGGGGCGAACCAGTAGCCGAACTGCCCGAGGTGGGCGTTGAGGTCGCCGTTGATGACTCCCGGCTGCACGACGGCGAGCTCGTCGGCGGTCGAGACCTCGAGGATTCGGTTGAGGCCGAGCATGGACAGCACGATCTCGCCCTCGCCCGCCGTACCGCCGCCGGCAAGCCCTGTTCCCGCGCCCCGCGTGACAACGGGTGTGCCGTGCTCGCTCGCGATGCGCAGCGTCTCCTGCACGTCGTCGATCGACCGCGCCGCGACAACCGCGAGCGGTCTGCCGCGCGACACAAACCCGGACTTGTCGGATCGAGCGCTCTCGAGCGCGCTGTCGTCGGTGGAGACCGCGTCGCCCAGCGCTGCGCGCAGGGCGTCGACGACGGTCACGCGCCCAGCACCGCCTCGATGTCGGCGCGCAGAGGAATCGAGGGAACGGCACCGTGCGACTGCACGGAAAGCGATGCCGCAACGGTGGCGAAGTGCCCTGCGGCCTCGTAGTCGGCGCCCTCGGCGATTGCGGCGGCGAAGGCACCGCAGAACGTGTCGCCCGCCCCCGTCGTGTCGACGGCGGTCACGCGCCGCGCGGGCAGCTTCGCGGCGAGCGTTCCACCCTCCCACAGCTCGCACCCGTCGGAGCCCAGTGTGACGACGAGACGACCCACCCGGGTCGCGAGCTCCTCGGTCGCCCGGGCGAGGTCGTCGATCCCCGATACGACGGATGCTTCGTGCTCGTTGACGATGAGGTAGTCCAGTGATGCCAGCAGCTCGTCGGGCAGCTCGTTGGCGGGCGCGGCGTTGAGCATGACGACGACGCCGGACTCGCGCGCGGCGAGCGCGGCATCCGTCACCGTGGCGATGGGAACCTCCAGCTGCATGAGCAGGACTGCTGCTGACCGGATGGCGGCGCGATCGGCGTCCGTGAGACTCGTCAGTGTCGCGTTGGCACCCGCCGCGACGATGATCGAGTTCTCGGCGCTGGGGTCGACCGCGATCATCGCCTGACCGGTGGGCTCGCTGGACAGGCGCACGAGGCGCGAATCGATGTCGGCGTCGTGCATCACCGCCCGCAGAACGCGGCCCGCGTCGTCGTCGGCGACGGCGCCGATCATGGTCGTCGAGGCTCCGGCGCGTGCGGCGGCGACCGCCTGGTTGAGCCCCTTGCCTCCTGCATGACTCGCGGTCGACGTCGCCAGAACCGTCTCTCCGGGGCTGGGTATGCGCTCGACCGAGAACACGAGGTCGAGGTTGGCGCTGCCGAGCATGACGAGGTCGCCTTTTTTCGCCGCCGCGGCACGAGATCTCGAGTCGTTCACCCCCTCAGGATAGCGACCGCGGGAGAGGTGCTGAGAATCCGAACCCGCTGAGCAAAGGCATGCTCACTCAGTGCCCGAGCACGCCGATTACACTCCCGCCATGGAGAAGGAGACTGAGCAGGAACGCATTGCGCGCAACTGGGATGAGCTGCTGCAGGAGCTCCGTGTCACACAGACGGGAACGCAGATACTCACGGGCTTCTTGCTCACACTCGCCTTCCAGTCTCGCTTCGGCGAACTCGACGAGCACCAGCTCGCGCTCTATCTGGCGCTCGTCGCCGGCGCGGCGCTAGCCACGGTGCTCGGGCTTGCGCCGGTGAGTCTGCACCGGCGCTTCTTTCGCCGGGGCAAGAAGCCGCGCATCGTGGGTCTTGCCAACCGCTTGCTCCAGCTCATGCTCGGCACGCTCGCGCTCGTGCTCAGCGGCACGGTCATGTTCATCTTCGACATCGTGCTCGGTCGCACGGTGGGCTATCTCGCCGGTGGCGTGACAGCGCTCACGATCGTCGCGGTCTGGCTCGCATCGCCGTCGTTGCTGCGTGGAACGCTGCCCGACCACGACTCGTCGCAGGGTCGGTAAGCGTGTGCCCGTGTGACTATCCTTCGGGCTGCTCGGGCAGGGTGATGACGCCCGTGGTCGGCACGAGCCCGCTCAGCCGCTCGGGCGAGAGCACCCGAGCGACGTCCTCCGCCTTCATCAGTCCCGACTCGATGACGAGGTCGGCGATCGAGGCATTCGTCGTGAGCGCGGTGTGCGCCAGCGTAGCCGACGCGGCGTATCCGATGAACGGTGTCAGCGCGGTGACAACACCCACCGAGGACTCCACCTGGGCAGCGAGGCGGCTCGTATTCGCGGTGATGCCGTCGATGCAGTTGACACGCAGCGTGTAGCACCCGTTTCGCAACCACGCGATCGACTGCATGATGCTGTGGGCGATGACCGGCTCGAAGGCATTGAGCTGCAGCTGCCCGGCCTCGCTCGCCGCGGTCACCGTCGCATCGGCCCCGATGATGCTGAACGCGATCTGGTTGACGACCTCGGGGATGACCGGGTTCACCTTGCCCGGCATGATCGACGAACCCGCCTGCTTCGCCGGAAGGTTGATCTCACCGATGCCCGCCTGCGGTCCGCTCGACAGCAGCCGCAGGTCGTTGCAGATCTTCGACAGCTTGACGGCGGCACGCTTGAGGTGGCTGCTCAGCGTCATGAAGACACCGGTGTCGCTGGTCGCCTCGACGAGGTCAGGAGCGGTGATGACGGGGATGCCCGTGACGTCGGCGAGGTGACGGCACACGGCAGCCGCGTAACGAGAGTCGGCCGTGATGCCGGTTCCGATCGCGGTGGCTCCGAGGTTGATCTCGCCCAGCCATGGCAACGTCTCGCTCAGACGGGCGTGGTCTTCCTCGATGGTCGTGGCGAAGCCCTTGAACTCCTGACCGAGCGTCATAGGCACGGCATCCTGAAGCTGCGTGCGGCCGACCTTGAGCACGCTCTTGAACTCCTCGCCCTTGCGGGCGAACGATTGACGCAGCAGTTCGTGCTCATCGAGCAGACGCTTGGTGCCGAGAATCATGGCGATCTTGATCGCGGTCGGGTAGACGTCGTTGGTGCTCTGGCTGCGGTTGACGTCGTCGATCGGGTGGAAGCTCGTGTAGTCGCCCAGGGGCTTGCCGAGAAGCTCGAGGCACCGGTTGGCGATAACCTCGTTGGCGTTCATGTTGGTGGAGGTACCCGCACCGCCCTGGATGACGCCCACAAGGAACTGATCGTGAAGCTTGCCGGCGACGATCTCCTCGCACACCTGGTCGATCAAGTCCGCTTTCGCGGCGCTCAGAACGCCGAGCTCCTTGTTGGCGCGGGCCGCCGCCTGCTTGACTCTCGCGAGTGCGATGATGAGGTCGGGATAGACCGAGATCGCGCGTCTCGTGATGGGGAAGTTCTCTTTCGCCCGTGCCGTGTGAATGCCCCAGTAGACGTCGGCGGGAACCTCCATGGATCCGAGGGAATCGCTCTCGGTTCGCGTTGCGATTTTCTGTGACGACGACGTCGCTGTCATGGCCTGTTTTCTCTCCTTTTGAGATGCTCGCGACAACCATACTCCAGCACGGTCACACCCCCAGCTTGGGGGCGTGTCCCACGGTTGGAAAGTCAATAACGGTGCCGCTAAACTCAATGAAGCAAGTTTCCATCGAACATTGCAGGGGGATCTTCTCCGTGAGCGACAACAACTTCTACAGCGCGCCCGCTGGATGGTACCCCGACCCCTTGGGACTCCCCCAGCTTCGCTGGTGGGACTCGACGCAGTGGACCCATCAGGTGGCCGAGGCGCGTCAGCCCATGGTCATGCAGGAAACCACGTTCAAGTGGGCCGACGATGAGCCGGAGCAAGAGCTGTCTTCGCGTCGCGAACGTCGCGAACGCGACCGTCGAGACCCTGTCGACACGCCCGCACCGACCGCTCAGACCCTGCTCGAGTTGGATGCCCCCAAGCGCGAAGACGTCATCCAAGACAGCGTCGCCAATCCCCAGTACCGCACAGAGGCCCCCGTGTCGGATGCCGCCGCAGCAGCGCAGCAGGCGCAGCAGCAGGCCCCGCAGCAGCAGGCCTCAGCCCAGCAGACCCCAGCCCAACAGCCCGACGAGTCGCCTCTCTTCGATTCGCTCCGTCGGGACGGCCAGCCGGCCGAGCAGCCTGCCGAACAGCCGATGGCGCAGCAGCAGGGCCAGCAGCAGTACCAAGACCCGAACCTGCTGCAGCAGCAAGCCCAGCAACAGGCTCAGCAACAACAGCAGCAAGCCCAGGGACACTTCGCCCAGGGTCAGCAGCATGCGGGCCAGCAGTATGGGGGTCAGCAGTATGCGGGCCAGCCGCAGAACTACGGGCAACCCCAGCAGGGTCAGCCCCAGCAGTTCGGCCAGCCGCAGGGTCAGCCGCAGCAATACCTGGGCCAGCCCCAGCACTACGGCCAGCCCCAGCAGGGCGCGTACTACGACGCTTCCTATGGACAGCAGTTCCAAGCCCAGCCGCAGGCCGCCCCGTGGGTGCTTCATCAGGGTCAGGCTCTGCCCGACCGGCCCGATTTCCGTGTCATCCACACAGCGGCCGTATGGATCATCGCGCTGCTTCCCCTGCTGCAGCTCGTTATGAGCCTCCTGCTTCTCACGGCGTTCGGTGTGGGTGCGAACCAGCCGCTCATGCTCGCGGTGTGGCTCATCCCCTACCCGATCACGCTCCTGCTCGCCTTCTTCGACCAGCGCGCCCTCATCGCCGACGGTCGTCAGCACACGGCTCATTGGGCCTTCGCCCTCGCGGGAGCACCGGTCTATCTCATCGTGCGCGCGATCTCGTCGCTCCGCGAAGCGGGCAAGGGCTTCGGTCCGGAACTCGCATGGATCGGCCTCAGTGTGCTGCTGCTCGGCTCGATCATCGCGGTTCCGGGCCTCGCCATCGCGACTGTTCCGGACGTGTTCGCGAACGAAGCAGCGAACTCGATCACGGCGGATGCCGCAGCGAACGGCAACACGCTGACCGTGACCTGCCCGACCAACCCGCCTGTGATCTTCGGTCAGAGCTTCTACTGCGAGGGCGTGCGCGCCGACGGCTCGATCCTCAACATCGAGGTCAGCCTCCAGCGCATCAACGGCTGGATCGCCTGGCGCGTCGATGACTGGGGAATCTACGTCACCGGCTAATCCCCGCATCCATCGCACTCGGCGCCCTTTACCAGCATCCTGAAGTACGCTCGGAGGGTGACGCCCCCGGAGGATGACATGACGAGTTCGGACGAGTTGCTCCAGCACGAACCCCACGAGAATCGCTACGCGATGTACGTCGGTGGTGAACTGGCGAGCGTGGTCGACTACCGCGTCAAGGGCAAGCAGATCTCGTTCCATCACACCTACACCGCGCCCCACATGCGTGGCAAGGGTCTGGCTGGCAAGATCGTGCAGTTCGCCGTCGACGATGTCGAGCAGACCACCGACTACCGCATCGTGCCGATGTGCTGGTATGTCGGCATATGGTTCGACGAACACCCCGAACGCAGCGAACTGCTGAGCCGCTGACGATTCAGGCGTCGAGCACGACTCCGCTAGGCGCCCCCGCCGCCTCCGCCGCCCCCGCCTCCGCCTGATCCGCCGCCCCCGCTCGACCCGCCGCTCGATGAGCTGAACGAGGAGGCCACGGTCGATCCGATGCCGCCGATGCTGGAGGAGAGCGCCGCTGCGCTGAAGACCGTCGTGCCGGAGTACCAGGAGGGGCTCTCACCGAGGTCTTCGTAGTACTTGCCCAGTTCCGCCGCCCACTTCTTCTCCTGGCGGAACAGCACCGCGTAGGGCAGGAGCCGCTCGTTGAGCCGGATGAGTTCGTGTCTATCGCCGGTTGCGACGGGAGTTCGAAGGGCACCCTGCGGCGACTGAAGGTAGTTCAGGCGATCCTGTTCGGCGAGGCGAATGTACTCCTTGAGTCCCCTGAGATGATCGCGGTGCTCCGCACCCTTCGCCGTGAGCGCTATCTTCGCGAGCACGGCCCAGGTGACGAGCATGAACACCGGTGCAAGGAGCATCACAATCGCCCAGGGGCCTCCGAAGGCGAGGTCGAGCCCGATGGCCCCGAAGACGAATGCGGCGATGCCGGCGACGGCGGCGACCAGCATCGGCGGGACGGTCGACCCTGCCGGATAAGGCCTGCGATAGCCCTCCGCGACCATGGCCGCCTTGGCGGACTTGACGACCTCCGCGATGCGCTTGGCCGCAGCCTCGTCATTGCTCGTGAGACGACGCGTGCTGCCGGGCCTGCCCGAAGAACCGAAAATGGCACGAAGCATCCCCCTCTCGTCGACGTCGAGGCCCTCCTCGCTGAGGAAGTCGAGGCGATACTTGCCCTTGCCGCCCTCCTCGACGATGCGAAGGTTGCCCGACACCGCGAGGTGCAGCAGCATCGCCGTCGTGGCCTTTCCTGACGCACCGGCGAGAATGGAAGACACGAGAATGGTGCCGTCCTCGGGTGGGAGATACTCAGCGACGACGACCGGTCTTCCGGGTTCGTCACGAAGCCTGCGACGCCGAACAGTGAACGCCCAGATCATGGTCACAAGGGCGACGCCCGTCGCGCCCACCGACAGGCCGGGCCAGACGGACGCCGTGAACGACGAGTCGCGCCCGGTGAACGTGCCCGCCTCGAACCCGATGGCGAAGGAAAGGTTCTGGCGCGGCCGGAGGTCGACCGCCTGAATCTCAAGCACGCCGCCGACGTCCCTGATCGTCGCGGGACCCTGCTCTCCCGCGTAGCCCGAGTATGCGCCGATGCCACCCGTCATTCGAGAGCGCAACTCCTCGGCGAGGTGCACTCGCGCGGTGACGATGCCGAACGGCTGGCGCCAGCCCGTGCCGTTGACATCCCAGTAGAACTCGTCGACGCCCGTGTCCTCGAAGAACCGCGTCACATCGCGCTGCGTGTACGTGATGACGTAGGTGTGTCGGCCGTGCACGAAAGTGCTGTCGCGAATGGTGAGCTCGAGCACGTCGGAGTCGTCGAGGTTCTCGCTCTCGTAGTGCCGCGGCACCCCGTTCTCGTCGGTCACGCTCACCACCCGGAGCTGCGTCGGGTGACCGTCGTAGGTGGTGACGAGCTGGCGGCGAATGCCGCGATTCTGGTCGACCTCGGGAAAGACCGCGACCAGAGTCTCTTTCGTCGTGAGCATCGATCGGTCGTTCTCGTCGAGCTCGAGGTAGAAATCTGACGAGAAGCTCTCGAAGTAGAAGTCGTCGAGGTTCGCGGACGCGCTGTCGTCACAGGCCGTCAGTGCCAGTGCGATGCCAGTGGCCAGCGCGATTGCAGCCAGTTTTCGTGCGATCACACAGGTCAGCCTATGACTTCTGCGCAAACCTGCCACGGAAAACTTCGATAGTAGGAGAGTTTCTCTTAGGCTCGAGGAAGTACCCCCCGGTCAGGGGGCGAATTGTCGCAGTGGATTACGTAGAATCTAGCCAATCCTCGTAACCCGAACACGATGGGGAAGGTGAATCATGCCTGGGCAAAACGACCTACCCAGCGCGGCGTGGTATGCAGATCCGTACGGAGCGTCATCCCTTCGCTGGTGGGACGGCGTGCAGTGGACGGATGCCGTGCACCCGCCCGTGACCTCGCCGGTTTCGATCGCCACTCCCCAAGCCGCTCCGGCAACGGGCTCCGCCAGCATGACCTACAACCCGGGGAACACTGCCGGCTCCTCTTCTCACCTGGGCCAGATTCCGTCACAGCAGCCGGTAGTGAGCCAGATTGTCACGGCACAGACCGCGGTCGGCTCCCCGCAACAGGCGAGCATCGCCTCGTCCCTCACATCTCCGGCACCCATGTCTCCGGCACCCGCGTCTCCGGCATCCACCGTTCCATCTCTCGCCGCATCGGCCTCACCGGGGCTCGAGTCGGGGGCTGCCCTTGGGCTGGGCGCGGCGGCGACGCTCGACGAGGACTCGGCGGGCGGTCGCTACGAGTGGTCGCGCGAGTCGCGCGCCTTCGACACGTTCCCGGGCTCTGCAATGCCCGTGAGCATCGCGCCGCGAACACCGGTGACCGCGACGGTCGTGACCAACACGGCGTCGTCCTGGACGATCGTCTTCATGCCGCTGCTCGCGATCGCGGGGATCGTCGCGGTCATGATGGTGATTGCAAGCGTGCCCGCACTACGAGTCGCCGGCTTTCCGAGCGAGCTGCTCCTGGCTTCCGTTGCCGTCGCCTTCTACCTCGTCACGGTCCTGTTCGCGATCGGCGACAATCGACGCCTGTACTCGAACGGCCTCGATCAGCCGCCGCACTGGGCGTGGTCGCTGCTGAGTGCACCGATCTACCTCATCGCACGTCTCGTCGCGGTGCGTCACGAGACGAGGCGGTTGACGCCGGGACAGTTGATCGTGCACGTTCTGCTGTTGGCGGGCGGCGCGTTCCTCGCACTCAATTTCACGAGCGTCGTGTGGCCGTTCCTGGTCTCCCTCATGGAGATGCTTTAAAAGGCGAAAGCCCCCGGTGGCTACGAGTAGCCATTCGGAGGCTTTCTATTACCTTCTGGGTTTGACCCCTTCCGGTCCCTTAGGGTTTGACCCCCTCGGTGAATACAAGATTACGCCGTTGCAAACGGGAGTCAACCCGTAAAGTCTCGCTAGATAGTTTAAGGTTTACGCTCGGCAAGCACACGCTGCAGCACGACCGCTTGGTTGTGCTCGGGGTCCTTCGCGCCGTAGAGCAGCGTGATGTCGGGATGCTTCGCCACGAGTTCCTCCAGTTCGGCGAGCGCGGGGTTCTCGGCGAGCTCGCGACGGTACCGCTGTTCGAACTCGGGCCAGAGCCGCTCTTCGTGGTGGAACCAGGCGCGCAGCTCGGTCGAGGGCGCGACATCCTTCAACCACTCGTCCAACGCGGCGCGCTCTTTGCTCACGCCGCGTGGCCACAGACGATCGACCAGCACCCGGTATCCGCCCGGGGTCGCTGGTTCGTCGTAGATGCGCGCAATCGAGACTGCCATGCATCCAGCCTGCCACCGCGTGCCCGCGGACGCGAGTGCTACGCCGCCTTCGCCTCGGCAAGCGCGTCGCGCAGGAGCGACTCGAGCGCACGAAGCTGCACACCGGCCTCTTCGACGACTTCCTCGTCCGAACCGTCGAGCGCACGAGCGGCGAGGCCGGCCTTGCTGTCGATGAGCTCGGCGATCTTCGAGTCGATGGTGTGTGCGGCGATGATGCGCCACGCCGTCACCGGCATCTCCTGACCGATGCGGTGCACGCGATCGATCGCCTGGGTCTGTTCGGCGCTCGTCCAGGAGAGCTCGGCGAGCACGACGTTCGAGGCGGCCTGCAGGTTGAGCCCCACGCCGGCCGCCGTGAGCGACGCGACCGCAACCGAGACGTCCGGGTCGTTGGTGAAGGCGTCGATCTCACGCTGACGCACGGTCGAGGTCTGGTCGCCTCGGATCGAGACCGACCGCAGACCGACCTTCTCGAAGTGCGCCTCTGCGGCATCCATGACGTCGATGTGCTTGGCGAAGAAGACCACCTTGCCCACCGAGCGCGCGAGCTGCGCGGTGTAGTCTGCGGCGAGCACGGCCTTGGCGGTGCCGATCTTGCGCACCATGGTGAACACGTTGTCGCCGGTCTTCGAGGCCTTCGACTCCTCGAGCTCGGCGTGCGCGACGACGCGAATGAGGTCGGCCTGGCTCGCGTCGGGCTTGGCCGCGAGCACGCGGCGATACTTCTCGAGCAGGCGAGTGACGAGTGCATCCTCCGCGGCGCGGATGCTGCGGCCCACCTCATCCTCGAGCTCGACCGGGATGTCGGCGATGCGACGGGCGGGAATGTCGGCGGCGACGTCGACCTTCTTGCGCCGCACGATGCCGAGCTCGATGACCGCGGTGCGAGCAGCGGCGAAGAAGCCGAAGTCGGCGGGGGTGAGGCCGGTCGCCTCGAGCTTGCTCATGAGCGCGGGCAGAGGCTTGGTCTCGTCGATCCAGCCGAGGAACTGCCAGATGGCGCGGAAGTCCTCGATGTCGTTGATGAGCGGGGTTCCCGTGAGCGCCATCATGAGCGCGCCCTTTTGCGCCGCACGAATGCTGCGGCTGAGCGACAGCACGTGCTTGGAGCGCTGCGAGGTCAGGTTCTTGATGAAGTGCGCCTCGTCGACGACCATGCCCTTGAACCCGAAGCGGCTGAGCCAGCCGACGTGGCGATCGAGCACCTCGTAGTTGACGATGACGACGTCGCTGAACGCGTCGACGTCGTTGCCGTCGCCGTGCACGACAGTGACGCTGCGCTTCGGCGTCCACAATTCCACCTCACGAGCCCAGTTCGTCTTCACGACGTTGGGCACGACGACGAGCAGCGGGTAGGAGTTGCTGACGGATGCGGCGAGCAGCGCCTGAGCGGTCTTGCCCAGCCCCGGCTCGTCGGCGAGCAGGAAGGTGCGGTGGCCCTCCTTGACCTTGGCGAGCAGGCGGGCCTGGTGACGCATGAGGTCGACGCCGCCGGGAGTCGTGAGCGATCCCCCCTCGGGAAGCTCCATGCTCGCGGCGCCGCCGCCGGCCCCGTACTCGAAGGCGCGGAAGAGCGGGTCGAGCAGCTCCCAGTTGGCGAGGCGGCTCGGCTGGGTCTGTCGCTGTGCCTGCAGTGCGGAGAAGTCGGGGGCGAGGAAGGGGTTCGCGAGCTGCGCCTGACGCACCGACTGCGGCACGACCTGCTTCTCGGCGAGGGTGGAGACGGGGGTGGGCTCCTGAACGATGATGAGGTCGTCGGGCGAGAGCTCGGTGCCGGAGGCGATGAGCATGTCGCGACGAAGCTTGTGGGCCGCGGTCGATACCGGAGCGTCCTCGGCGAGCAGCTGGATGAGGGTCGTGTCGCGGGCCGCGGTCTTCGCGAGGATCGTGGCGACACCATCGAGCCGTTTGAGGGTCTCGGCGCGCTCCGCATCGCTCAGTGAGGCATCCGACTTCGCCCGCTTGTGCTCCTCGCGCATGAGCAGAGCGGTCACCTGGAACTTGGTGCGGTTCGCGGGCGAGACCTTGCCGCGCTCGGCGGCCGACTCGACCTCGCGAACGGCGCGCGCGAGCACGGGAATGATGCCGACGTCGTCGCCCGGTCGAGAGCGGCGACTCGTGGTGCGTTTGGTGGACTGGTTCTTCTGCGAAGAGCCGGTCCGCTGGCCCGATCGAGCCATGATCCTCCTCCGGGCAGTGCCCGTCTATATTCGCCTGACCCGCCGACTGCGCTTTCGCTGATGCGAGCACCGTCGCGGGAGAGGATTCGTGACGGTTCCCGGTTCGAGCAACCCGCCAGAGACAGGGTCGAAGCCGCGAGTGGAACCGCGTAGGGAACAGTTTACGGCATCGGGCGGCATTCTCTCGAATCGGCGAGCACCTGTTGGCGCCTCATTGCATCAGCGGTTGCGGTAGCGCGGTGTCGCTAGAGTCGCTGTATGGCCAATGAACCGGTGCTCGAACGCTTTCGTGAGCTCCTTCGCATCCCCACGATCTCGCGGCCCGACCCGGCCGACATGGACCTCACCGAGTTCGAGCGGTTCATCGATACCGTCGAGCGACTGTACCCGCTCGCGCATCGAGCTCTTGAGCGCGAGCGTGTCGCGGGGCACTCGCTGCTCTACCGTTGGAAGGGTGCCTCGAGCGACACCGCCTCGGTGCTCATGGCGCACTACGACGTCGTCGCCGCGACCGACGAGGGATGGGACCACCCGCCCTTTGCCGCCGAGGTCACGGGCGAGGGCGACGACCGCATCCTGTGGGGACGGGGAACCCTCGACGACAAGGGCGCTTTGACCTGCGTGCTCGAGTCGATCGAGGGTCTGCTCGCCGAGGGATTCGCCCCCGCCGGCGACGTCTACCTGAGCTTCGGCCACAACGAGGAGACCGCGGGCAACGGGGCCGTCGAGGCGGTCGAACTGCTGCGCACGCGCGGCGTCGAACCCGACTTCGTGCTCGACGAGGGCGGCGCGATCGTCGAGGGCGTGTTCCCCGGGGTGGATGCCCCGATCGCCGTCGTCGGCGTGAGCGAGAAGGGCATCACGACCCTCAAGCTCACGGTCGAGGAGCGCGGCGGCCACGCCTCGATGCCGCCCCGCGACACCGCGACGGCAACGCTCGCACGGGCGGTCGTACGTCTCAACGCTCGCCCTCACAAGGCGGCGCTGAGCGCCACGAACATCGAGATGCTGAATACGGTCGGCGCGCACGCGAAGGGAATCTACCGCTTTCTGTTCACGCAGACGTGGCTAACTCGCGGCATTCTGAAGCTTGCCTTTACGCGGCTGAGCGAGGAGACGGCGGCGATGACCCGCACCACTCAGGCGGTGACCATGCTGCAGGCGGGGCTCGCCGAGAACGCGCTGGCCGAGCGCGCGGTGGCGACCGTGAACATCCGTGTCGCAGTCGGATCGAGTGTCGCCGAGGCGGTCGAGCACGTGCGCAGGGCGGTCAACGACGATCGCGTCACCATCGAGGTAGCCGACCCCTCGGAGCCCTCCCCCGTGTCACCCACGACAGGCCCCCAGTGGGAGAGCCTGCGCGCCGCCATCGAGCAGACCTACCCCGGCACGGTCGTGACGCCCTACGTCATGCTCGGCGCGAGCGATGCGCGCCGCTACACCGCCATCAGCGACCACGTGTACCGCTTCTCGCCGTTCGAGATGTCGAAGGCCGAACGCGACACCCTCCACGCGAAGAACGAACGGATGCGCGTGGCGACGTTCCTGCGCGGCATCGAGTTCTACCGCGCACTGGTTCGCGGGCTCTGACGCTAGGCGGCCTGGCACGATGTCGCGCAAGGTCAAGAGGCGAGCGTACGGGGCGGGCGGCGCGACTATGACCCCTGGTCTGACGCCGACCTACGTGTCGACACCACAACAACATCGCCCGCAGTTGCCGCCACCCCGATCATCGCGGCACCGGCCTCAATGCTGAATCGGGTCGTCGTCGACGATAGATGTCGCGGCGATGGCCAACCTCGATCGCCAACACAACAAGCTCGACGTCACGGATTTCGCACAGAACCCGGTACTCCCCGACGCGATAACGCCACTTACCCGAGAGGCCGGCAGTAAGACCCTTGCCGGTGACACGTGGGTCTTCGCATCCGTCGATGTTCTTGTTGAGCCATGCAACGATGACCCGGCGAACGCCCGGGTCCAGCTTGCTGAGCTGTTTATCGGCCCGTTGCGCATAGAGCAACCGCCACATTTAAAGGTACTTCGCTGCGATTTCGTCAGCAGTCGCGGTCTGGGGGTCAGCGTCGAACTCGCGTTTTGCGTCTTCCCACGCAACGAGGTCGAGCTCATCCTCGATGCGCGAGAGCGCTGCGGTGCGCACGAATTCGGAAATGCTCA
>JAHBSW010000014.1 GCA_019638935.1 Cryobacterium sp.
TTGGCGACGTCGCCGAGCACGCGACGGATGAGGGTGATGTGGTCGGAGCCGAACGCGGTGCCGCAGGTCGCGACCGCCGTCGTCACCCCGGCAAGATGGCACGCCATGACGTCGGTGTAGCCCTCGACCACGACCACCCGTTTGCCGCGGGCGATGTCGCGACGTGCGAGGTCGATGCCGTAGAGCACCTTCGACTTGTGAAAGACGGGGGTGTCGGGAGTGTTGAGGTACTTCGGCCCCTGATCGTCATCGAAGAGCTTGCGCGCACCGAACCCGAGGGTCTGCCCCGTCGTGTCGCGAATGGGCCAGATGAGCCGACCACGAAAGCGGTCGTAGGTGCCGCGGTCACCCTGACCGACGAGTCCGGCGGCGAGAATCTCCTCGGCTGTGAAGCCCTGGGCGAGCAGGTGCTTGCTCAGCGCGTCGTAGCTCTTGGGAGCGAAGCCGATGCCGAAGCGGGCCGCTGCCGTCGCATCGAAGCCGCGCTCCCCGAGAAAGGCGCGTCCCGTCTCGGCAGCGGGATCGGCGAGTTGGGCGACGAAGAACTCCGCCGCGGCCTGATTGGCGGCGAGCAGGCGCGTGCGCTTGCCGTGGTCGCTGCGGGCCGCGCCGCCGTCCTCGTAATGAAGCTCGAAGCCGAGGCGGGCCGCGAGCCGCTCGACCGCTTCGGTGAAGGTGACGTGGTCCATCTTCTGCAGGAAGGTGAAGACATCCCCGCCCTCGCCGCAGCCGAAGCAGTGGTAGAAACCCGCCTGTCGGCGCACGTGGAAGCTCGGGCTGCGCTCGTCGTGGAACGGGCACAACCCCTTGAGCGAGCCGACACCGGCACTCTTGAGCGTGACGTACTCGCCCACGACATCGGCGATGTCCACCCGAGCACGAACCTCGTCGATGTCGGTTCGCCGGATAAGTGCCATGCGTCGATCTTAGGAGCGGGACTCGACGAGCCGCTGGTGCCAGGCGAGCGCACCCTGATCGGTGAGGCTCGCAACCTGATCGACGACCGCTCGCTTCTTTCCCGCCTCGGTGTCAGCGACGCGCCAACCCTCAGCGAAACCCGCGTCGAGATCGCGGCCCTCTCGCTCGAACAGGGTGTCGGCGAGATCGAGCAGCAGCTCGCGCTGATAGGTGTAGAGCGGCTGGCGCGCGTTCTTCGACATCACGAAGGCGGCGACGATCCCCTTGAGCACGGCAATCTCCGCGCGGATGTCGTCGGGCACGACGACGTTCGCCCCGAACCTCACGAGAGGCTCGCCGGCGCGCTGTGCCACCGTCGCCTTCACCGCCGCCCCCACGAAGCGGCCGATGAGCTGCGAGGTCAGGTTCTTGAGCCGGCCGTGGTCGCGGTGCGAACCGGTCCACTCATCGAGCCACACGCTCATCGAGTCGAGGCGGTCGAACGCCTCGATGAGGGCAGCCTTGTCGTGGGCGCCACCGATCCACTCGACCATGGAGTCGACGAGCTCGGCGTGATCGACCCGCTCGCCGAGCGCGCGCACGTCGATGAAGTCGCCGACGACGGCGTCCTCGAAATCGTGCACGGAGTAGGCGATGTCATCTGCGAGATCCATCGCCTGGGCCTCGATGCAGAGCACCCGATCGGGGGAACCCTCGCGCAGCCACTGGAACACACCGGCATCGTCGGCGTAGTAGCCGAATTTGGCGCGACCGCTCGGATCATCGACCGACGCGTCGAGCGGCCACGGGTACTTGCCGCTCGCATCGAGGCTCGCGCGGGTGAGGTTGAGCCCATACGATTTGCCGTCGGGCGCGAACACCTTCGGCTCGATGCGCGAGAGCACGCGCAGAGTCTGCGCATTACCCTCGAAACCGCCGATGTCATCCGCCCACTGGCTCAGCGCGCGCTCACCATTGTGCCCGAACGGCGGATGCCCGAGGTCGTGCGCCAGACAGGCGGTGTCGACGACATCGGGGTCGAGTCCGAGGGCACTCGCCAGCTCGCGACCGACCTGGGCCACCTCGAGCGAGTGGGTGAGACGGTTCCGCGCGAAGTCGACCCCGGCGGTCGGACTCAGCACCTGCGTCTTCGCCGCGAGCCTGCGCAGAGCGCTCGAGTGCAGCACGCGCGCCCGATCACGGGCGAAGTCGCTGCGTCGGCTCGAGTGCTCCTCCGGAAACCAGCGCGCCCTGTCATGCTCGGTGTACAGCTCAGCCACCGGTCGTGTCCGCCTCGCCCTCGACCAGCTCACCCCGGTGCTTCGCGGCGAGCTCGCGCGAATCGAGCCAGCCCTCGGGCAGCACGGTTCGCTTCGGCGAGCCCGCGCGGCCGCGCGGACCCTCGACATCGGCACCCGGATACTCGATCGTCGGATCGAGGGTGCCGAGCAGGTCGTCGAGCTCGGCGAGGCTCGTCACGACCGACAGCCTCGTGCGCAGCTGACCCCCGACGGGATAGCCCTTGAAGTACCAGCCCACGTGCTTGCGGATGTCCCTGCACGCGTGCTCCTCATCACCGAAGAACTCGGCGAGGAGCGCCGCATGCCTGCGCAGAGCGTCGGCCACGTCACCGAGGCTCGGGCGCGCGGTCTCCTGCGCAAAGGGATCATCGCCCGCCGCACGCGCCCGGAAGGCCGCCGCCAGGTCACCGAACAGCCAGGGGCGACCCAGGCATCCGCGCCCCACGACGACACCGTCGGCGCCGGTCTCGTCGACCATGCGGATGGCGTCTTCGGCCGACCAGATATCGCCGTTGCCCAGCACCGGGATGCTCGTGATCGCCTCTTTGAGCTCGCCGATCGCCGACCAGTCGGCGTGGCCGCTGTAGAACTGCGACGACGTGCGGGCGTGGAGCGCAACCGCGGCGACCCCCGCATCCTCGGCCGCGCGCGCCGCGTCGATGAAGGTGAGGTGCTTCTCGTCGATGCCCTTGCGCATCTTGACCGTCACGGGAACGTCGCCCGCGGCTTTCACGGCAGCGCCGACGATGTCGCGGAAGAGGTCGGACTTCCACGGCAGCGCAGCGCCGCCTCCCTTGCGGGTGACCTTGGGCACGGGGCATCCGAAGTTCATGTCGATGTGGTCGGCGAGGTTCTCGGCGACGAGCATCGTGACGGCCTCGCGCATCGTCGCGGGGTCGACGCCGTAAAGCTGGATGCTGCGCGGAGTCTCCGACTCGTGGTGGCCGATGAGCCGCATCGTCTTGGACGTTCGCTCGACGAGGGCACGGCTCGTGATCATCTCGCTCACGTAGAGACCGGCCCCGTACTCTCGACACAGGCGGCGGAACGCGGTGTTCGTGATCCCTGCCATGGGCGCAAGCACGACCGGCACGTCGAGCTCGATCGGCCCGAGGCGTAGATTGGTTTGCGTGGCGAGAGCGGTCACACCATCGATTCTCCCAGAAAGAGGGCTGCCGCATGGCTGAGAGCGACTTTGCGCACCTGCAGGGTCACGAACGCGTGAAAGCGGATGCCGCAGCGCGGGACCTCGACGTCGAGATCGTCGAACGGCCGGCGGCGAACAGCCTGCACGAGGCCGCCGAGATCATGGGCATCCGCCCCGCCGACATCGTGAAGACGATGGTGGTGCGCAAGAAGTCACCGGCGCCGGAGAGCTATCTGCTCGTGCTGGTGCCGGGCGATCGGCAGATCTCGTGGCCCAAGCTGCGTGCGCTCGTGGGGGCGAACAAGCTCGACATCCCCGATGAGAGCCACGCCATCGCCGCGACCGGCTACGCGCGCGGAACTGTGACACCGCTCGGTGCCAGCGGTGGGCTCGCCGTCTACGCCGATGCGACCGTGCCGGGTCGCCGAATCGCGCTCGGGTCGGGCGAGCACGGCTACAGCGTCTTCGTCGACTCCGACGCGCTCATCGAATCGTTCGGTGCGGTCGTGGCCGACCTTACCGAGCCCGCGAAGCACTAGGTGGTTGAGGAGAGTCGGCGCAGCACTAGGTGGTTGAGGGATTCGGCGCAGCCGAATCGTCTCGAAACCACCGGGCCGTGAATCGCTGGCTCAGCTGCCGCTGGTTTCGAGACGATCGCCTTCGGCGATCTCCTCAACCAGCAGACTTAGCTCGGTGACGGCGATCTCCTCAACCAGCGCGGTGGGGATCAGGCACGCGTCGTCGACGCACGCCTCGGCATCCGGTGCACCGAGAATTGTCAGGGGCTTCGGCGAATCGCTCATGCCGCCTCCTCGTCGCGAACCTGTGCGAGAGCGGCGGCGAAGGTCGACGCCTCCTGGGCGCCCGAGATTCCGTACTTGCCGTTGACGACGAAGAACGGCACACCTTGGATGCCGAGCTCGCGGGCCTGAGCGATATCGGCTTGTACGTCGTCGTGATAGGTGCTCTCGCGCAGCGCCGAGAGGGCCGCCTCGCGGTTGAGACCCACATCGGCGGCGAGCGCGGCCAGCTCGTCCGGACTGCTGACGTTGCGACCCTGCTCGAAGTAGGCCGACATGAGTCGCTCCTTCAGTTCGAGCTGCTTGCCGTGCGCCTTCGCGAAGTGCAGCAGCTCGTGCGCTTTGAGCGTCTTCGTGTGGATGACCGAGTCGAAGTCGTACTCGAGTCCGACCGCCGAGGCAATGCCGGTGACGCGCTCGAGCATCTGCACGACCTGGTCTTTCGGCATCCCCTTGCGCTCGGCCAGGAACTCGACCGTCGAGCCGGCGAAGTCTGCCGGGGTGTCGGGCGACAGCTCGAAGGAGTGGAACTCGACCTCGACCTCCCCGCCGAACTGCTCGATGCCCGCCTCGAGCTTGCGCTTGCCGATGAAGCACCATGGGCACGCCACGTCGCTCCACACGTCGATCTTGATGGGCTCGGTCACGGTATTCCCATTCTCGTTGGGCGCTGAGGGCTGTTCACTCAACGCTCTGGTTCGGTATCTAGGGTGAACCGCGCGTCGGCCGGGAACATTCCCGGCGTCGCGGTGGTTGTAATCAATGCAAACGCATAAATCAGCGGCGCACGATGCCGTCAGTGAAAGGACGCAAGACCATGGCACGATTCACCGGAAAGACCGCTCTCATCACCGGCGGCGCAAGCGGAATCGGCAAGGCAGCGGCAAAACTGCTCGCCTCCGAGGGTGCGAACGTCGTCGTCGGCGACATCCAGGTCGAGGCCGGGGAGACCGTCGCAAAAGAGATCACCGACGCGGGAGGCAACGCGATCTTCGTCTCGCTGGACGTCACCAGCGAAGACGACTGGAACGCGGCGATCGCCACGACCGTCGAGACCTACGGTGGACTCACCACGCTCGTCAACAACGCCGGTATCGGTGACACGCTCCCCATCGAAGACACCCCGCTTGCTGACTGGGACAGGGTGATCGCCGTCACGCAGACGAGCGCATTCCTCGGCATGAAGGCCGCCAGCGCCGAACTGCAGAAGTCGGGCAACGCCTCCGTCGTCAACATCTCGTCGATGTACGGCATCGTCGGCGGACTCGGCGGACCGAGCTACGCCGCAGCGAAGGGCGCCGTGCGCATCCTGACCAAGAACACCGCCCTCGGCTGGGCCAAGAAGGGTGTGCGCGCGAACTCGGTGCACCCCGGATACATCAACACGCCGATCCTGGGCGACACCGACCGTCAGTACCTCATCGATACGACCCCCATGGGCCGACTCGGCGAGCCCGAGGAGATCGCGAATGTGATCGCGTTCCTCGCGAGCGACGAGTCGTCGTTCATGACCGGTTCCGAGGTCGTCGCCGACGGTGGCTACACCGCCGGATAGCACCGCGACCAGGACCGATCAGGACGTGAGGCGCTCGGCCAGGTATCCCCGCACCTGGTCGAGCGAGACGCGCTCCTGCGCCATGGTGTCGCGCTCGCGGATCGTGACCGCGTCGTCGTCGAGCGTGTCGAAGTCGACGGTGATCGCGAACGGGGTGCCGATCTCGTCCTGACGGCGGTAACGGCGGCCGATGGCGCCCGCGTCGTCGAAGTCGATGTTCCAGGTGCGACGCAGGTCGTCGGCGAGCTTCTTCGCCACCGGCGAGAGCTGCTCGTTGCGCGAGAGCGGCAGCACCGCGGCCTTGACGGGTGCGAGGCGCGAGTCGAGCCGCAGCACCGTGCGCTTGTCGACGCCGCCCTTGGTGTTCGGGGCTTCGTCCTCGTGGTAGGAGTCGACGAGGAACGCCATCATCGACCGCGTGAGACCGAATGAGGGCTCGATGACGTAGGGGGTGAATCGTTCGCCCGTCGCCTGGTCGAAATAGCTCAGCTCGGTTCCGGATGCGGCGGAGTGCGCACCGAGGTCGAAACCGGTGCGGTTGGCGATTCCCATGAGCTCGCCCCACTCCGAGCCCTGGAAGCCGAAGCGGTACTCGATGTCGATGGTTCCCGCGGAATAGTGCGCGCGCTCCTCGGCGGGCACGTCGAAGCGCCGCAGGTTGTCGGGATCGATCCCGAGGTCGACGAACCAGTTCCAGCACGCCTCGACCCATTCCTTGAACCACGTGTCGGCGTCGTCGGGGGCGGTGAAGTATTCGATCTCCATCTGCTCGAACTCGCGCGTGCGGAAGATGAAGTTGCCGGGGGTGATCTCGTTGCGGAACGCCTTGCCGATCTGGCCGATACCGAACGGCGGTTTCTTGCGCGACACCGTGAGCACGTTGTTGAAGTTGACGAAGATGCCCTGCGCGGTCTCGGGCCGCAGATAGTGCAGCCCCGACTCGTTGTCGACGGCGCCGAGGAAGGTCTTCATGAGGCCGGAGAAGAGTTGCGGCTCCGTCCACTGGCCACGCGTTCCGCAGTCGGGGCAGACGATCTCGCTCATACCCTCGGGGTCCCGCTTCTTCTTCGCCACGAAGGCCTCGATGAGGTGGTCCTGACGGTGACGCTTATGGCAGCTCGTGCACTCGACGAGTGGATCCGTGAAGGTCTCAACGTGACCGGATGCCTCCCACACCTGCTTGGGCAGGATCACCGAGGAGTCGAGTCCCACCATGTCGTCGCGCCCGCGCACGAAGGTCTGCCACCATTCGCGCTTGATGTTCTCCTTGAGTTCGACCCCGAGCGGGCCGTAGTCCCACGCCGAGCGGGAACCGCCGTAGATCTCCCCCGCCTGGAACACGAACCCCCGGCGCTTGGCCAGGGAAATGACGTCGTCAAGGTGGGTGGTGGCCACGGCTCTACTCCAGTGATTGAACGGGTGAACTCCGCCGATCGCGACTCGGGCAACCGACGGGGATAGTGCTCAAGTCTAGAGCCGCTACCTCAGTGCCCTGCGCACAGCCTCTACGTCGTCGAGGTTGTTCCACAGGTGGAACGAGACGCGTGCTCGGCCGGCCCGACCCGAGAGCTTGACCCCCGCATCCGTGAGCCGTCCGAAGTCTCTCCCGTCGGGGTCCTCCCAGGTGACGATGGCCTGATTCTGGGGCTCGATGTCGAGGGCATCGCAGAGGGCGTTGCCGAGGCCGGCGGTGTGGTTCCAGACTTCTTCCATGTCCAGGGATGCGAACAGCTCGATAGCGGGCTCAGCCCCGACCCAGGCAGGCCAGGCGGGCGAGACGTCGAAGCGGCGGGCCGTGTCGGCGAGGTGCATTCCGGGTCCGTAGACGGATGCCCACACGTCGTCACCCGCGTACCAGCCGGCGTGGATGGGCCGCAGTTCGCGTTGGAAGTCCTCGCTGACCGTGAGGAACGCGACACCCCGCGGCGAGCACAGCCACTTGTAGCTGTGGCAGACGGTGGCGTCGAACACGCTCGCATCGACGGGGTGCACACCCGCAGCCTGTGTCGTGTCGCACAGCGTGTGCGTACCATGCTTTCGCGCGGCGGCCGTGATGGCCGCGACGTCGGCGATACGACCGTTCGCGGACTGCGCCAGCGAGAACGCGACAAGCCAGGTGTCGTCGGTGATGGATGCCGCGAGTTCGTCGAACGGCACGTGACGCACGTGAACCCCGGGCCGCTGCATGAACGGGAAGACGATGGAGGTGAAATCCCCCGCGATGCAGAGCACTTCTGCGCCCTCCGGCACCGCGGCGGCGACGATGCTCGCAAGCGCCGAGGTCTGGGATCCGGTCGCGACACGAGTCACATCGACGCCGACGAGCTTCGCGTAGCTGCTGCGAGTCGCCTGGTAGATCGGGTCGTACTCTTTCGCCTCGCGCGTGCCGGTCGCCCACTTGTCGAGATCGGCACGCAGCGCTGCCACCGTGTCGACGGTGGGAAGGCCCATCGAGGCGACGGCAAGGTATCCGCGGGCTGCATCGCTCGGGAATCTCGAGATCGCGTGGACGAGTTCGGGCGACGGGGTGCGGCTTGTGGCCGCGCGGGAGTCAGTCATGCGTCCATACTGCCCCCGATCGGCGGTTCCGGTGATCGAGTAGTGCACTTGTGCGCGTATTGAGATCGAATCGACGGGTCTCGATACGGTGCTTCGAACCGACGACTGGGACGGCCGTCGGCGCTGGCGTCGGCGGTGAGGGCCAGAAATGGCCCTCACTCTGAGCCGGAACGCGCGCTACTCGACCGGCGGTAGAGAGCTGATGGGCGCATCCGCGGCCCCGCCGAATCGCCGGTCCCGGTCGACATAGAGCTCCACGGCGTGCCACAGATCGGTGCGCGAGAAGTCGGGCCACAGCGTGTCGAGAAAGACCATCTCGGCGTATGCCGACTGCCAGAGCAGAAAGTTGCTCGTGCGCTGCTCCCCCGAGCTGCGAACGAACAGATCGACATCGGGCAGCTCGGGAACGTACAGGTGCTTCGCGATCGTGCGCTCGGTGATGCCACCGGGTGTGAGCCTGCCTGCGGCGACGTCGCTCGCGATCGAGCGCACGGCATCCGTCAGCTCGATGCGTCCCCCGTAGTTAACGCACATCGTCAGGGTCAGCGTGCGGTTGTGCGCGGTGAGCCGTTCGGCGAACTGCAACTCCTTGATCACGGAGCCCCACAGGCGTGGGCGGCGACCCGCCCACCGGATGCGCACGCCCCAGTCATTGAGCTGGTCACGACGGCGATGGAGCACCTCACGGTTGAAGCCCATGAGAAAACGCACCTCGTCGGGCGAGCGGCGCCAGTTCTCGGTGGAGAACGCGTACACGCTGAGGTGCGCGATGCCGAGCTGTATCGCTCCCGCCACGACGTCGAGGAGTGCGGCCTCGCCCGCTCGGTGTCCCTCGATCCGGGTGAGGCCACGGCGGTTGGCCCAGCGGCCATTGCCGTCCATGACGATCGCGACGTGATGGGGCACGGCGCTTGCGGCCAGCTTCGGCGGGTGGAGCCCTGTCCAGTCGACGGGCTTGAAGTCCACGGCGTCGAGGTGGGTCTTGTCTGCGGGGCTCACGAGCTGGTCCGCTCGACGTGCTGCAGCGAGCGAAGGCCGCGCTCGAGGTGAAACTGCGTGTAGGCGGCGATGGCGCCGCTCGCCTGGCTGCGGGCCCGCGGCTCCGACGCATCCGCCGCGTCCCAGTCGCCCCGCAGGAGCGCGCCCATGAGCAGAATCGTGGCAGGGTCCAGTCGCGGCGAGCCCGGCGGTGCCACCGCGTCGGAGACCACACCGCCGAGCTGGGCGACGAACGCGGTGTGCGAGCCAGACTCCCCTGTCACCGCGCACGCGTCGAAGCTCGGCGCCCATCCCGCGATGGCGAGCGAGCGCAGCAGAAACGAATCGAGCGTGAGGCCCGGAGCATGCTCCGCTCGTGACAGTGAGCGCAGCGCCCCGACGAGGAGCGTGTACTGCTGGGGCGAGCCGCCGTCATCCGTCAACCTGTCGACGGTCTCCACCATCGCGTTCGCTGCGGTGTAGCTGGCGTAGTCTCCCGAGATCGCCGCACCGTAGGAGCCGATCGATTCGGCCTGCGTGATGATGTCGAGGCTGCGCCCCTCGTACAGCTGCACATCGGCGACCATGAACGGTTCGAGTCGCGCACCGAACTTGGATGCGGTGCGCCGAACTCCCTTGGCGACAGCGCGGATCTTGCCGTGCCGCTTGCTCAGCATTGTGACGATACGGTCGGCCTCCCCCAGCTTGTGGGTGCGCAGCACGACGGCTTCGTCACGGTACAGGGGCATTCGCCCATTATCGCCTGCGCTGCTCGAACACCCCGTAACCGGCTCGCCCAGCCCGCAATAAGCGGGTGTACGAGCCGGTTACGGGTGGGATGAGCGGTCGCTGTGCGCGAGCAAGCCCATGCGCGACAATGGCGGAATGAGCCCCAACCGCACGACACCGGCACGAATGCCCGATCGGGTGAACTCCGACGACCGCGACGCACTCGAGAAGCTGCTTCGCGACGCCGTCGTCGGGCACTTCGGCTTCGTCGAGGAGAATCGCCCGGTGGTCATGCCGATCGCGTTCGTTCCCGACGGCGACGATCTGCTGCTGCACGGCTCGACCGGATCGTGGTGGCTGCGACGGCTCGCCACCGGCATCCCGGTCACGGTCTCCGTCGCGACCGTCGACGGGCTCGTGCTCGCGCGCAGCGCCTTCGAGTCGTCGATGCGCTACCGCAGCGCGGTGCTCTTCGGGGCGTGCTCACGACTCGACGGCGACGACAAGACCGCCGCGCTCGACCTCGTCACCGCGGGCCTGCTGCCCGGCCGTCTGCCCGAGGTGCGTGCCAACAGCCGCAAGGAGCTTGCCGCGACCCTCGTGCTCCGGATGCACGTCGACGAGTGGACCTACAAGGTATCGACCCAGTGGCCCGACGACCCCGACGAGGATGTCGCGGGCGATGCCTGGGCCGGCGTGCTGCCGATCGTCACGACCTACGGCGAGCCGCTGCCCGCCCCCGACCTGCGCGAGGGCATCCCGCTCGCGCCCTCCGTCGAGCGGCTGCGCGGCACTCTACGCACCTTCCCACTCGCCGGGTAGCGGACCCGCAGGACGGCGGGGTCTCGATACGCGCACTACGTGCGCTACTCGACCAGCGAAGATTCTCGCCGGCCGAATAGCGCGCGTTCCGGCTCAGGGCGAGGGCCATTTCTGGCCCTCGCCGCCGACGCCAGCGCCGACGACCGTCCCGATCGTCGGTTCGCGGCGCCTGAGTGCCCCGCGCTACGCCGTGGCGAGCTCGCGATCCCCCGCCTGCTCGCGCACCGCGCGGTTGACCGCCGAGACGACCGCCTTGAGGGACGCCGTCGAGATGTCGGCGTCGATCCCCACGCCCCACAGGCGGCGGTCCCCGACCTGGCACTCGACGTAGGCGGCGGCGATGGCGTCGCCACCGGTGCCCATCGCGTGCTCGACGTAGTCGTACACCTGCACGTCGACACCCTGCCCACGAAGCACTTCGAGGAAAGCGGCGACGGGGCCGTTGCCCGAAGCATCGGCCTCGACCGTGCCGTCACCCACGCGGAGCTCGGCGTAGAGCGACACCTCGCCCGTCATATCGCTCGAGGTCTTGGTGCGGCGAAGCTCGAAGCGGCCCCACTTCTCGTCGGGCACCGTCGAGGGAAGGTACTCGTCGCTGAAGATCTGCCAGATCTCGTCGCTCGAGACCTCGCCGCCCTCGGCATCCGTCTTCGCCTGCACGACGGCCGAGAACTCGATCTGCAGCATGCGCGGCAGGTCGAGTGAGCGATCGGTCTTGAGCAGGTAGGCGACGCCGCCCTTGCCCGACTGCGAGTTGACCCGGATGACCGCCTCGTAGGAGCGGCCGAGATCCTTGGGGTCGACGGGCAGGTAGGGAACCGCCCAGACGAGATCGTCGACGCTCTTGCCCTGAGCCTCGGCATCCGCCGCCATAGCCTCGAAGCCCTTCTTGATCGCATCCTGGTGCGAGCCGCTGAAGGCCGTGTAGACGAGGTCGCCGGCCCAGGGGCTGCGCTCGGGAACGGGCAGCTGGTTGCAGTACTCCACTGTGCGCTTGATCGAGTCGAGGTCGCTGAAATCGATCTGCGGGTCGATGCCCTGCGTGAACAGGTTGATTCCGAGAGCGACGAGGTCGACGTTTCCAGTGCGCTCGCCATTGCCGAACAGGCATCCCTCGATGCGATCCGCGCCCGCCATGTAGCCGAGTTCGGCGGCCGCGACCGCGGTGCCTCGGTCGTTGTGGGGGTGGAGGCTCAGGATGACGTTCTCGCGGTGGTTCAGGTTGCGGCTCATCCACTCGATCGAGTCGGCGTAGACGTTCGGGGTCGCCATCTCGACCGTCGCCGGGAGGTTGATGATGACCTTGCGCTCGGGCGTCGGTTCGAAGACCTCGAGCACCTGATTGCACACGTCAAGAGCGAACTCGAGCTCGGTGCCGGTGTAGCTCTCCGGTGAGTACTCGTAGAAGATCTCGGTGCCCGCCGCGATCGGCTCCGCAGCCCTGCACAGCCGAGCCCCCTCGAGCGCGATGTCGATGATCCCCTGCCTGTCGGTGCGGAAGACGACGTCGCGCTGCAGCACACTCGTCGAGTTGTAGAGGTGAACGATCGCCTGCTTCGCACCCTTGATCGACTCGTAGGTGCGCGTGATGAGGTGCTCGCGCGCCTGGGTGAGCACCTGAATCGTCACGTCATCAGGAATGAGGTTCTCCTCGATGAGGGTGCGCACGAAGTCGAAATCGGTCTGACTCGCCGAGGGGAACCCGACCTCGATCTCCTTGTAGCCCATCCGGACGAGCAGCTCGAACATGACGCGCTTGCGCTCGGGACTCATCGGATCGATGAGCGCCTGGTTGCCGTCACGAAGGTCAACCGCGCACCAGCGCGGCGCCGTCGTGATGCGTTTGCTCGGCCAGGTGCGATCGGGCAGGTCGACCTTGAGGGTCTCGTGGTAGGGGCGGTACTTGTGGATCGGCATTGCAGAAGCCGACTGCGTGTTCTTCATCTCTTCGTCTCTCGCTCGGTTCGGTCAGGTTTTGAGGCCAATGAAGAACTCCGCGACGAGTGAGCCCCGTTAGGACTCGTCGCGGCAGCTAAGGAGAAGCAGGCCGAACACGCCTCAAGGCTAGCACTCCTGACTCCCCCACACCCCCGTGGTGCTCGCAACTCAGGCAAAACCGGCTCAAACAGGGCATCTGGAGCCTGATTCGTGGGGTCTTGGGCAACTTTGCCTGAGTTACGAACATGTGTGCGCCGTGGGACGGGCGTGCGGACGGACTAGTTCGCGGCGAGAGCGGCGACCGGGGTCACCCTGGTCGCGCGGTGCGACGGTGCTATCGATGCCACGAGCGTCAGGAGTGCCGCCACGCCCGCGAGCACCGCCACGAGTGCCCAGGGGACAGTGGGTGCGATGATCGCCGGCTCCCCCGAGAACGACCCGAGCAGCGATTGAGCACCGGCCCAGCCGTAGCCGATGCCGAGCGCGAGGCCCACGACGACCGCCGTGACCGAGAGCTGGGCGGCCTCGGCAACGATCATGCCTCGAACCTGACTGCTCGTGAAGCCGAGCGCGCGCAGCAGGCCGAGCTCGCGCTGGCGCTGAAGCACCGAGAGCGAGAGGTTGTTGATCATTCCCGTGGCGGCGACCACGGCCGAGAACCCGATGAGCGTCGAGAAGACCCCGACCGCGACCGAGAGCGCTTCGTCCATTCCCGCGAACGATCCCGGGCTCTCCGCCGCCGCGGCGAGCGCGAGCGCGCGGAAGGACTCCATGGTGACCGCGAACATCGTCACGAGCGTCACGGCGATGACGAGGCCAACGGTCGTGCGAGTGCTTCGTTCCGGATACCGCACGGCGTTCGCGGCGGCGAGCCTTGCTGTGGGACCGCGGCCCAGCATCCGGCCGACGAGCCGGAGTGCTGGCGGCATCACGAGCTCCGCACCCAGCACGACGCCCGTGAACGAGAGCATGCCGCCCACGACCCCGATGAGCACGCCGAGCGGGTTGAACAGCCCCACGATCATTCCGAGCGCGAGCAGGAGCGTGCCGATCGTGAACAGCACGACGGCCCAGGCAGTGCGCCCGGTCCGCCGAACGGCGTGCTCACGGCGAGACTCCTCCGCGGCGGATACCGCCTGCAGGGGCGTGACGTCGAGCACTCGGCGGGTTCCCACCCAGGAGGCGACCCACGTCGTGAGCACGACCATCGCGAACGGGAGGCCGATGACCGGGTCGAGGAGAGGGTAGTCGAGCTCGGGGACGAGCCCCGTCACTACCGCGACGCGCATGGCACCCGCGGCGATCGCCACGCCGGCGATCACGCCGATGACTGAGCCGATGAGTCCCGATCGCAGGCCCTCGGCCGCGACGAGGCGCCGCTCAGCCTTGGCGCTCGAGCCGATGAGCCGCACCAGTGCGATCGTGCGCGTGCGCCCCGCGATGACCGTCGCGACCGTGTTGGTCGTCACGACCGCGCCGACATACACGGCGATGACGAGGAAGACGAGGGCGACGATGCTCAGCAGCAAGGCCCCCGACCCGGAGTCTCGAACGAACTCGTCGTTCGCGAGCGCGACCCCCAGCGACTGCGTGACGAGCAGGAGAACGACCCCGAACGCGCTGCCCAGTGCGGCGACGATCACGGTCGGGCGGTGGTCGCGGGCGTTGCCCCGTCTCATGCCGCCGCCTCCGCACTGAGCATGTAGCGCGAGATCTCCTCGGCGCTCATCCCGCCGGCGCCCGAGCTCACGACGTCGTCGACGACGCGGCCGTCGGCGAGAAACAGGATGCGGTCGGCATAGCTTGCCGCGATCGGATCGTGCGTGACCATGGCGATGCTCTGCTCGTACTCCCTGCTCGCGGTCGCCAGCAGGGTGAGCACCTCGCGGCTCGTGCGGGAGTCGAGGTTGCCCGTGGGCTCGTCGGCGAAGATCAGGTTGGGACTCGTCGCGAGGGCGCGAGCGATCGCGACACGCTGCTGCTGACCGCCGGAGAGCTCGCTGGGACGGTGCGTGAGTCGCGCGGCGAGGCCGAGCGACTGGACGAGCTGGTCGATCCACTCGCTCTCGCCGGCGCTGGGGCGACGTCCGTCGAGCTCGAACGGAAGTCGAATGTTCGAGGTGACGTCGAGCGTCGGCACGAGGTTGAAAGACTGGAAGACGAAGCCGACGCGCCGGCGGCGCAGAATGGTGAGCTGGGTGTCGTCGAGTCCCGAGATCTCGGTGTCGCCGAGCCACGCGCGGCCGGAGGTCGGCGAGTCGAGCCCGGCCATGATGTGCATGAGTGTCGACTTGCCGGAGCCGCTCGGCCCCATGATCGCGGTGAACTCTCCGTGGCGGAGGCCGATCGAGACATCGGTGAGTGCGCTGACCGCGCCATCCCCGGTTCCGTACGATTTGCTGAGGTTCTCGACGCGGGCGACGAACCCGTCCTGAGTGATGTTGTATGCCATGCGTCAACGCTAGAAACCGCGTCGGCGACCCCGCGTCGGGCACGAGTCGCGACCGTGTGCGACTTCAGGATGATTCGCGCTAGTCCCGCAGGCCGTGCTCGAACGCGTAGACCACGAGCTGAACGCGGTCGCGCAGGCCGAGCTTGGCGAGAACCCGGCTCACATGCGTCTTCACGGTCGCCTCGCTGACGAACTCGTGGGCTGCGATCTCCGCATTGCTGAGTCCGCGGGCGGCGAGGTCGAAGATCTGGCGCTCACGATCGGTGAGCTCAGCGAACTCGGACGGCACCGGGGAAGCGGAGCGACCGAAGTGCTCGAACAGCTCCTGCGTCGCACCCGCCGCGATGACGGCGCTCCCGGCATGCACGGTGCGGATCGCGGCGAGCAGGAACTCGGGATCGGCATCCTTGAGCACGAACCCGCTCGCACCCGCTCGAATGGCCCGCGCCGCCGCCTCGTCGAGGTCGAAGGTCGTGAGCACGATGATGCGCGGCGCGGGCGATCCCGCTGCAGCGGGGCCGGCACCCAGGATGGCCCGGGTCGCCTCGATGCCGTCGAGCACGGGCATGCGGATGTCCATGAGAACGACATCGGGCCGCTCCCGCCCGGCGAGCTCGATCGCCTCGGCACCGTTGCCCGCCTCCCCCACGACCTCGAGGTCGGCCTGCGACTCCACGAGCATGCGCACGCCCGCACGAAACAGTGCCTGGTCGTCGACGAGGGCGACACGGATCGCTGCGCTCGTCGGTGTGCTCACGAGGCGACCCCCGCGCCGAGCGGCAGCGTGACCACGACCGTGAACCTCTCGCCGTCGTCGCTCACCTCGAACGCGCCGCCCGCGAGCTGCGCGCGCTCGCGCATACCGGCGAGACCATGGCCCAGGTCTGACTCGACACGCTCGGCAGCGACCGAGTTGGCGATGCGCAGCCGCACGTCGGCGCTTCGCCAGTCGAAGTCGACGGTGACCGGATCGGCGACGTTTCCGTGGCGCAGGGCGTTAGTGAGCGCCTCCTGCACGATGCGGTAGATCGCGAGCTCGACGCCGAGTCCCGGCTCGTCGGGCTCGCCCTCGCGATCCATGACGACGTCGAGGCCGGATGCTCGAAACTGCCCCACGAGCCGGTCCAGGTCGGCGAGCGCCCGCTGCGGGGCGTGCGACTCGCTTCTGCGCAGCTGTGCGAGCAGCACGCGCACGTCGGTGAGCGCGTCCCGCGCCGTGCTCGAGATCGTCTCGAAGGCGGAGTCGACGGCATCCTGCTGCCTTCCTCGCGCGTAGCGCGCACCGTCCGCCTGCGCGATGACGACGGCGAGCGAGTGCGCCACGACGTCGTGCATGTCCCGGGCGATGCGGTTGCGCTCCTGCTCGACGACGACGCTCTGCTCGGCAGCGCGCTGCGCTTGCGAGCTCACGCGCGCCCGGTTCAGTGTCTTCATGAGCAGACCGAGCGACCAGCTCAGCACGAACAGCGCAGCGAACAGCACGAACAGCACGGCGAATGAGTTCAGCCGAGAGAAGAACGTACCCGGGGTTAAGCAGTCACCGCTGATCGGCCAGCAGGCGGTCGAGCTGCCCGGCTGTCCCAGGATCAGGTAGACCGCGATGATGAAGGCCCCCAGACCCGCCGAGGCGAGGCCCAGCCATTTGGTCGCGCGGTCGCCATAGCGAGCGGTCGAGTACAGCACGGGCAGAACGGCGATGCTCAACGGATCCGGTTCGAGCCGGAGCACGACCTGCCACAGCGACGGGATCCACACGATCGCCAGGGACAGCAGAGGGCTCCACCGGCGCACCGCCAGTGCGGCACAGGTGCCCGCGAGCACCACAGTCCTGAGCACACCGCCGGCGGCGAAATAGGGAACGAGGAGCACGAGGAGGAGCGCACTCGGCAGGGCGATGTCGACCGCTAGCTGCGACGTCGACAGTTTGCGGATCATGAGTCAACGCTACGTGCACCACGCCGCGCGCTCACCTTCTCGCGCGAAAGATCATCCCAACGATGTACACGCTGTCGCCCCTCGGCTGACACTCGCATCACGCGGACGTGTTGGTTGAGGGAGCCGACGCACGTGTTGGTTAAGGGACCCGGCACACGTGTTGGTTGAGAAATTCGGGGCCTGTGTTGATTGAGGGATTCGGGCGGAGCCCGAATCGTCTCGAAACCAACCCCACGACGCGCAAAGCTCGGCGAGACACGCTCACCCCTTCCGCGCGGCCGTCGATCCCGCGTTCATCGCTCCCGTTCGTAGCGCGTTCGTCGCGCACTCGCCGCCGGAAGCAGGTCGAACCGTCCTTCGATCAGCGCTTCACGCTTTGCTCGGGACCAGCCCTGAATGCGTTTCTCCAGGGCAAACGCCTCACCCACATCCTCAAATTCTTCGCAGAAGACGAGCGTCACCGGAGTACGGCTGCTGGTGTACCTGGCTCCGTTTCCACTGTTGTGCTGCTCAAGCCGAGTTTCGATGTTTCGTGTGCTGCCGACGTAGTACGAGCCATCGGAGCAGCGCAGGATGTAGACGAACGGCATGGCGAGGAGTGTGGCACCTGCGGGCGTCGAGGGTCGGTTGTTATTCACAGTGCTTGTCTTCGACTGGTTGGTTTCGAGACGATTCGGGCGGAGCCCGAATCCCTCAACCAACAAGCCCGCCCTCACACAAACATGGTTTCGAGACGACTCGGGCCAAGCCCGAATCCCTCAACCAACACGTCGGCAACCCACGAGCGCCTGACGCGCGAAACGGCGAAAACGTTGGGTGGTTCTGTCGGCAGGCCGCTGGAAAGATCGGACTGTGAACAGCAAGCGTGCCCCCAGAGGCCCACGGTCCCTTCTCTCCGCCGTTGCCGCGCTGACCCTTGCCGTGGGCCTCGCCGCCTGCGCGACGCCGACGACTCCCGGCGCACCCACGCAGGGCGACGACGTGCCCGCCCACCCGGTCGACGTCGTCGGCATGGGCACCGTGTTGCAGATCGGCGACGCTGCGCCCCAGCTCTGCCTGGGCGCGATCATGGAGTCCTACCCGCCCCAGTGCTCGGGCGTTGAGCTCCACGGCTGGGAGTGGGGTGCCGACGACGGGTCCGAAACCGCCAGCAACGTCACCTGGGGCACCTTCGCCGTGTGGGGGGCGTACGACGGCGAGAGCCTGACGGTGGCCGACTCCGTCATGCTCGCGCTCTACGACCCCATGTACGTGGAAGACCCCGCGCTGCTTCCCGAGAACGCGGGCGAGTCGACGGATGCCGAACTGAACGCGATCGGCGACAAGATCTACGGCGAAGCGCCCTTCGAGATCCTCTACAGCGGCCCCCAGAACGGGTACCTGTTCGTGACGGTCGTCTTCGATGACGGCACCTACCAGGAGTGGGCCAGCAACCGCTACGGACCGGATGTCGTGCAGGTGCGGTCGGCGCTGACTGCGGTGGACACCCGATAGGTGCGCTGGTTTCGAGACGATCGCTTCGCGATCTCCTCAACCGGCACGGTCTTGTCCGGGCACGAGTCTCAGAAGCCGAGCCTGCCCAGTTGTTTGGCGTCGCGCTGCCAGTCCTTGGCGACCTTGACACGCAACGACAGGAACACGCGTGAGCCGAGCAGCGGCTCGATCTGCGCGCGCGCCCTCGCGCCCACATCGGTGAGGCGCGAACCCTTGTGCCCGATGATGATGCCCTTCTGGCTGTCGCGCTCGACCCACACGTTCGCGTAGACATCCGTGATGCCTCCGTCCTCCCGCGGAACGACGTCGTCGACGGTCACGGCGATCGAGTGGGGCAGCTCGTCCTGCACGCCCTCGAGGGCGGCCTCGCGAATGAGCTCGGCGATGCGGTCGATCGTCGCCTCCTCCGTGTTCGTCTCGACGGGGTAGAGCTGCTCTGACTCGGGCATGAGACCCAGAAGCACCTCGGTGAGAGTGCCGAGCTGACGGTCGTCGCTCGCGGACACGGGCACGACCTCGGTCCAGTCCCGGATACCGCTCACCGCGAGCAGTTGCTCGGCGACCTGGGACTTGCTCGCCGCATCCGTCTTCGTGACGAGCGCGACCTTGATCGCCTTCGGATACTGATCGAGCTGCTCGTTGATGAACCGGTCGCCGGGGCCGAGCTTCTCGTTCGCCGGCACGCAGAGACAGATGACATCGACACTCGCGAGTGTCGACTGCACGACATCGTTGAGCCGTTCGCCGAGCAGCGTGCGCGGGCGGTGCATTCCGGGGGTGTCGACGATGACGAGCTGACCCGCGTCGCGGTGCACGATGCCCCGGATGGCGCGGCGGGTCGTCTGCGGCTTACTGCTCGTGATGGCGATCTTCTCGCCGACGAGCGCGTTGGTCAGAGTCGATTTTCCGACGTTGGGGCGTCCGACGAAGGTCACGAAGCCCGCTCGGAACGGCACGCTCGGCTTGGCGCTCACGATCGCTCGCCCTCGGCACTGTCGAAAGCGCCACCATCGGCGTCGTCGCCTGCGGCGTGGGCACCGGCGTCAGAGAAGCCGGCGAGGGTCTCGTCAGGTGCCACGACCACGGTCACCAGTCGCTTGCGGCGGCCCTCCACCCGATCGGCGACGAGCAGGAGACCCGAGTGCTTCGCGTTCGACCCCACCTCGGGCAGGCGGCCGAACGCCTTGGTGAGCAGACCACCGACCGAGTCGACCTCGTCGTCGTCGAGCTCGATGCCGAAGAGATCGCCCAGCTCATCGATCGGCAGTCGCGCGCTGACGCGAAAGCTTCCGTCACCCAGATCGACGACCTCGGGCACCGCGCGATCGTACTCGTCGGAGATGTCGCCGACCAGCTCCTCGATGAGGTCCTCGAGCGTCACCAGACCCGCGATTCCGCCGTACTCGTCGACGACCATGGCGAGGTGATTCTGCTCCAGCTGCATCTGCTGGAGCATGTCGTCGGCTTTCTTCGACTCCGGCACGAACAGCGCGGGTCGCGCGAGCTCGGCGACGGTCGTGTTCTCGGAGTCGAGGGGCCGCTCATAGCTCAGGCGCGCGACATCCCGCAGATAGAGGATGCCGAGCACCTCATCGACGTTGTCGCCGATGACCGGGATGCGCGACACGCCCCGGCCGAGGAACATCGCCATCGCGGCCCCGATGCCGTCGCCCCCGTCGATGACGACCATGTCGGTGCGAGGCACCATGACCTCGCGAACCACGGTCTCGTTGAACTCGAAGATCGAGTGGATGAGCTCGCGGTCCTCCTTCTCGAGGATGTCCTGCTCAGCCGCCTCGTCGACCATGCTGAGCAGCTGCTCCTCCGACGAGAACGAGCTCGATCGCGGCCGACCCGGCGTCACCCGATCGCCCATCGCCACGAGAGCGGCGACGATGGGTCCCAGCACGACGCGCAGAAAGTGAACGAGTGGGGCCGCGAACTTCAGCACGGTGCGCGCATGAATGCGACCGACAGCGCGTGGGCTCGAGCCCACGAGCACGAACGACACGATCGCCATGATGACGGCGGCACTCAGCAGCACCCACCACCACTCCTCGAAGACCTCCATGAAGGCGAGGGTGATGAGCACCGCCGCGGTCGTCTCGACGACGACCCGAACGAAGCTCGCCGCGTTGACGTGGGCGCCCGTCTCATCGGCGATGGCGTTGAGCGAGCGCTTCGCGCGAGCGCGTGTGGAGAGCTCGAGCAGATCCTGTCGTGACAGCACGCCCATCGCCGACTCGGCAGCGGCGAGGAGCCCGCCCAGCGCGACGAGCAGAACCGCGACGACGATGAACACGGGGATGAGCATGTGCGCCTATCGTCGCTCGTCGAGTGTGAAGCTCAGGAGCAGGTCTCGCTGCAGTCCGAACATCTCACGCTCGCCCTCGGGGTCGGCGTGGTCGAAGCCGAGCAGGTGCAGGATGGCATGGCACGTGAGCATGACGAGCTCGTCGAGCACCGGATGCCCCGCAGCCTCCGCCTGGGCGGCCGCCACCTGGGGGCACAGCACGAGGTCGCCCAGGAGGCCGGGCGGCGTCTCGTCGTCGTCGGTGCCGGGCCGCAGCTCGTCCATGGGGAAGCTCAGGACATCCGTCGGCCCCGGCTCGTCCATCCACTGGACATGCAACTGCTCCATCGCGGCCTCGTCGACCAGCAGGATGCCCAGGTCGGCATCGGCGTGCACATGGAGCTCCCGCAGCACATGGGCGGCGAGCCGCTGCAGGGCGGCCTCGTCGACCGGAATCGCAGACTCGTTGTTGACTTCGATCGACACCTAGTGGCTCTGCTTTCGGTTGTCGGGCTTTCGTTTATCGGGCTTGTTCGCGGCCTCGCTCGCACGGTGACGATCGCGCAGCCTCTTCGCGTCATAGGCCGTGTAGGCGTCGACGATCTCACCCACGAGGGTGTGGCGAACGACGTCGTCGCTGGTGAGGTTGGCGAAGTGGATGTCGTCGATCTTGTCGAGCACGCGCGTCACGAGCTGCAGGCCGCTCGCGCCCGTGGGGAGGTCGATCTGCGTGATATCGCCCGTGATCACCATCTTCGAGCCGAAGCCGAGGCGCGTGAGGAACATCTTCATCTGCTCGGGGCTCGTGTTCTGCGCCTCGTCGAGCACGATGAACGAGTCGTTGAGCGTGCGACCGCGCATATAGGCGAGCGGGGCGACCTCCACGGTGCCCGTCGCGAGCAGTTTCGGCACGACCTCGGGATCCATCATCTCGTTGAGCGCGTCATAGAGCGGACGCAGGTAGGGGTCGATCTTGTCGTTGAGCGTTCCCGGCAGAAAACCCAGTCGCTCGCCCGCTTCGACCGCCGGCCGGGTGAGGATGATGCGGTTGACCTCTTTGCGCTGCAGCGCCTGCACCGCCTTCGCCATCGCGAGGTAGGTCTTGCCGGTTCCTGCCGGCCCGATGCCGAAGACGATCGTGTGCTGGTCGATCGCATCGGTGTACGCCTTCTGCCCCATCGTCTTCGGGCGGATCGACTTGCCCCGGCTCGTGAGAATCGCCTGGCTCAGCAGTTCGCTCGGGCTGCGCGAGGGGTCTTCTCTGAGCATCCGCGCGGAGGTGGCCACATCGGGCTCGCCGAGCTCGCCGCCGCCCCGTACGAGTTGCACGAGCTCCTCGACGAGACGCCTGGCGTCGGCGACCTGGCCGGCCTCGCCATCGAGACTGATCTCGTTGCCGCGCACGTGAACGCGCACGAGCGGAAACTGCCGTTCGACGGTCTTGAGCAGGCGGTCCTGAGGACCGAGCAGCCGCACCATGGCGATTCCGTCGACGCTCAGGCTCTCATGAGCGAGTTCGCCGCCGGGGGCCGCAGAATCAGAGGTTGCCAAGGGTTCCTTCCGCCAGGCCTTCGGTGCCGGGAGCCGAGCCGAGCACGTGGGCGTGCACGTGGAACACGGTCTGTCCGGCACGCTCGCCCTGATTGAAGACGAGCCGGTACTCGCCGCCCGTGTGCTCCTCGGCGAGCTGCCCGGCGACGGCGACGACCTCGGCGAGCAGTGCGGGGTCTCCCGCGCCCAGTTCGGTGATGTTGCGATAGATCGCCGTCTTGGGGATCACGAGCAGGTGCACGGGCGCCTGGGGGTTGATGTCACGAATGGCGATGACACGATCGCTCTCGAACACGACATCGGCGGGGATCTCGCGTGCGACGATCCGCTCGAAGATCGTCGGTTCCGGATGCCTTGACATGGCATTCATCGTACCGGGTGCGCCTTGCCGCGGGCCGAGTGCGACGGCGAGGCCTACCAGCGACCGAGGTTGACCGCGAGAGTGGCGAGTGCCGCGGCCCCTGCGGTGCTGGTGCGCAGCACACTGTCGCCGAGGCGTCGCCTGCTCGCGCCCGCCGTCTCGAACAGGGCGAACTCGGCCGGCGCGATGCCGCCCTCAGGGCCGACGATGAGCAGGATGTCGCGCACTCCCGGGCGCACCTGCGCCAGACGCTCGGTCGCGGCCGGATCGAGCACGTAGGTGTCGAAGTCGGCGGCGAGTGACGCGAGCGACTTGGTCGACTTCAAGTCCTCCAGCTCGGGCACGTACGCCCGCACCGACTGCTTCGCCGCCTCGTGAACGATGGCGGCCCAGCGATCGAGGTGCTTGCTCAGCTTCGTGCCCTCCCACTTGACGATCGAGCGCTGCGCCGCCCACGGGATCACCCCGTCGACGCCGAGCTCGGTCGCCATCTGAACAGCGAGCTCGTCACGATCGTTCTTGGCGAGAGCCTGTGCGAGCCAGAGCTGCGGTTCGAGGCGACGCTGTGTCGCGACATCCGTCACCTCGATCGTGAACTCGCTCGGCGATGTCGCGGTGACCGTGCCGGTGGCGATGACCCCGCGGCCGTTGCCGACCCGGATGCTCTCCCCCGCGCGAAGGCGCCCCACCGTGACCGCGTGGCGCGCCTCGGTTCCCGAGACGGTGACCTGCGCCCCGGGAGTGGTGCTCTCGAGCCGCGAGTCGATGTAGAAGTGGGCCACCGCGCACCGGCTCGTCAGACCCCGGTGAACCGGTCGCGAAGCTTCTGGAACAGTCCCTGCTGAAAGTGGGAGAGCGTCGGCGCCGGCTGCTTGCGGTTGCCCGCGAACTGGCGCAAGAGGTTCTGCTCGTTCGCGTCGAGCTTCGTCGGGGTGATGACGTGAACGCCGATCTTGAGGTCGCCGCGTCCCGTGCCGCGCAGGTGCGTCACCCCCCGACCCTTGACGGTGATCACGTCAGCGCTCTGGGTGCCCGGCTTGATCTCGACGGGCACGTCGCCGTCGAGACCCTTGATGTTCGCCGTCGTGCCGAGCGCGGCATCCGTCATCTGCACCTCGAGGGTGGCGAGCAGGTCGTCGCCGCTGCGGCTGAAGACATCGTGATGGCGCACCTTGATCTCGAGGTAGAGGTCGCCGTTCGCGCCGCCCGCAGGACCCGCCTCGCCCTGGCCGGGAAGCTGAAGGCGAAGGCCCGTGTCGACGCCGGCAGGAACGTCGACCTTCATCTTGCGGCGAGCACGCACGCGACCCTGCCCCGAGCAGGTCGGGCAAGGGTTGGGGATCGTGGTGCCGAAACCGCGGCACGTGCCGCACGGCGTCGACGTCATGACGTTGCCGAGCAGGCTGCGCACGGTGCGCTGAATCTGGCCGGTCCCACTGCAGATGTCGCAGGTCTGCAGGTCGGTTCCGGGTGCGCAGCACGATCCCTGACAGGTCTCGCACAGCACCGCGGTGTCGACCTCGAGCTCGCGAGAGGTTCCGAAGACGACGTCCTGAAGGTCCACCTCGACGCGGAGCAGGGCATCCTGCCCGCGTTCACGGCGCGAGCGTGGGCCCGCCGCGCGTGGTCCCGCACCGAAGAACTGGCTGAAGATATCGCCGAAACCGTCGAACGCCCCGCCGAGGTCGCCGCCCAGATCGTACTGCTGGCGCGCCTGCGGGTCGGAGAGCACGTCGTAGGCGTGGGTGACCTCTTTGAACTTCTCCGATGCTTCCGCACCCGGGTTCACGTCAGGGTGCAGTTCGCGGGCGAGCCGACGGTACGCCTTCTTGATCTGCTCCGGCGTCGCGTCGCGCTCGACTCCCAGTACGGCGTAGTGGTCTGCCACGTAGTGTCCTTACGAATCGTTGCTATCGGCTCAGTCGTCGCCGAGCAGTCGGGAAAGGTAGCGCGCCACAGCGCGAACCGCAGCAAGGTTAGTCGAGTAGTCCATCCGCGTCGGCCCGAGCACGCCGACGCGCGCCAACTCTCCGCCCGCGGTCGTGTACTCGCTCGCGATGACGCTGGCGTCGCCGAGGCCGAAGGATGCGTTCTCGTGGCCGATGCGCGTCGACAGCCCCGTCGTGCGGTCCGCTTCCATCTCGGCGAAGAGCTTGAGCAGGGTCACCTGCTCCTCGATCGCCTCCAGCACGGGGTAGATGCTTCCGCCGAAATCGTCGGCGGTGAGGGCGAGATTCGCTGCGCCCGCCATCACGAGCTTGTCGCTGCGATTGGCGGCGACCTGGTCGCGCAGGCTCGCGATGACATCGTCCACCAGAGCGCGACGCTCGAGCACGAAACCGTCGGCGATGGTCGAGAGGTTCTCCGCAACATCGGTCAGAGCGACCTCGCTGAGCTTCGTGTTGAGCACCGCGCGAAGCTCAGCCAGGAATTCCACGTCGAGGCCCGCGTGAACATCGATGAGGCGCTGTTCCACTCGACCGGTGTCGGTGATGAGCACCGACATGACCCGGGTCGTGCTCAGCGGAACGAGCTCGATGTGGCGGACGTGTGCCCGCCCGAGCGAGGGGTACTGCACGAGAGCGACCTGGTGGGTGAGCTGCGACAGGAGCCGAACGGTGCGCGCGAGAACCTCGTCGAGATCGCTCGCCCCGTCGAGGAATCGTTCCACCGCTTGACGCTGCGCGGCGCTCAGCGGGTGCAGTCCCGACAGGTGATCGACGAAGACGCGGTAGCCCTTGTCGGTGGGAATGCGACCCGACGACGTATGGGGCGCAGTGATGAGCTCTTCGTCCTCCAGCAGAGCCATGTCGTTGCGAATCGTCGCGGCAGACACCCCGAACGAGTAGCGGTCGACGATCGTCTTGGAACCCACCGGCTCACGCGTGGCGACGTAGTCTTTGACGATAGCCCTCAGAACGTCAAGGCTGCGATCGGAAACCATGGTCGCCGCCTCCCTCATGCTTGGCACTCCACCCCTGTGACTGCCAATTGTATCGCGACACGCGCCGTCAAAGTCATTGCCAATAGTTGCGCGTCGGCGCTACGGTATGGAATGCCGTCGGCCACTCGAATGAGTGACGTAGACCACCGTACGGCTGCCCGTTCATTAGAACTGGTGCAGGCTCGTTCACTGAAAGGCAATATCAATGACTGAACCCACCCCGGCCGCCCAGCCCGCACCGGCCGCGCCGCTCACCGAGGCTGAGGACAAGCAGTGGGCCTCGTTCGCCCACTTCGGCGGCGTACTCGGCTTCCTTCCCGCACTCATCATCTTCCTCGTCTTCAAGGACCGCGGAGCGCTCACCAAGCAGGAGAGCAAGGAAGCCCTCAACTGGCAGATCACCTGGATCGCTGTGGCGATCGCGCTCTCCATCATCATCGCGATCATCACCGGTGCTCTCGGGGCTGCCGCAACCTTCCAGAACCTCGGCGTGATCCTCGCAGTCACCGGCCTGCTCTCCTTCATCGGATGGCTCCCCTGGCTCATCAACGTCGTGTTCTCGATCATCGGCGGCGTCAAGGTCAACGGCGGAGGCAGCTACCGCTACCCGTTCGCCATCCGACTCATCAAGTAACAGTTCGAGTTCACGCTGTGAACTCGCGAGGACCGGGAGCCTGGCTTCCGGTCCTCGTGCTTTAATGGCGACATGTCGACAACGCCCCCGCCTCCGCCGCAGAACCCCTACGCCGCCTCCGCCCCGCAGCCGATGAACCCGGGCGATGAGAAGACGTTCTCGATCCTCACCCACATCCTGGGCATCTTCTTCAACTTCGTTCCCGCACTTATCGCGTACATCGTGTTCCGCGACCGCGGACCGTTCATTCGCCAGCACACCGCGACCGCCCTGAACTTCCAGATCACCATCCTCATCGCCTATGCGGTGGGAGTGATCACGACCTTCCTCCTCATCGGCTTCCTCATCCTCATTGCGACCGGCATCCTCACCATCGTCTTCAGCATCATCGCGGCGGTCGCGGCGAACCGGGGCGAGTACTACACCTATCCGGTGGCATTCAAGTTCGTGAGCTAGCAGGTTCCAGGCTCGCTGTTCGCTAGCCGGTCGCGAAACCACCGAGCAGCAGCGAGACCACCATGGCCACGATCACCGAGTTGAAGGTGAAGGCGAAAAGCACGTTGGTGCGCACGACGAACCACGCCTCGCGTGTGCGAATCGTCGCCGAAACCGTCGCCGCCATCGTGGAGAGCAGGATGGCGAGCGTCAGATAGTCGCCGAATCGTGCATCGCCGTCAAGACCCATATCGATGTGTCGAGTGCCGTTCTCGGCTCCGCCGGCGTCGAGCCGCAGGTACTGCAGCGCGAACGAGTAGGCCATCAGCGCCCAGGAGCCGGCCACGCAGAGCAGCCCCAGACCGATATAGAGCAGATCGCTTCTATAGCCGACGTTCTGCGCGATGACGACGGTCACGAAGATGGCGACCAGCGCAGCAGTCAGCGTCCAGCTCGAGGCGCCCCCGTAGCCGATGAGGGACGACCACCATCGCCGTTGGATCTCGTTCTCTCGTCGGGCACGCGAGCCGAGTGCCCGCGGTCCGTGGCGTGAGTATGCGACGTGGGTCCAACTCAGGTAGATCGCAACGAACGCCGGCCACGCCACCACGTAGACGTCGATCGCGAACGACAGCGTCGGCAGGCCGGCGAAGCCGCCGTCCGCCTGCGCGACCAGCAACGCCGCCCCCACTCCGATGAGGCCTGACATGAGAGAGCTCCAGTTGGCTCGCGCCATGTCGCTGAGGTGCCGGGTTGCCATCACAATCCTCCCGTGTAGGTTTCAGCCCGCTCTGGCGGTGCTGTCTCTTCGCTGAGCAGCGCTCGCACCACCGCGTCGGCGAGCAGGCGGCCCCTCAGCGTGAGAACGACCGTACCGCTGAGCGCCGCTGCGGGCTCGACCAGGCCATCGGCGAGAAGACCGGCCACCGCGGTGCGACCGGATGCTGTGAGCTCGCTCAGCGGCAGTCCCTCGCGGATGCGCACGGCCAGCAGCACCCGCTCCACCCGCCTGGTCTCCGCGTCCAGCGTCTCGCGGCCCGCCGCGGGCGAGTGTCCGGCCAGAATCCGCTCCGCATAGGCGGCGGGATGCTTGACGTTCCACCAGCGCACACCGCCCACGTGGCTGTGCGCCCCCGGCCCCACGCCCCACCAATCCTGTCCCTGCCAGTAGGCGAGGTTGTGGCGGGAGCGAAAATCGCGGGCTTGTCCTGAGGAGGATGTGGAGCGTCCGTGCCGAAGGGACCAGTTGCTCACCTCGTACCAGTCGTAACCCGCTTCGGCGAGCACGGCATCCGCGAGCTCGTACTGCTCTGCGGCGAGGTCGTCGTCGGGTTCGGCGACCTCGCCGCGCCGGATCTGCCGCGCCAGCTTGGTGCCGTCCTCGACGATGAGCGAGTAGGCGCTCACGTGGTCGGGCTCGAGAGCGACCACGGCATCGAGCGATCGTCGCCAGTCGTCGACGCTCTCGCCGGGGGTGTTGTAGATCAGGTCGAGGCTCACGTCGAGACCTGCGTCTCGCGCCCAAGCGACCACCAGCGGCACACGCTCGGGATCATGCGTGCGTTCGAGGGTGGCGAGCACGTGCGGCACCGCTGACTGCATTCCGAAGCTCACACGGGTGAATCCTGCGGCCTTCAGTGCGTGCAGGTACGCGGCATCGACCGAATCGGGGTTCGCCTCGGTGGTGACCTCGGCGTTCGGCGCGAGCCCCCACATGTCTCGAACGATGCCGAGCATGGTGGAGAGGTCGTCCACCGGCAGGATCGTCGGGGTTCCACCCCCGAAGAACACAGTGGAGACGCGGCGCGACGGCAGGCCGGCCTGGGCGAAAACCTCGCGTGCGAACCGCACCTCCCGAATCGCCTGCCCGGCGAAGTCGCTGCGCGTCACGCCACGCAGCTCCTCAGCGGTGTAGGTGTTGAAGTCGCAGTATCCGCAGCGCACCCGGCAGAACGGCACGTGCAGGTAGACCCCCAAGCTGCGCTCCCCCGCGCCCTCGGCGACGGATGCCGGCAGCACGCCGTCGAGCGGCGCCGGGTCGGCGAGGGGCAGGGCGGAGGGCATTAGCCCATTCTCGCGCGTCGCAACGAGATCGGGGTCCCGATACGCCGCCCGCGGCGGCTGCTCGACCGGCGGAAGGCCTAGCCCCGCGCGCCCAGCTGTGCGGCGTCGAGCGCGAACAGGTCGTCGGCGCCCGCAGGATGTGCACCGCCTTCCCCACATTGTTCGGCAGATCGCCTATCGGCCGTACTTCGGGCGGAGCCATTGCCTCTCCCTTCTGCGGGACACGGTGCCAGCAGCAACCGAGGTGCAGCTTGGTTCTCGCCCTCTGTCAGGTTCCGGTGAACCCCGGCTCGCGCTTCTGCTGGAACGCGAGGAAGCCGTCCTGGTAGTCGGCGGAGGTCGCGCGCAGGCGCTCCTGCTCGGCGTTCTCGACGGCGATCGAGTCCCAGAGACCGAGGCGCTCGTCGCGCAGGCGGGCGATCAGGGACTTGCTCGCCAGGAACGCCTGAGTGGCCCCGGATGCCGCTGCCGCCGCTTTCGAGCGGGTGAAGTCGAGCAGTTCGGCATCCTGAACCGCGCGCGAGAACAGCCCCGCCGCCACCGCCTCCGCACCCGACATGAGTTCACCCGTGTAGATCAGGTCGAGTGCCCGGTGCGCTCCCAGACGCTCGAAGAACAGGGCGTGGCCACCCGAATCGAGCAGCGCGCCCAGGTTCGCGAATGGAGAACCGAGCTTCGCGCCCTCAGCGACGTAGACCACATCCGTCGCAATGAGCAGGCCGAGCCCGATGCCGAGGCACGCACCGTGGGCGGCTGCGAAGGTCGGCGCCGGGAAGTCGGCGAGCGAGCGCATCACGGGGCCGAACGAGTGCTGCAGGAACGCCAGCGCGTCATCCTTCGCCGGGTCGACCGCCGAGATGTCGCGGCCCGCGCAGAAAGCGCGACCCTCGCCGCGCAGCAGCAGGGCGCGGGGGGATGCCGCAGCTGCCTCGGCCAGCGCCGAGCCCAGTTCGGCGAGCGCCGCATCGTCGAGGGCGTTGAGCTTGTCGGGGACGTTGAGAACCACTTCTGCGACGTTGTTGGAGACGGTTAGTTCGATCATCTTGTTCCCCTCGCGTTTCTTGTCGTGAGATCTCGGTACGCCCGGCTTCGCCGGGCTGCTCGATCAGCGCTCGCCGGAGCAGCAGTACGCGGCCGTCGAGATCTTGGGATGCGCGCTACGCGTCATAGTTCACCGTCACCGCTTCCGAGGTCGGATGCGACTGGCAGGTGAGAACGTAGCCGCGCTCCAGCTCCTCCGGTTCGAGGGCGTAGTTCTCGTCCATCTCCACCGTGCCGTCGACGAGTTTCGCGCGGCAGGTGCCGCAGACACCGCCCGCGCAGGCGAACGGCACATCCGACCGAACCCGCAGCGCCGCGTTGAGGATGGTCTCCCGAGAGTGCAGAGCGGTTGCGACCGACGCCGAGACCCCGTCGAGCGTGAAGTTGATCGTGTGCACGCCCTCGCGCTCGTCCACCACGACCGGTCGACCGTGAGAGCCTTCAGGCCGGTCGGGACGATCCGTCGTGAACAGCTCGAACCGCACCTGCTCACGCGAAACCCCCGCATCCTCCAGGGTGTCCCGCACCAGCTGCACGAGCTCGAAGGGGCCACAGATGAACCACTCGTCCACATCGTGCGGGCGCACCAGGTGCTCCAGGAACGTGCCCAAGCGATCAGCGTCGATGCGGCCCGAGAACGTGTCCGAGATGCGCCGCTCGCGCGTCAGCACATGGAAGAGGGCGAACCGCGAGGGATGGCGATCCTTGAGCTCCGCCAATTCCTCGAGAAACATGACGTCCTGCGCCGTGCGGTTCGAGTAGACGAGGCTGAATCGCGTCGACGGCGACGCCGCCAGGATGGTGCGCGCAAGCGACATGACGGGGGTGACGCCCGAGCCGGCGACGATCGCCGCGTAGTGCCGCGAAGCATCCGGAGCCACCGTCGTCGTGAACGTGCCCTGCGGACTCATGACGTCGATGACCGTCCCGGCCGTCAACGACTCGTTCGCCCAGGTCGAGAACTCCCCGCCCAGGTCGCGCTTGATCGCGACGCGAAGCTCGCCGGGCACGGGCGCCGCGCAGATCGAGTAGCTGCGCCGCAGCTCGCGGCCGCCCAGTTCCTTGCGCAGCGCGAGGTACTGGCCGGGAGCGTAGTCGTACTCCCCCGCGAGCTCGTCCGGAACCGCGAAGGTGACCTCGATCGAGTCCTCGGTGAGCTTGCGCACCTCGCGCACCGCAAGCGGGTGAAAGCGCGCGCGCTTGCGCACAGCCTGCGGCACGAGCGCCGCTCCATTCGTCACCACTAGTGCACCTTGAAGTAGTCGAACGGCTCCTGGCACTCGCTGCACGAGTAGAGCGCCTTGCAACTCGTCGAACCGAAGCGCGAGAGCTCGCGCGTGTTGAGCGAGCCGCACTGCGGGCACTTCACCGACAGCGCCAATCTGATCGGGCCAGGCTGTCGCACGGAGCCCGTCGTGCGGATCGGCCCCAGCCCGCTGGCCCGGTGCCCACTGGCCGCCGCGTGTCCATGAGGCGCGGCGATTCCGTACTCCTCGAGCTTGCGCTTGCCCTCCTCCGACATCCAGTCCGTCGTCCACGCCGGAGAGAGCACGAGTTCGACCACCGGTTCGCCATACCCGGCCGACTCAAGGGCGAGACGGATGTCGTCACGAATCGTCTCCATCGCCGGGCAGCCCGAATAGGTCGGCGTGATCGTCACGTGGGCGCGCCCCTCGACGACCGCTGCCGAGCGCAGCACGCCAAGATCCTCGATCGTCAGCACCGGCACCTCGGGGTCGAGCACGGTCGCCGCGACATCCCACACCCGGGCCGCAGCCTCGTCAGCGGGGCGCGGGCGCGCGTCGCGCTCGAGTATGCCGTTCGGGGCCACGGCGTTCACCACTGAACTCTTCACCATGTCGCCTCCGGATGCGCGCGAGCCAGCACCTGCATCTCCGCGAGCAGCGGCCCCAGGAACTCGGTGTGCACGCCCCTGCGACCACCGCCGCGCGCGACGAAGCCCTGCGGCACGTCGAGCTCTGCCTCGGCGAGCACTGCGCCCACCGCCCGGTCGAAGTCCTCGCGCAGGGTCGACGGCGGCACCGCCGCGTCGCCGAGCGACGTCACCAGCTCGTCGTCCTCGAACAGCTCCTCGACGTAGGGCCACATGACCCCGAGCCCCGCGATCATGCGGCGGCGCGACTCCTCGGTGCCGAGCGCGAGGCGCAGCACCCACTGGGTGGCGTGGTCGCGATGGTAATCGACCTCTTTGACCGCCTTGGCGGCGATCGCCGCGAGCATGTCGTTCGACGACCCCGTCAAGCGTCGGTACAGTTCGAACTGGAAGTGCGCCACGATGAACTGTCGCGCGATCGCGTGCGCGAAGTCGCCGTTCGGCTGCTCGACGAGCTGCACGTTCGTGAACTCGTGCTCGTCGCGGAAGTAGGCGAGGTCGTCCTCGGTCTTGTCCCAGGCGAGCGCGGCGTAGCTCAGGAACGAGCGCGCGTGGCCCAGCTGGTCGAGCGCGATGTTGCCGAGGGCGATGTCCTCCTCGAGCTCGGGTGCCCGCGCGATCCACCAGCCCAGCCGCTGGGCGAGCACGAGCGCGTCGTCGCCGAGCCGGAGTGCGTACCTGGCCACGGCATCCGTCGGCTTCGAAGCCTGCGCCGTGATCTGCTCGGCGGTCAGCGCCTCGCCGACCGAGATCTTGAACGAGGTATCGCTCACAGGTGCTTCACCCCCTCGCTCTCGGTGTAGTAGCTCGCGTGGCGGTACTCCTTGCCGCGCGGGCTCTCGAAGAAGGCGTCCTTCTCGTCGGGGTCGGATGCGGTGATCGCGCTCGACGGCACGACCCAGATCGACACGCCCTCGTTGCGCCGCGTGTAGAGGTCGCGCGCGTTGCGCACCGCCATCTCGGCGTCGGGGGCGTTGAGCGAACCCGCGTGCAGATGGGACAGGCCGCGCGACGAGCGCACGAACACCTCCCAGAGCGGCCAGACGTCGGCATCCTGCACAGTCGCGGTGTCGGTCATTGTGTCGGTCGCAGCGGCGACGGGTTTCTTGCTCACGAGGCGATCCTCTCGACGACGGATGCCTGCTGCCGGGCCGCATACGCCGCCGCGGCCTCGCGCACCCACGCGCCGTCCTCATGCGCCTGTCGCCGGCGCTCGAGGCGAATCGCGTTCGCCGGACCACGACCCTTCAGCACCTCGTAGAACTCGTCCCAGTCGAGGTCGCCGTAGTCGTAGTGTCCGCGCTCCTCGTTCCACCTGATGGCGGGGTCGGGCAGCGTGAGCCCGAGCACCTCCGCCTGCGGCACGATCATGTCGACGAAGCGCTGACGCAGGTCGTCGTTGCTGAAGCGCTTGATGTTCCAGGCCATGCTCTGCGCGGAGTTCGGGGAATCGGCATCCGGCGGTCCGAACATCATGAGCGCGGGCGCGTACCAGCGGTTGACCGACTCCTGCGCCATCGCCTTCTGCTCCGCGGTGCCGCGGCTCAGGTGCAGCAGAATCTCGAAGCCCTGCCTCTGGTGGAACGACTCCTCCTTGCAGATGCGCACCATCGCACGACCGTAGGGGCCGTAGGATGCGCGGCACAGCGGCACCTGGTTGCAGATCGCGGCGCCGTCGACGAGCCAGCCGATCGAGCCCATGTCGGCCCAGGTCGGGGTCGGGTAGTTGAAGATCGACGAGTACTTGGCTTTGCCGCTGATGAGGTCCTCGGTCATCCTGTCGCGCCCGACACCGAGGGTCTGCGCGGCCGAGTAAAGGTAGAGGCCGTGACCGGCCTCATCCTGCACCTTCGCCATGAGGATCGCCTTGCGCTTGAGGCTCGGAGCGCGCGTGATCCAGTTGCCCTCGGGCTGCATGCCGATGATCTCGGAGTGCGCGTGCTGGGAGATCTGGCGGATGAGCGTCTTGCGGTAGGCATCCGGCATCCAGTCAGCAGGCTCGATGCGCTGGTCGGCGGCGATGAGCTCGTCGAAGCGAGCCTGGCCGGCGGAGTCGGATTCAGTCGTGACGGATGTGCCCATAGCGGATGCACGCGTATCGGATGCCTGGTGCGCCATTGCTTTCACCTTCAATTGGTTGGCGGTCGCGTCGATACTAGCAACTGACCGACCGTTCGTTTAGGCTGTATTCAGGCTAACACCTCCCAGATTGGTGGTCAACGATGAGCGGCACCTACGCGAACCCCGAATCGATGCTGCGCGCCGACCGCGCCTCGACCGAGCTGCTCGGCATGTCGGTGATCGAGATGAGCGAGGGCCGCTCGGTGGTGACGATGCCCGTTCGCGGCGACATGCTCAACGGTCACGCGATCATCCACGGTGGTCTCGTCTTCACCCTCGCCGACACGGCCTTCGCCTTCGCCTGCAACACCGAGGGCAGCGTGACGGTGTCGTCCGGCGCCGAGATCACCTTCTTCGCCCCCGCCCACGAGGGCGATGTGCTCACCGCGACCGCAACGCTGCGCTCGGCGCGCGGCCGCAGCGGAATCTACGATGTCGAGGTGCGCAACCAAGACGGCCTCATCGCCGAGTTCCGCGGGCACTCGCGCACGGTTCCCGCCGAGCGGATGCAGAAGGCGCATCCCGCAGAGAGAACCAGCGGAGGTGGCGGGGCATGAGCGTGACAAGCGCCGTCGACACCGCTGTTAAGTCCCGCGTCACCCATGATCAGGAGTCGATCCTGCTCGGCGCCGTGGAGGTCTTCAACCGTCACGGCTACGACGCGACCTCGATGGGACTGCTCGCCGAGAACCTAGGGATCACCAAGTCGGCGATCTACCACCACGTTCCCAGCAAGGAGTACCTGCTCGAGCTCGCGCTCGACCGCGCCCTCGGCGGACTCGAGGGCGTGCTCGCCGATCCGCTCGCCACGACCAGCCCCGCTGTGAGCCGCCTCGACTTCGTGCTGCGCGCCGCCACCGAGGTGCTCACCGACCGCCTGCCCTACGTGACGCTGCTGCTGCGACTGCGCGGCAACACCGAGCTCGAGCGTGCGGCGCTGGAGCGCCGCCGCACCTTCAACCGCGCCGTCGCCGAGCTCGTCGATGAGGCCCAGGCCGATGGCGCGATCCGCAGCGACGTCGACTCGCGGGCGATCACACGCCTGCTCTTCGGCATGATCAACTCGGTCGTCGACTGGTACCGTCCCGATGGTCGCGTGAGCGCGGCGAAAGTCGCCGACGACATCGTCGCGGTCGCGTTCGGCGGCATCCGCAACTGACTCGCTGGTCGGGTAGGCGCGCTACCCCGTCGGTCGACTAGTGCGTTACCCCGTCGGTCGAGTAGCCGCGAAGCGGCGTATCGAGACCACGGTCACGGTTTCAGGCGGGGCGGTCTCGATACGCGCCCTGCGGGCGCTACTCGACCGGCGGGAGTGGAGTGCGGACGCTACGCGACCGGCGAGAGTGGGGTGCGGGCCTACTCGATCGGCGGGTGCGGCAGCGATAATGGGGCATGGCAGAGAACAAGACACAGCCGACCCGGGCGTCCGTGGCCGAGTTCATCGCGCAAGCAACGCCTGATCGACGACGCGAGGACGGCGAAAAGCTCTCCGAGATCTTCCTCGAGATCACGGGCGCGGAGCCAGTGATGTGGGGGCCGTCGATCGTCGGCTACGGCAGCTATCGCTACCAGTCTCCGGCGAAGAACGGTTCGAGTGGAGACTGGCCGAAGACCGGCTTCTCACCGCGCAAATCGGCGCTGAGCCTCTACGGACTCAAAGACCTGCCGTCAGCCCACGGCCTTCTGCCGAAACTGGGCACGTACACCGAGGGCGCCGGCTGCCTCTACGTCAAAAAACTCGACGACATCGACCTCGATGTGCTGCGCGAACTCATCGCCATCGCGTGGGCGCGCGGGGACGATCCTCAACGCGGAACCGTCGCTGGTTGAGTAGCCGCCGCAGGCGGCGTATCGAAACCTGACCTTTGCAAGGGTTGGGTTTCGATACGCGGGCTGCGCCCGCTACTCAACCTGCGGTTCTTTCGCAAGAGGAAGGTCCCGATACGCGCCCTGCGGGCGCTACTCGACCACCGGAGGTGACGCTGCGCGGCTACTCAAGCAACGGTCTTTGCCACGAGGGTCAGCACGTCGTAGGTGGCCACGATCTCGTCGTTCTGGTTGTGGATGATGGCGTCCCAGCAGACCTCGCCGTACTCGTCCGTCTCGCGCGGGGTGATCTTCTTCGCCGTCAGCGTCACCCGGATGCTGTCGCCCGCCGCCACGGGCGTGATGAAGCGCAGGTTCTCCAGCCCATAGTTGGCGAGCACCGGACCCGGCTCGGGGTCGACGAAGAGTCCCGCGGCCCACGACACGAGCAGGTAGCCGTGCGCGACGATGCCCGGGAAGAACGGGTTGGCCGCCGCGGCCTCCTCGTTGGTGTGGGCGTAGAAGGTATCGCCCGTCTCGTTGGCGAAGGCGGTTATGTCGTCGAGGGTGACCTGGCGCAGGGGCGAGGCGACAGCATCCCCGATCCGAAGCTCGGCGAGCGATTTTCTGAAGGGATGCGTGCCGTCGAGGTTTCGCGGCGCCCCCGTGAACCACTGCCCGGTCACGGCCGTGAGCATCGCGGGAGAGCCCTGCACCGCGGTGCGCTGCATGTGGTGCAGCACGCTGCGGATGCCGCCGAGCTCCTCACCGCCGCCCGCGCGACCGGGTCCGCCGTGCACGAGGTGCGGCACGGGCGAGCCGTGGCCGGTCGAGGAGCGCGCGTCGTCGCGGTCGAGGATGAGGGTGCGCCCGTGGTGGGCGGCGATGCCCTCGATGACGGTGCGCGCGACATCCGGATCATGCGTCGCGACCGTCGCCACGAGTGAGCCGCCGCCGAGCGCCGCGAGCTCGACCGCCTCGTCGACGGTGTCGTAGCCGATGACGCTCGACACCGGCCCGAACGCCTCCACCGAGTGTGCCTCGGCGATGAGCGCGTCGGCGAAGTGCAGCAGCACCGGCTGCATGAACGCGCCCTCGGGCGCGGTGCCGGTCGTTCCGTCGGCGCGCAGCACCTCGGGCTCGTCGAGTGAGCCGAGCACGATGCGTCCGCCCGCGTCGACGAGCTCACGCACCCGGTCGAGCACCTCGGACTTCTGCTCCCGGCTCACGAGCGCGCCCATCGTCACGCCCTCGGCACGCGGGTCGCCGATGACGACCTTCTCGCGCACCCGCGCATCCACCGCCGCAACCACGTCATCGACGAGCGCCCGCGGCACGATCGCCCGGCGGATGCTCGTGCACTTCTGCCCCGCCTTCGCCGTCAGCTCGACCACGAACGAGCGCACGTAGGCGTCGAACTCGGGCGTGCCGGGCACAGCATCCGGCCCCAGTATCGCCGCGTTGAGCGAGTCGGTCTCGGCCGTGAACCTGACGCCCCCGTTGACCACGTTCGGGTGCGCGCGCAGCGCGTTCGCCGTCGACGCGGAGCCGGTGAAGCCGACGAGGTCGCGATAGTCGAGCAGGTCGAGGATGCCTCGGGCTGAGCCCGAGACGAGCTGCAGGGATCCCTCGGGCAGGAGCCCCGAGTCGAGCATGAGGCGCACCGCGGCCTCGGCAAGATAGGCCGTCGGGGTCGCGGGCTTGACGATCGTCGGCACACCGGCGAGGAGCGCGGGCGCGAACTTCTCGAGCATGCCCCAGACCGGAAAATTGAACGCGTTGATCTGCACCGCCACACCGGGCAGTCGCGTGTAGATGTGCTGGCCGAGGAAGGAACCGTCCTTCGACAGCACCTCGGGTGCGCCGTCGACGATGAGGTTCGCGTTGGGCAGCTCGCGCCGACCCTTCGAGCCGAAGGTGAAGAGCACGCCGATTCCGCCGTCGATGTCGATCATCGAGTCGCCGCGCGTCGCGCCCGTCTTGGCCGAGATCGCGTAGAGCTCGTCGCGGTGCTCATTGAGGTGCTGAGCAAGCTGCTTGAGCACGAGCGCGCGCTCGTGAAAGCTCAGCGCCCCGAGCGAGCGCTGGCCTACCTCGCGCGCCCAGGCGATCGCAGCAGCGAGGTCGGCGCCGTCGGCGCTCACGGTGGCGACCGACTCCCCCGTGCTCGCGTCGAGCACGGCCACGCCGCCCGCGCCCGGGTTCCACCACTTTCCGGCGAGATAGCTCTGGACGAAGTCGGTCATGGTGCGCTCCCGTTGCTGGCGATCGTGCGTTCGCCGTTGTCTTTGCCGTTCTTGTCATAGGTGTAGAAGCCGCGGCCGGTCTTGCGCCCGAGGTGCCCCTCGGCGACGAGCCGCCTGAGCAGCGCGGGCGGTTCGAAGCGATCGCCCAGGGTGGCGTGCAGATACTCGGCGATGCCGAGCCGCACGTCGAGACCGACGAGGTCGGTGAGGGCGAGCGGACCGATCGGATGTCCGTAGCCCAGCGCCATCGCCGCGTCGATGTCCTCGGCGCTCGCCACGCCGTCCTCCAGCATGCGGATCGCCTCGATCGCGAGCGCGAGGCCGAGCCGGGAGCTCGCGAAACCCGGCGAGTCGGTGACGGTGACGGGGGTCTTGCCGAGGGCGCGTGCCCAGCCGGCTGCGGTGGCCACGAGGTCGGATGCCGTGCTCTCGCCCACAACGATCTCGATGAGCTTCGAGGCGGGCACCGGGTTGAAGAAGTGCAGCCCGCAGAAGCGCTGCGGGTGCTCGAGGGTCTCAGCGAGGGTCGTCACCGAGATCGAGGACGTGTTGGTCGCGATCCACGCGCTCGGCGCGACCGCTGCCTCGATGCGCGCGAGAGCGTCACGCTTGAGATCGAGCGCCTCGGGAACCGCCTCGACGACGAGGCCGCAGTCGGCGAACGCGCTCGCGTCGAGTGAGAAACCGACGCGCGCGGTGAGCTCGGGCACGGTCTCGCTGGTCGTGCCGCGCTCCACGCTGGTCATCATGGCTCCGAGCACGCGGCCGCGCGCAAGCGCCAGCGATTCGTCGTCGCGCTCGACAACGGTCACGTTCGCCCCTGCGAGGGCGAAGGCGTGCGCGATGCCGGAGCCCATGCGCCCCCCGCCGAGCACCCCCACGCGGCCCGGGATCTCGGGTGCTGCGGTCATCCTGAGGCCTTTCCGTTGCCCTGCGACTTGCGGTTCAGGAAGGCGGTCATGCGCTCGCGCTTCGCCTCCGATTCGAACAGCACCGCCTGCTCGGCGAGCTCGGCGGCGGGATGCTCCGCACCCGGTGCCAGCACGCGCTTCGTCGCCATGAGCGCGGCGGGATCGTTCTTCAGGATGCGATCGGCGAGCGCGTCGGCCGCCGCCGGAAGCTCAGACGGCTCGTGCACCGAGACGACGAGTCCTGCCGCGAGCGCCTCGTCGGCGTCGAGGATGCGGCCGGCGAGCAGAATCTGCTTCGCGAGCGCCTCGCCGACGAGTCGCGGGAGGCGCCAGGTGGCACCGGCTGCGGCAATGATGCCGAGGCCGATCTCGGGGTTGCCGAACCTCGCCGTCGAGCTCGCGAGCCGGAAGTCTGCGGCGTAGGCGAGCTCCGCCCCTCCACCCAGCGCGAAACCGTCGACGGCGGCGATGACCGGCAGGGGCAGAGCGGCAATGCGGTCGAAGAGGCGCGTGTTGATGCCCTTGAGCGCATCGTCGCGACGGCGCTCGAGCAGCTGCGCGATGTCGGCGCCCGAGGCGAAGATGCCTCCGGCACCGGAGACGACGAGCACGCGCGGGGTCTTCTCGAGCGACTCGCAGACGGCGTGGAACTCGTCGACCATGGCCTGGTCGATCGCGTTGCGCGCCTCAGGCCTGTCGAGCACGACATGCACCCGGTCGGCGCGCTCGTCCACTCTCAAGGGTGACTGCGCCATGCTCCGCCTTCGGTGCTCGTGCCAAACCTGCGGGCCGCCTACTGACTGACCGTTCGTTCAGTCCATGATGGCATGCGCGCGCAGCACGGTCAACCGGCGTGAGGTACAGAACTATGCTGTGGAGAACCGATCGTCAAGGAGGCAGCGATGCTCCGCCGCTCACGAGTCGCCACCGTCGCCATGCTTTGCAGCGGGATGCTGCTGGCCGGGTGCACCAGCACCCCACCGCGCGACGCCGAAGAGCCCGCGGCGGAGGTCATCGACGCCCACACCTGCGTCGCATTCGGCGACGTGCTCACCATCCTTTTCAACGCGGACATCGCCTACCGCGACGGCCGAATCGATCAACAGGAGCACGAGGGGTGGGATGCGCTCGCCACCCGCGTGCTTGACCGCGTGCCGACCCGCGCCGAAGGCGCGGTGAGCGACGCAGTGGCTGCGCTCAAGCACGCCGCCCCGGCGATCCACGCAGGGGCATCAGCACCAACTGGCATCGACTCCGTTGCCTGGAACGAGGCCTACGTGCAGCTGTCAGAGGCGTGCACCCAAGCGGGCGCCGAACTAGCGGTGGTGGCATTCACTGGCGGGTGATCGATCGCTGCCGTATGCGAAACCGCAGCAACGGAACCGCTGGTCTCGAGTGGGCCCAACCACTCGCCCTACCGCGTGACGACCACGGGCTCACCCACCGGGGCATCCGGCATCTCCGAGGCGAGCCGGTGCGCCTCTTCGAGCAGGGTCGTCACGATCTCGGCCTCGGGCACCGTCTTGATGACCTCGCCCTTGACGAAGATCTGCCCCCTGCCGTTGCCCGAGGCCGCGCCGAGGTCGGCCTCCGCCCAACCACCCAACCACCGCAACCATTCAACGGTTTGTGGCGATTACGGCCGAACGTTCGGCCACGATTGCCACAAACGGTGGATCGACTCGGGGCGCCCGTGCCGGCGGCGCTACGAGGTGACGACGACGGGCTCGCCGACCGGGGCATCCGGCATCTCCGAGGCGAGCCGGTGCGCCTCCTCGAGCAGGGTCGCCACGATCTCGGCCTCGGGCACCGTCTTGATGACCTCGCCCTTGACGAAGATCTGCCCCTTGCCGTTGCCCGACGCAACGCCGAGGTCGGCCTCGCGGGCCTCGCCCGGACCGTTCACGACACAGCCCATCACGGCCACGCGCAGCGGCACCGTGAGCCCTTCGAGCCCCGAGGTGACCTCCTCGGCGAGGGTGTAGACATCCACCTGGGCACGACCGCAGCTCGGGCACGACACGATCTCGAGCTTGCGCTCGCGCAGATTGAGCGACTCGAGGATCTTGAGTCCCACCTTGACCTCCTCGACGGGGGGCGCCGAGAGCGAGACGCGGATCGTGTCGCCGATCCCCTCCCCGAGCAGGATGCCGAACGCCGTCGCGCTCTTGATGGTGCCCTGAAAAGCAGGCCCGGCCTCGGTCACGCCGAGGTGCAGCGGCCAGTCGCCCTGCTCGGCGAGCAGGCGGTACGCCTTGACCATGACGATCGGGTCGGAGTGCTTCACCGAGATCTTGAAATCGTGGAAGTCGTGCTCCTCGAACAGACTCGCCTCCCAGACGGCGCTCTCGACGAGCGCCTCGGCCGTCGCCTTGCCGTGCTTCTGCAGCAGGCTCGGCTCGAGCGAGCCCGCGTTGACGCCGATGCGGATGCTCACCCCGGCATCCTTCGCCGCCTTGGCGATCGCTCCCACCTGGTCGTCGAACTTCTTGATGTTGCCGGGGTTGACCCGCACCGCGCCCACTCCGGCGTCGATCGCCGTGAAGACGTAGCGCGGCTGGAAGTGGATGTCGGCGATCACGGGGATCTGGCTCTTCATCGCGATGATCTTCAGCGCATCCGCGTCGTCCTGGTGCGGCACGGCAACACGCACGATGTCGCAGCCCGTGGCCGTGAGCTCGGCGATCTGCTGCAGCGTGGCATTGATGTTCGTCGTCTGCGTCGTCGTCATCGACTGGACGCTGACCTGGGAGTCAGACCCGACGGGTACGTTGCCGACCATGATCTGACGGGTCCTGCGCCGGGGACTCAGAACTTCGGGAACTCGGGGCATTCCCAGGTTGATTGCTGCCACGATCTCAGTCTAGTTCGGCGCACCTTGGTGATTCAGGAGCGAGCGTGGTGACCGTCTCGAAATCACCGCGCGAGAGGCGGGTTTCGAGACGATCGCCTTCGGCGATCTCCTCAACCAGCAAGCTAGGCGCACTCCCCAAGCAACGAGCAACCGCCGGTCGAGTAGACCCGCGGGGCCGAATCGAGACCAGCGCACCGGATCTCGATACGCGGGCTGCGCCCGCTACTCGATCAGCGGAGACAAGTCAGCGAACGTGCGCGTGCAGCGCCGCGTCGAACTCGGCCGGCTTCTCGAGCTGGGGCGAGTGCCCGCAGTCGGCGAGCTCGAGCTCGGTGAACGAGCCGCCGGCATCCCGATACCGCGTGAGCACGTCGCGCGTCTGCGACACCATCTCCTGCGCCGGAGCAATCTCCGCCCCCGGCCAGCCGGGGATGACGCCGAGCGCGCCGAGGTGATTGAAGTCGAAGAACGAGGCGTCTGACACGATCGCATCGTCGGTGCCGTGGATCCAGAGCAGCGGCGGCTTGACCGCGAGGTCGACGATCGCGCTCGTGTTGAAGCGGGTCGGGGCCATCGTGTTGAGCACCCCCTCGTCGCCGGGGGCGAAGCCGGGCCAGTTCGCGCTGAGCTTCGAGTCGCCCGGGTAGCTTCCCTCGGCGACCTTCGTCGTGAGCATCGACTCGACCCACACGTCCTCGTGCTCCGAGACGAAGCCGGGCTTGACGTAGGACGAGCGGTAGACGCTGCGCGGACTGGTCTGATCCTCATCGCTCGTATCGCCCTCGCGCAGGCGCTCGATGAAACCGGGGTTCACTCCCCCGGCACCCGAACCCGCGGCATCCGGAGACAGCAGCGAGCCATCGCGCGCGGTCGGGCCGAAACCGTAGGGCGACACGGGTGCCTGCAGCGTCACCGTTCGCGCACGGCCGGGATGCTCGAGCATGAACTGCATGACGACACCGCCGCCCATGCTCCACCCGACGAGGTTCACGGTGTCGAGGTCCAGGGCGTCGAGAACGGATGCGATGTCGTCCGAGAAGTCGCCGAGACCTCGAGTCGCATCCACCGGCTTCGTCTCGCTGTCGCCGAATCCGCGCAGGTCGATCGCGATCGCGCGGTGATCTGCGGGCAGGCGCAGCATGGTGGGCTGCCAGAAGAGCGAGGACGACACGTTCCCGTGGATGAAGACGACGGGCGTGCCATCGGCGCTGTCGCCCGCGCGCTCGAGAATATTCGCCTCGTAGCGGTCGGTGGGCACCTTGCGGGCGGTGATGCCGGAGAGCAGGGTCATGCGAGATCCTTTCCGAGGGTGAGCGGTGGTTCTGTGGCGGCACGAACCTCGTCGATCGTGACGCCGGGTGCAACCTCCTGCAGCACGAGACCGTCGGGCGTGACGTCGATCACGGCGAGGTCGGTGATGATGCGATCGACGACACCGCGACCCGTGAGGGGCAGCGAGCACTCATTGACGATCTTGGCGGAGCCGTCGCGTGCCACATGCTCCATGAGCACGATGAGCTTGCCCGCACCGTGCACGAGATCCATGGCACCGCCGGGACCCTTGACCATCTTGCCGGGGATCATCCAGTTCGCGAGGTCGCCGTTCACCGACACCTGCATCGCACCGAGAATGGCGGCGTCGATCTTGCCGCCGCGGATCATGCCGAAGCTCGTCGCCGAGTCGAAGAACGATGCGCCGGGCAGCACGGTGACCGTCTCTTTGCCGGCATTGATGAGGTCGGGGTCGACGGCATCCGGGGCCGGGTAGGGTCCGACACCGAGGATGCCGTTCTCCGACTGCAGCACGACCGTGAGCCCCTCAGGCACGTAGTTGGGCACGAGCGTCGGCAGGCCGATGCCGAGGTTGACGTAGGCGCCGTCCTCGAGCTCGAGCGCGGCGCGTGCCGCCATTTCGTCGCGAGTGAGAGCCATGTCAGTTTCCCTTCTCGGTCGCGGTCGATCCTGTCGCTGCCTTCTCAGAAACGGTGCGTCGCTCGACGCGCTTCTCGATGTCTTTGCCGACCTCGATGATGCGGTGGACGTAGATGCCGGGCAGGTGCACCTCGTCGGGATCGATCTCGCCCGGTTCGACGAGCTCCTCGACCTGGGCGATGCAGATGCGTCCGGCCATGGCGACGACGGGTGAGAACTGGCGCGCGGCCTTGTTGAAGACGAGGTTGCCGTGGCGGTCGCCCTTGGCGGCGTGCACGAGCGAGAACTCCGTGGTGATGGCCTCCTCGAGCACGAAGTCGCGCTGTTCACCGCGCACCTCGAACGAGCGGACCTCTTTCGGCGGGCTCGCGACCACGACGCTGCCGTCGGGGGCGTAGCGGCGAGGCAGGCCGCCCTCGGAGACCTGCGTGCCCACGCCGGTCTGGGTGAAGAACGCGGCGATGCCCGATCCGCCCGCGCGCAGCTTCTCGGCGAGCGTGCCCTGCGGGGTGAGCTCGAGTTCGAGCTCACCCGAGAGGAACTGCCGCTCGAACTCCTTGTTCTCCCCCACGTACGACGACGTCATCTTGCGGATGCGCTTGGCGAAGAGCAGCACCCCGAGCCCCCACTCGTCGACGCCGCAGTTGTTGCTCACGATCGAGAGATCCTTCGAGCCGAGGTCGTACAGGGCGTTGATGAGTTCCATGGGGATGCCCGAGAGCCCGAACCCCGCGCACGCGATCGTCGACCCGTCCGCGATGTCCGCGACGGCCTCGGCCGCGGTCGCGACCGTCTTGTCGATGCCCGCGCGAGCGCTGCCGCGCGCGCCTCCGCGATTACTGTCGCTCATGCCGTTGTACCTGCCTTCGTTGTGTGGCGAGCGAGAACCTGAGTGACGGCGCCCGCGACGAGCTTCGCGCCCGCGTCGCCGAGCACGATCGTGTAGTGGTTGACGTCGTCGACCTCCATCGTCGACAGCGTCGTGAGTTTCTCGCTCCACTTTGCCACGTATTCGGGCGTGTAGAGCGGATCGGCGTCGAGAAGTCCGCGTGGAGCGCGGAGAAAAATCGCGGGGTGGGCCAGCGCCTCGACGGCGGATGTCACCGAGTTGGTGCCCGCGAGCTGTTCCGCGGAGTCCTCCTCAACCGCCCGGTACGACGTCGAGGGGCGCAGCTCGGGGGCGTCTCCGTCGAGATCGTAGGCGACGTAGTCCTTGATCGTCTGCGACCAGTCGTTGGCGAAGGCCGGATGATGACGCCAAAAGTCGAGGTAGGAGTCGACGCTCTCGAACGTCATCGAGAGTCGGTCCTGGGCGGGGCCGAGCACCATTCTCGTGAACTCGGCGGGTGTCACATCGGGCGGAACCGCCAGGGGCAGCCCGCCGTCGACGAGCACGAGCTCGGAAACACGCTCCGGATGCCGGTGCGCCAGCACGAGCGATGCGAACCCCCCCATCGAGTGACCCACGACGACCACCCGGTCGAGGTCGAACGCGTCGAGCACCGCGGCGAGATCGTCGGCATGCTGCGGCATTCCGTAGGGACCGGGCAGTGCGTTGCTCCGCCCGCGACCGCGAAGGTCGGGCGCGATGACGCGCACCCCGGGCAGGTTCTGCGCCACGAGCGGCCACGACTGGTGCGAGGCCGTCACCCCGTGCACGACGAGAACGGTCTGCGCGGCATCCGCGTCGCCCCACACTCCGACGGCGAGTTCGCCGCCGCGAACGGGAACCGTGCGGAACTCGTACGGTGGCGCTGGAACACGTGTCATCGTGAGGTCCACCCGCCGTCCATCGTGTAGGACGCCCCCGTGACCATGCTCGAGTCATCGCCCGCGAGCCACAGTGCGAGGGAAGCCACCTCGGTGGGCTCGACGAGGCGCTTGATGGCGCTCTCGGTGAGCATGATCTTCTCGACGACGTCCGACTCGGGGATGCCGTGCACTTTCGCCTGGTCGGCGATCTGCTTCTCGACGAGCGGGGTGCGCACGTAGCCGGGGTTGATGCAGTTGCTCGTGACGCCGTGCGGCCCGCCCTCGAGCGCGGTCACCTTGGAGAGGCCCTCGAGTCCGTGCTTCGCGGCGACGTAGGCGGATTTGTAGGCGGATGCGCGCAGGCCGTGCACCGACGACAGGTTGATGATGCGGCCCCAGCCCCGCTCGTACATCGTCGGCAGGGCTGCGCGGATGAGCAGGAACGGCGACTCGAGCATGAGGCGGAGGATCAGGTTGAAGCGCGCCGGGTCGAACTCCTGAATGGGGCTGACCGTCTGGATGCCCGCGTTGTTGACGAGGATGTCGGTATCGAGCGAGAGCTCGGCGAGGGCCGCGGTATCGCTCAGATCGACCTGCCAGGCCTCGCCTCCGACCTCGTCGGCGATCGCCGTCGCGGCGTCACCGTCGAGGTCGGCGATGACGACCTTCGCCCCCGCTGCGGCGAACGCGCGCACGCAGGCGGCACCGATTCCACTGGCGCCGCCGGTGACGACGGCCTTCTTGCCCGTCAGATCGGTCATTCCTGGTCCTTCCGCTCTGCTCTTGTCCACGCCTACGGACGGCCTTGCGTGCCGAGGCCGCGCTCGATGAAGCTCATCATCTGATCGAAAACGTGTTCGGGAACGCTCGAGGTTCCGCTCGCCGTGGGGTCGTCGTCCGCACCGGTCTGGCCGTCTTCGCCCCAGAGCACCCAGCGCATTCCGACCATCTCGCCGATGCCCATGAGCACCCATGCGACGACCGCGGGATCGACATCCGCGCCGATCTCGCCGGAGTCCTTCGCGTTGCCGAGACCAGCGATATAACCCGAGACGATTCGTGTGTAGTGCAGGCGCAGCGACTTCGGTGAGACGAACTCCGCCTCGCGCACGATGCGGTAGAGGGCGGGATGCTCGGCCGTGAACCTGAAGAAGCCCAGAAAGCCCTGCCGCTCGATCTCGATGCGCGTCGTGGCCCCCTCGGCCGCCTCGGCCATCGCGTGACGAACGCGACGGTTGAGGTCTTCGATGAGCTCCTCGAAGATCTCGAGCTTGCTCGAGAAGTAGAGGTAGAACGTGCCCTGTGCGACGCCCGCCGCCTCGGTGATGCGCACGATCGACGCGTCAGCGTAACCGCACTCGGAGAACACCTTCTCTGCGGCTTCGAGGAGCTTGGAGCGCGTGAGCTCGCCTCGAGCCGTGCGTGGAGCGTCACTCATGGCGTGCCCGCCCCCGTCTGCGCACCGGAACGCATCGCGTCGAACTCGTCGACGAGCTCGCGGCGGCGAACCTTGTTCGCCCCGGAACGGGGAATCGATGACCTCATGAGAATGCGCTTGGGAACCTTGTAACCCGCAAGATTCTGCTGGCAGTATTCGGTCAGCGCTGCCTCGTCGGTGGGAACGCCCTGCCGCACGACCACGAACGCGACGCCGACCTCGCCCCAGCGGTCATCCGGAACACCGACCACCGCCACATCGGCGACGGCGGGATGGGCGGCGAGCACGCTCTCCACCTCCGAGGGCGAAATGCTCTCGCCCCCCGAGATGTAGATGTCGCTGATGCGATCGATCACCTGGTAGTAGCCGTCGGCGTCGCGCCGCACGAGGTCGCCGGTGTGCAGCCACCCGTCGCGCAGGGCGAGAGCCGTCGCCTCCTCGTTGCGGAAGTAGCCCGGAAAGACGCTCGGTCCGCGCACGAGAAGCTCACCCTCGGCGGCGCCATCCAGCGGCGCGCCGGTGACCATGTCGGCGACGGCCACCTCGACGTGCGGATAGGGTTTGCCGGCGAGGCCGATCTTGGTGCGTGCATCCTCGTCGGGAAGGCACAGCACGTTGGGGCTTGCCTCGGTTAGTCCGTAGCCCTGCGTGAGCGCGACACCCCGGGCGTGCCAGGTGCGCAGCAGCGGCTCGGGCATGGGGGCTCCGCCGACGATGGCGTGCGTGAGGCTCGACAGGTCGGTCGAGGCGAAGGCGGGGTTCTCCGAGAGGAAGAGGTAGTTCGCGGGCACGCCCATCATCGTGGTGATGCGGCGGTCCTGAATGAGCTGCAGCACACGACCGGGATCGAAGGTGCGCTCGAGCACAACCGTCGCGCCGACCCACCACGCGAGCAGGGGCTGAACGTTCCACCCGCCGACGTGGTACTGCGGCATGACCGCGAGCACGATGTCGGTCGCCGAAACGTCGACGATCCGGGACAGTGCGAGGTTGGTCCAGAAGCAGTTGGCATGGGTGAGCACGGCGCCGCGGGCGGCCGATTGGGTGCCCGAGGTGAAGATGATGAGCAGCGGATCGTCATCGCGCACGGCGCGTCGCACGGGAGCGTCTTCGAGACCCCAGCGCACCGGGTGGGGCATGTTCGCTTCGACGCCGCTGCCGCCGAGCGATGTTGTCGTGAGCGGCTGCAGCAGCCGCTTGCGTGCCGCGCTCGCGAGCGAATCGAACTCCTCCTCCACCAGCAGGAGAGCGGGTGCGCACTGCTCGAGCTGCAGTGCGAGCTCGCGCGGCGATAGACGCCAGGAGAGCGGAACGAGCACGAGACCCGCTTTCGCGCAGGCGAAGAACAGCACCACGTGATCGGCGCTGTTGCCCGTGATCGTCGCGATGCGATCCCCGACTCCGTAGCCTTGGTCGAGGAATGCGTCGGCGAGTGCAGTAGCGCGCTCATCGAGTTCCCGGTAGGTCAGCTCGACTCCGCGGTCGTCGACTGCAGCACGCAGCGGGGTGGCGGTCGCGCGGTCGCGCGTCCACCTCCCCAGGGTGTGCAGTCCGTGAGTCACGCGAGCTCCTCCAGAGTCTGTCGTTCTTTGGCGAGTCCAGTCTTGCCGCGCGCGAGGCGAAGGGCCACTCCCGAGATGCCGCCCGGGAGGAAGAGCACGACGAGGATGAACAGGGTGCCGAGGATGAAGAGCGGCTCGGAGAGCGGGATGCGCAGGATGTCGGGCAGATTCGCGATCGCCTCTGATCCCGCGAGGGCGGTGAGTCGCTGGTCGAGGAAGGTGTAGACGATTCCGCCGATCACGGCGCCCCAGCGGTAGCCGACGCCACCGAGCACGACGATGACAAGCAGGCTCAACGTGAACTCCGCGGTGATGACCTTCTGCGTCGCACTCGACTGCAGGAGCATATACGCCATGCCCACGAGCGTGGCGAGAACACCCGAGATCACGAAGGTCAGCAGCTGCACGAAGTAGGGCCGGATGCCGATGACGCGAACCCGGCCGATATTCTCGCGCGTCGCGGCGACAACGTGCCCGGCGCGTGACTTCTCGAACCAGGTCGTGATGAGGAACACGATCACGAGCACCACGAGACACATCCAGTAGAGGTTCTTGGTGTTGATCACGCCGATGAGAAAGTCGGGAACGTTCGCCGTGGCCAGACCCAGTCCCTCGTCACCGTTCGTGAGTCCACCCGGGTTGCGGCGCACGAGCACCGAGCCCGCCTGGGCGAAGGCGAGCGTGACCATGGCGAAGCCGATGCCCGTGGCGCGCAGGCTCAGCGCACCCACCGCCCCGGCGATGATGAGGCCGAGCGCGAGGGTGAACACGATCGCGGGGACGAGTTCGAGCTGCAGGTGGCGCAGCGCGATCCCCAGGCCGTATGCGCCTGCCGCGAAGTACAGTGCGTGGCCGAAGGAGAGCAGACCCGCGACACCGAAGATGAGGTGGTAGCTCAGCGCGAGTGAGGCGATGAGCATCGCGAAGGCGATGAGCTGCAGCGAGCCCGGCGTGTAGGTCGGTCCGGGCAGCACGCCGGGAATGTTGATGTTGAGCAGGGGCAGCACCGCCATGAAGAGCACGAGTACTGCACCGAGACCCCACTTCACGAAGGGGTTCGCGAAGAGGTTCGAGATCGCCTGACGGTTCATGCTTTCTTACTCCCGAGTAGTCCCGACGGACGAAGCAGCAGCACAGCCGCGAGCAGCAGCACCACGATGAGGTCGCCGAGTCCGAAGTAGTAGTTCGCGAACTGCTGCAGCACGGCGACGAGTCCCGAGGCAATGGCCGCACCGGCGAGCGAGCCGAGCCCGCCGATGACGGTGACGATGAACGCGAAGATCAGGAGTGATCCGCCGAGATAGGGCGTCACACTGCCGTAGTAGTGGCTCGCGAGCACTCCGCCGATACCGGCCGCGGCACCACCGATCGCGAAGACGATCGTGAAGGCGGTGCGCACGTCGATGCCGAGCGCGGTGACCATCGAGCGGTTCTCCACTCCCGCGCGGATGATGAGACCGTAGCGGGTGAACTTCAGGAAGGCCACGATCGCGAGCAGTACGAGCACGGCGGCGATGATGTAGATGAAACGGTCGTTGGGGATCGTGGCGCCGAGAACATTGGTCGTCTGGTTGAGCCAGCTGGGTCCGGTCGTGTAGAGCGGGTCCTGACCCCAGATCCCCTCGAAGAGCGCGACAGCGGCGAGCGAGAGACCGACCGTCACGAGCACCTGCTCGATGAGTCGCTCATAGAGCTTGCGAATGAGCAGGAGCTCCGTGAGCGTCGCGAACAGGGCTCCGACGATCGCTCCGATGAGAATCGAGATGAGGAACGTGCCCCAGCTCGCTCCCCCGATGGCCTTCGCGAACTCGTAGCCCGCGAAAGCGCCCAGTGTGAGGAATGCGCCGTGCGCGAAGTTGAGCACATCCATGAGGCCGTAGATGAGCGAGAGGCCGGATGCCACGAGAAAGTACAGGGCCCCGAGGCCGAGTCCCGTGATGAGCAGCAGGATGACAGTACTCATGCGCTTTCGCTCCCCTCGCCCGAGTGAACACCGAGGAACTTGTGCACGAGATCGTCGTTGGACAGCAGCTCCTGTGCCCTGCCGGTGTAGACGACGCGGCCGCCGTCGAGCACGATGACGTCTTCGGCGAGCTGACGCACCACCGCCAGGTTCTGCTCGACGAGCAGAATCGGAACGGTGCGCGCGGCCTCGGCCAAGGCATCCGTCACCTGCTGAACGATGATCGGTGCGAGCCCCTTCGTGGGCTCGTCGACCAGGAGCAGGCGGTTGTCATTG
>JAHBSW010000015.1 GCA_019638935.1 Cryobacterium sp.
TGGTACGAGCTCGACGAGAACGGCGAGCGCGGCGGGGTGATCGTGCCCGAGGAGGCCGCGCTGCCGGTCGACCCGTCGTCGGACACCCCCCACGGTTTCGATGAGGGCCAGCGCGGCCAGCCGGGCGGCTTCGAGGGCGAGCACGACATCATGGACACCTGGGCCACGTCGAGCCTCACCCCGCAGATCGCCGGCGGCTGGGAGACCGACCCCGAGCTCTTCGACCTCGTGTTCCCCTACTCACTGCGCAGTCAGGGCCAGGACATCATCCGCACCTGGCTGTTCTCCACCGTGCTGCGCGCGCAGCTCGAGCACGGCACCGTGCCGTGGGCGAACGCGGGCATCAGCGGCTTCATCGTCGACCCCGACCGCAAGAAGATGTCAAAGTCGAAGGGCAACGTCGTGACCCCCTCGGCGATGCTCGACGAGCACGGATCCGACGCGGTGCGCTACTGGGCTGCCTCGTCACGCCTCGGCACCGACGCGGCCTTCGACCCGCAGAACCCGAAGCAGATCAAGATCGGCCGCAGGCTCGCCATCAAGGTGCTCAACGCGGCCAAGTTCGTCTACTCCTTCCCCGAGCCCCAGCCCGCTGGTTTCGATACGCCTGCTGCGCAGGCCACTCAACCGGCGACATCCGACCCCGCTGGTCGAGTAAATCCGCAGGGTCGTATCGAGACCCGCATCACCCATCCGCTCGACCTCGACCTGCTCGCCGAGCTCGACCGCGTGATCGAGACCGCGACCAGGGCGTTCGACGAGTTCGACCACGCCCGCGCGCTCGAAGCCGCGGAGCAGTTCTTCTGGACGTTCTGCGACGACTACCTCGAGCTCGTCAAAGAGCGCGCCTACCAGACGACGGATGCCGCAGGCCAGACGAGCGCGGTGGTCGCGCTGCACTCAGCGCTCGACGTGCTCCTGCGGCTCTTCGCGCCCTTCATCCCCTTTGCCACGGAGGAGGTGTGGTCGTGGACCCACGATACGAGCGTGCACACCGCCGCATGGCCCACGCCGCAGGCTACCACCCAGCCCACGGGACTGCTGGAGCTTGTCGGGGAGGCGCTCGTCGGCATCCGTGGGGCGAAGACCAACGCCAAGGCGTCGCAGAAGACCGAGGTTGCGAGTGCGACGATCACGGCTCCGGCCCTGTTGCGTGAAGCAGCCGACGACCTCAGGGCCGTCGGCCGAATCAGTGAGCTGGAGATAGTGGAGGGTGAGCACGTCGAGGTGACCTCGATCGTGCTCGCGGAGCACGGCAACTGATCGCCGCGCGGCCGTGAACACACGCCGCGCGGTCGTCGGCTAGAAGCCGCGCATTGCCGCCGTGCGCTGAACGGCGAGTTCGCGCGCGGCACGTTCGGTCTCGAGCGCGCGAACGGCGACGTGCGACTCGTGGGTGAGAGTGCGGCGCGCGGTGCGAGCCTGAGCCCAGCGCAGCAACGACATGCCGAGGGTGGCCACGAAACGGTCGAACGCGGGCGCGTGGCGGCGACGCGGCGGGGTGGATTCGAAAGTCGTGCAAGCGGTCGTGGTGGTCATTTCTTCACCTTCTTATTGGTCGTGGTGGTGTCGTCGTGGGGAACCTCTTCGCCGCCGATGACGGGGAAGATCGAGAACTGAATCTGCACGGGCCGTGTGCCCGGGATCGTGCGGTCGCGGTGCGACTCGACGAAGTCGCTGATGAGGCCGGAGATGTGCTCCATGAACTCCTCGACCTCGCTGATCGTCGCGGAGAGGTTCGCGGTGTTGATGGTGCTCGCGTTCATCCACTCCTCGCCGAGAACGGCGGGGCCTTCGGCCATGAACGCACTCAGCTGCCTTTCGCGCGCCGTGTGCCACTCGTCGAGAATGATCCCCGTCGCGTGGCGCGCGGCGTCTGATTCATCGACGGCATCAACCGCGATGCCACCGGGAGGGCGATCCCACCACCGCTCTCGGGCGTTGCCGCGACCCTCGACCTCGCGAACGAGGTCGTGCTTTGCGAGCTGACGCAGGTGATAGCTCGTGGCGCCGCTGGACTCGCCCAGACGCTCGGCGAGTCCGCTCGCGGTCGACGGGCCGAAGGTCGAGAGCGCGTCGAAGATCTGCACCCGCAGCGGGTGCGCGAGCGCCTTGAGCGCGTCGATCTCGAGCATGCGACCGAACTTGGCCGGGTCGCGTTCTTTGGCTGCGTCATTCACGATTGCAAAGATAGCATTGCAAAGATGTCTTTGCAACTCTTTCTTTGCATATTTTTCTTTGCAACGAAATCTTTGCACCACTCGGATTCAGCCGCACCGCAGAACGCATGGTCATGTCGGCCGAGGATCGTTTCCCTTTGTTACGCCACTGCCTCGGCTGCTCACCCCTCCCCACCTATCGTGAACCCACAGGACCGCCCAGGCGGCCACATCACCTCGCGACGGGGAACGGACAAAAGATGGCTGATCGAGTGTACGGGTTTCGCACGCGGGCAATACACGCGGGCAACATTCCGGATGCGGTGAGCGGGTCTCGAGCGCTGCCGGTGTACCAATCGGTCGCCTTCGTGTTCGACGACACCGCCGACGCCGCTGCTCGATTCGCGCTGCAGAAGTACGGCAACGTCTACTCTCGGCTCTCGAATCCAACGGTCGCCAGCTTCGAAGAGCGGATCGCCAGCCTCGAAGGCGGCCTCGGTGCCGTCGCCACGGCGAGCGGACTGAGCGCCGAGTTCATCACCTTCGCCGCCCTCGCCGGCGCCGGCGACCACATCCTCGCCAGCGCACAGCTCTACGGTGGCACCATCACGCAGCTCGACGCCACGCTGCGCAACTTCGGCGTCGAGACCACGTTCATCAGCTCCACCGACCCCGAGGACTACGCTACGGCGATCCGCGACAACACCAAACTGCTGTTCGCCGAGACCATCGCCAACCCGTCCGGGCAGATCGCCGACATCGAAGGCCTGGCTGATGTGGCCCACGCCGCGGGAATTCCGCTGATCATCGATTCCACCCTCTCCACGCCCTACCTCAACCGCCCGATCGAGTGGGGTGCGGATATCGTCGTCCACTCGGCAACCAAGTTCCTGGGCGGCCACGGCACGACGCTCGGCGGAGTGGTCGTGGAATCGGGTCGATTCGACTGGCACAACCCGCGATTCCCCTCCTTCAGCGAGACCGTGCCCCACTACGGCGGTTTGACCTGGAACGGAAACTTCGGCGAGTACGCCTTTCTCACCCGCCTGCGGGCGGAAGAGCTGCGCAACATCGGCCCGGTGCTGTCGGCTCAATCCGCATGGCAGCTCGCCCAGGGAGTCGAGACGCTTCCCCTGCGCATCCAGCAGCACGTCGACAACGCTCGAGCCGTCGCCGAATGGCTCGACGCCGATCCCCGCGTCGACTTCGTCAACTGGGCCGGGCTCGCCGGCCACCCCCATCACGACCGTGCCAAGAAGTACCTCCCTCTCGGACCGGGCAGCGTGCTGAGCTTCGGGGTCAAGGGCGGCCGGGAACGCGGTCGCCGCTTCATCGAGTCGGTCGACCTCGCCAGTCATCTCGCCAACATCGGCGACACGAAGACCCTCGTCATCCACCCAGCCTCCACGACGCAGGGCCAGCTCTCCGACCAGCAGCTCGTCGATGCGGGCGTGGAACCCGGGCTCGTGCGCATCAGCGTGGGCTTGGAAGACATCGACGACATCGTCTACGACCTCGACCAGGCGCTCGATGCCGCGGCGAAGGATGAGAAGTGACCACGCAGACCGAACCCACCGTCGACACCCATCTCGCCAATGGGCTCACCTGCGCGCTGCCCACCGGCTCCCCGCTGGCCCGGCTGCTGAGCACCCAGCGCACCTGGCTCGGACCCAGCGCGAAGGAGCGGTTGCGAATCCTGCGCAAGGCGAACTCGATCGCGATCGTGGGATTCTCGACCAATCCGGCGCGCGCAAGCTACTTCGTCGGAACCTACCTGGTTCAGTCGACCGACTACCGCGTGCACTTCGTCAACCCCAATGCGGCGGGACAGACCGAGCTCGGGCAGACCGTGTACGCATCGCTCTCCGACCTGCCGGAGACTCCCGACATCGTGGTCGCGTTCCGACGCGCCGACGACATCCCCGCCGTAGCCGATGAGGTCGCAGCACTGCGCCGAGCGGACGGAACGCCGCCGGTGCTGTGGGTGCAGTTGGGGATCTGGAACGAGGATGCCGCCTACAGAGCCGAAGAGATCGGCCTCACCGTCGTGATGGACCGGTGCATCAAGATCGAGCACGCCCGTTTTCACGGCGGACTGCATCTGCTCGGCTTCGACACAGGACAGATCACCTCGCGCAAGACGATCCGCTGATCGAATTCGCCAGCCCTCGCTGCCCTCGCTACGCGTCTTACCCCTTGGCGATGATCTCGCCGTGAGGCATGGCGAACCAGCCGTCGTCGTCATTCACCCAGTCGCGCCATGAACGCGAGATCGCGGCGAGCTCATCCTTAGTCGCCAATCCCGCTTCGAGCGCGTCCAAAGCGAGCGTCGACTCGAGCATTCGCTCCTCCCACTGTCCGCCCCAGTACTCGCGGTCCGCATCCGAATTGAAGGTCCAGATGGATGCGGTCGACACGATGTCGGTGAAGCCCGCAGCTCTCGCCCACGCCTTGAGCCGCCGGCCCGCGTCGGGCTCCGCGCTGTTGCTGCGGTAGACGGCGCTGAGCAGGGAGAGCCAGCTGCGGAGTCCCTCCGTCTCCGGGTACCAGAAGCTCGAACCGTAGTCGACCTCGCGAACGGCGACGACTCCGGCGCTCGAGCGCACGCGGCGAAACTCCCGCAGCAGGTCGACGGGTCGTGACACGTGCTGCAGCACCTGATGAGCATGAACGATGTCGAAGGTCTCGTCGGCGAAGTCGAGCGAGTAGGCGTTGCCTGTCACGAACTCCACATTCGATACCTCGCGTTCGACCGCCAGGGCGGTGGCGCGGCGAATGACCTCCTCGGAGGCATCGAGGCCGACCACACGGGCCGGGTACACCCGGGAAGCGATGTCAAGAGTGATCGTTCCCGGACCGCAGCCGACATCGAGCACCGTCGCTCCCGGCACAAGGTAGGGCTCGAGGTACGCGGCAGAGTTGGCCACGGTGCGCCAGCTGTGCGACCTCACCACGCTCTCGTGGTGTCCGTGGGTGTAGCGGTCTCCGGGTGTTGTCATGAGGTCAGACTAATAAGGTTGAAGCATGACGAATCCCTTTGTGACGCCGAGCACCCTCCCCTACCAGTTGCCGCCGTTCGCCGACATTCGCGACGAGCACTACCTGCCGGCGTTCGAGCAGGGATTCGCTGAGCAGCTCGCCGAGATCTCGAACATCACCCGGGCGCGTTCGATGGGCACTTTCGAGAACACGCTGGTTCCTCTCGAGCAGAGCGGGCAGCTGCTCATGCGCGTCGCACGCGTGTTCTACAACAAGAGCTCCTCCGATTCGAACGACTTCACGAACGAGCTCGAAGAGAAGATCGCTCCGCTCATGGCCGCGCACGCGGACGCGATTCGTCTCGACTCGCAGCTGTACGCGCGCATCAAGACCGTGTACGACCAGCTCGACTCCCTCGACCTCACGGCGGAGCAGAAGTACCTGGTGCACCGCCACTACACCGAGATGACCCTCGCCGGTGCGGGCCTCGACGACGAGCAGAAGGAGAAGCTCAAGGAGTACAACCAGCGGCTCTCCACCCTCACGACCCGGTTCGAGAAGAACCTGCTGAACGACACCAACGAGCTCGCCGTCGTCATCGATGATGCCGCCGAGCTCGACGGGCTCGGTGCGGGGGAGCTCTCAGCGGCGGCTGAGGCCGCCAAGGAACGAGGGCTCGAGGGAAAGCACCTCGTCACGCTCGTGCTGCCCACGGGGCATCCCTACCTGTCCGATCTCACGCGCCGAGAGGTGCGCGAGCGCATCATGACGGCGTCGCGCTCGCGCGGCATCCGCGGCGGCGAGCACGACAACCGCGAGCTCGTGCTCGAGATCGCGCGCCTGCGCGCCGAGCGTGCGCGACTGCTCGGCTTCGACACGCACGCCGCGTATGTTACGGCGGATGAGACGGCAGGCACTGCCGAGGCGGTCGCCGACATGCTGGGTCGGCTGGCTCCCCCGGCTGCCCGCAACGCGCGGGCCGAGCAGGTCGACCTCGAAGAGCTCGCCGGCCATTCCATCGAGGCATGGGACTGGGCGTACTACACCGAGAAGGTGCGCCAGGCGAAGTACGACGTCGATACCGCGGCGATGCGCCCGTTCTTCGAGGCCGAGCGAGTGCTGCAGGACGGCGTATTCTTCGCCTCGACCCAGCTCTTCGGCGTGACCTTCACCGAGCGCACCGACCTCGTCGGCTACCACCCCGAGGTGCGCGTCTTCGAGGTGAAGAACGAGGACGGCAGCGAGGTGGGGCTGTTCCTCTACGACCTCTACACCCGCGACTCCAAGCGGGGCGGGGCCTGGATGAACGAGCTGATCGGCCAGAACGACCTGCTCGAGCATCCTGTCGTGGTCGTCAACAACCACAACGTGCCCAAGCCCGCCGCGGGCGAGCCGACGCTGCTCACCTACGACGAGGTCAACACGCTCTTCCACGAGTTCGGGCACGCGCTGCACGGCCTCTTCGCGCGAGTCACCTACCCGAAGCTGTCGGGCACCGAGGTGTTCCGCGACTTCGTCGAGTTCCCGAGCCAGGTGTTCGAGATGTGGATGCTGTGGCCCGAGGTGCTCGCGAACTACGCCGTGCACCACGAGACCGGCGAGCCCATGCCGCAGGATCTCGTCGACAAGCTGCGCGCGTCGGAGCAGTTCAACGAGGGCTTCGCGACGAGCGAGTACCTCGCGGCGGCTCTGCTCGACCAGGCGTGGCACACGATCACCGCCGACGACACGGTCACGGATGTCGCCGACTTCGAGGCCAAGGCCCTCGCCGCGGTCGGACTCGACAACCCCGCGGTGCCGACCCGCTATTCGAGCACCTACTTCGCGCACACCTTCGCGGGTGGCTACGACGCCGGCTACTACTCCTACATCTGGAGCGAGGTTCTGGATGCCGACACCGTCGAGTGGTTCAAGGCCAACGGCGGGCTCACCCGCGAGAACGGCGATCGCTTCCGCGAGAAGCTGCTCGGGGTCGGCGGCAAGAAGCACGCTCTGGAGGCCTTCCGCGACTTCCTGGGCCGCGACGCCGTCATCGAGCCGCTGCTGAAGCGCCGCGGGCTGGAGTAGCGCGGAACGACGTCACAGATCGTCGATGAGGTGGCGGCTGAGGACGTCGGCGATCTCGTCGAGCTCCAGTGTGCCGGTGGCGACGGCGAGCACAAGGTCGTACTTCTCGTCCTGGGTCATGTCGAGGTCGAAACCGTTGAGGTTCACGAAGGCCACGGTGAGCACCCAGGCGGTGCGCTTATTGCCGTCGAACAGTGCGTGGTTGCGGGCGATAGACGACATGAGCGCAGCCGCCTTGAGCTCCAGGGTCTCGTAGGCGTCCTTGCCGAAGGCACTCGCAGCGGGTCGAGCGAGAGCTGAGAACAGCAACCCTTCGTCGCGCACGTGCAAGCCCATGCGCTCGACTGCAGCAACTGCCTGCTCGGGGTTGAGGTACCCGATCACGAGTCTTCGAGGCGAGCAAGAAGCTCAGCGTCGCGCACGAGGGTTCGCTCGACGCTCTGCATGACCCGATCGGTCTTGGTTGCAGTTTCCATGAAATCCTCCACAGCTTGAAGCACGATGGCGTGCTTCGAAGTATGACGAGCATCGGCGATCTGCTGCAGCCGTGCATCGACATCTGGGGAGAACCGCACTGTCATAGCCATGTGTGGAATAGTACCACTTTGGTATCGCTGCCCTTGAACCGGGCCGGTGCTACTGCCGAAAGAGCGCGCTGTAGGCGTTGAGCGCGAGCTGTCCGCCGAGGTGCGCGTAGAGCACGTTGCTCGTCGCCGGGATCTCCTTCGACGTCACCAGGTCGATGAGACCCGCCATCGACTTGCCCTCGTAGACGGGGTCGATGATCATGCCCTCGAGCGAGCCCGTGAGGCGAATCGCGTCGAGCGTCGAGTCGACGGGGATGCCGTAGAGGTCCCCCGCCCATCCCTCGAGCACCGTGATCTCGTCGTCGCGCAGGTCACGGCCGAGTTCGATGAGCTGGGCCGTGCTGCGCGCGATGCGGCCGACCTGCTCGCGCGTCTTCTCGAGAGTCGCCGACGCGTCGATGCCGATGACGCGGCGCTCGCGTTCCTGCCCCGCGAAGCCCGCGATCATGCCTGCGTGCGTCGAGCCCGTGACGGTGCAGACGACGATGGTGTCGAAGAAGACACCGAACTCCTGCTCCTGCTGCTCGACCTCATAGGCCCAGTTGGCGAAGCCGAGTCCGCCGAGACGGTGGTCGGATGCTCCGGCCGGGATCGCGTACGGCGTACCACCGCGCGCCTCGACATCCGCGATCGCCTGCTTCCAGCTGTCACGGAAGCCGATGTCGAAACCGGCGGAGTCCAGCCGCACCTCGGCACCCATGATGCGGGAGAGCTGGATGTTCCCCACCCGGTCGTTCAGGGCATCCGGCCAGTCCACCCAGTTCTCCTGCACGAGCACGGCCTTCATGCCGAGCTTCGCCGCGACCGCGGCGACCTGCCGCGTGTGGTTGGACTGGTAGCCGCCGATCGAGACGAGGGTGTCGGCGCCCTGGGCGATCGCCTCGGGCACGAGGTACTCGAGTTTGCGGGTCTTGTTGCCGCCGAAGGCGAGGCCGCTGTTGACGTCCTCGCGCTTGGCCCAGATCTGGGCACCGCCGAGGTGCTGCGTCAGCCGCGGGAGCGGGTGGATCGGGCTCGGCCCGAAGGTGAGCGGGTAGCGCTCGAAATCCGAAATCGACATGAAATCCCAGCTCCTTTGAGGTCAGTAGTATACACTATCTTACATGCCGGTTCCGAGCATGACTAGCCCTCGTCGGCGCACACTTCTGCGCGTCGACATCTACGAACGCCTGCGTGAAGCGATCGTCGATGGCACGTTCGGGCCTGGCGAGAAGCTCAAAGACACCGAGCTGGAGAACTGGCTCGGCGTCAGTCGCACCCCCATTCGCGAAGCGATCCAGCGGCTCGAGCGCGACGGGCTCGTCGTGACCCGCCCCAATAAATCGACCATCGTCACCGAGTTCGACCCGGCCGCGACGAAGAGCACCTGGCAGGTGGTGTCCGCGCTGCACGAGCTCGCGACTCGGCTCGCCCTCCCCCACCTCGGACCCGACGAGCTCGACGAGCTCGAGCGCGCGCATCTGGCGTTCGCAGCCGCGCTCGATGCCAATGACGCCGACGCGGCGCTGCAGGCCGACGATGACTTCCACGCCGTCTTCGTCACCGCGAGCGGCAACCCGGTGCTCGCCGACCTGCTCGATCAGGTGACGCCCGTGCTACGTCGGGTGGAGCGGATGCGGTTCCAATCGACCGTCGCGCGCGAGTCCATCGCTCAGCACGCCGGCATCCTCGATGCTGCTCGCCGCGGCGACCCCGACGAGGCCGCGCGAATCACGCGCGAGAACTGGCAATCCCTCGAGCGCTACGAGGCGTAGCGCCACCAGTTCTCGCTAGGCCGACTTCTCCTGCGGGCGCTGTTTGTGCGGCACGATCGTCGGCGCCGCATTCTCGAGCACCGACTGTCGCGTGACGATGACGCGATCGACCTCGTGGTTCGACGGCACCTCGAACATGATCGGCCCAAGCACCTCTTCCATGATCGCCCGAAGTCCGCGCGCGCCCGTCTGGCGCACGACAGCGAGATCGGCGATCGCCTCGAGCGCATCGGGTTCGAACTCGAGCTGAACGCCGTCGATCTCGAACATCCGCTGATACTGGCGCATGAGCGCGTTCTTGGGAACGGTGAGGATGTCCATGAGCGCCGCCTGGTCGAGCGGCGCCACCGTGGTCACGACGGGCAGGCGGCCGATGAACTCGGGGATGAGGCCGAACTTGTGCAGGTCCTCGGGCAGCACCTCGCCGAAGAGGTTCACGTTCTCGAGCTTGCTGTGCAGGGGAGCCCCGAAGCCGATGCCCTTCTTGCCCGCGCGCTGCGAGATGATGTCTTCCAGGCCCGCGAAGGCCCCGGCGACGATGAAGAGCACGTTCGTCGTGTCGATCTGGATGAAGTCCTGATGCGGATGCTTGCGCCCGCCCTGCGGCGGCACCGAGGCGACGGTGCCCTCGAGAATCTTCAGCAGCGCCTGCTGCACGCCCTCCCCCGACACGTCGCGGGTGATCGACGGGTTCTCGGCCTTGCGCGCGATCTTGTCGATCTCGTCGATGTAGATGATGCCGGTCTCGGCGCGCTTGACGTCGTAGTCGGCGGCCTGGATGAGCTTGAGCAGGATGTTCTCGACATCCTCGCCGACATAGCCCGCCTCGGTAAGGGCGGTCGCGTCCGCGACGGCGAAGGGCACGTTGAGACGCTTGGCGAGGGTCTGAGCGAGGTAGGTCTTGCCGCATCCGGTCGGACCGATGAGCAGGATGTTGCTCTTCGCGATCTCGACATCGTCGCGGTCGTCCACCGACGCGATCTGGCTATCGGCGCGCACGCGCTTGTAGTGGTTGTAGACCGCGACCGAGAGAGCGCGCTTCGCGGGCTCCTGCCCGATGACGTACTCCTCGAGGAACGCGTAGATCTCCTTGGGCTTCGGCAGGTCGAACTCGGCGGTCTCCTTCTCACCCGACTCGGCGAGACGCTCCTCGATGATCTCGTTGCACAGCTCGACGCACTCGTCGCAGATGTAGACACCCGGACCCGCGATGAGCTGCTGCACCTGCTTCTGGCTCTTGCCGCAGAAGGAGCATTTGAGCAGGTCGGCGCTCTCGCCAATGCGTGCCATGGCCCCTCCTTCGGTGAAACTGCTCCTTGAGCCTAACCCGATGAGGCGACACTGTGCCGGAATGCGACACAAACCCTCCCCGGCGTGCCGCGCCTAGACTGGAGGAACCCTTTCTTCGCGACAGCAGGATGATCATGACGACCAGATGGGCACGAATCGCCCGCGGCACGATCGCTGCCGTCGTTTCGACCTTCGTCGCCCTGTTCTTCCACGGCGTCGCCGGCGGGCCGGTCCCGCCCCTCGCCGGCCTCGTCGCCTGCGTCGTCTTCGCCGCGCTCGTGTGCATCGCGCTCACCGGGGTGACGCTGTCCCGCATCAGACTCGCGCTCTCGGTCGGCGTGAGCCAGTTCCTGCTGCACAGCTTCTTCATCATGTTCTCCGGAACCGATACGGCCGTCGTGACGGGCACGGGCGGCCACGTGCACGGAGCCGAGGCGGTCGCTGCGCAGCTCTCCGCACTCGAACCGGGTCAGGCATCCGTTCACGTGCACGACTCGGCGATGTGGGTCGGCCACGCGCTCGCGGCCGTCATCACGTTCGCCGCACTGCGCCACGGCGAGCGCTCATTCTGGACACTGCTCGAGCTCGGCCGACGCACGACGAGGGCGATCGTGCGACGGATGCCGCTCGCGGTGATTCCCGTCAGTCGGCCCGTGCTGCTCGTCGAGCGGGTTCGGCGTGAGCGCCCCCGAACCCTGCGTCCCCTGCTGTCCGCACTGCGTCACCGTGGGCCACCGACCCTGCTGAGCGTGTGACGTCACGCTCGCAACCGACTCCCTACATTTTCGTTGCGCGCACCGGGCTTCTCGGGTTGCGCGCGACACCGACGCAGTGTTTAAGGAACAGCAATGAAAACTCCCCTGAAGATCGGCCTCGCCGCGACGGCAGGCCTGGCACTCGCCATCGCCACCCCGCTGGCCGCTCACGCCCACGTGACGGTAACGCCCAGCGGAACGGGCGCAGGCTCGTACTCGGTGCTCACGTTCGCCATCCCGCACGGTTGTGACGGGTCCGCAACGACCGCGATTCGCATCACGATTCCGAACGGGGTCGAGTCGGTCACCCCGACCGTGAACCCCAACTGGGACGTCGCGATGCTGCGCGAGGGTGACCGCGTCGCGACCGTCACCTACACGGCGCATGACGCGCTGCCCGGTGAACTGCGCGACACGTTCGAACTGTCGGTGCGCTTGCCAACCGGCGCCGCCGGCGACGTTCTCGCCTTCCCGGTGCTGCAGTCGTGCGTGGAGGGCTCGGTCGACTGGGCGCAGGTCGCCGCAGGCGCGGGAGAGGCCACACCCGAACTGCCCGCGCCGAGCATCACCCTCACCGAGTCGACCGGCGGGCACGGGCACGATGCTGAGACCGGGCACGAGCAGGGCACGGAGCACGACACCGCAACCGTTACGGCCACGGCATCCGGTTCGACGGATGTTCTCGCCCGCGGTTTCGGTATCGGCGGCCTCGTCGTGGGTGCCGTCGGCATCGTCCTCGCGGTCGCCGCGAGTCGCCGCGCCACGGGCTCGGATTCGACGAGAGGAACCGCGAAGTGATCCGCTCGAAAAAGGTGGCCGCCGTCGCCGCCCTGCTTCTCGCTGCGGGAGGTGTGTTCGCGGCCTCGGCCCCGGCATCCGCCCATAACTTCATCGTGTCGACGACCCCGGGCGATGGTGCGGTGCTCACGACGCTGCCCGAGCGGTTCGAGATCACGACGAACGATGCGCTGCTCGATGTCACGGGCAATGCGAACGCGTTCGTGTTCGACATCATCGATACCGCGGGACTCTACTACGGCGACGGGTGCGTGGCCGTCGCGGGCGCGACGATGGCGACGGATGCGGCGCTCGGCACCGCGGGCGACTACACGATCGCGTACCAGTTCGTGTCGGCCGACGGCCACTCGGTATCGGGTGAGTTGGCGTTCACGTGGGACCCCGCCGCGGGCGAGCCTGTTTCGACGGGTTCTGCCGCTGCCCCGGAGTGCGGTGTCGAACCCGGGCCGGAGCCCACGGTCGAGCCCACGGAGGATCCGACCGCTGAGCCGTCGACTGAGCCGAGTTCGTCGGCCGAGCCCGGCGCGGGGTCACCGCAGGGCGGCCTGCTCGACGAGCTCCTGTGGGTCGGTGGTGCCGTCGCGGCGGTGGTCGTCGCCGTCGTGCTCGCTCTCGCTCTTCTCCGGCGCCGCCCGCCGGTCGAGTAGCGCGCTTGCGCGCGTATCGAGACCCGCCTCCCTGAGGCGTCAGGTCTCGATACGCCGCCGGAGGCGGCTACTCGACCAGCGGTGCGGCTCGCGGCTACTTCGTGATCGCCGCGGGAACGTTCTTGCGGGTGGTGAGCACCTGGTCGATGAGGCCGTACTCGAGGGCCTCGGCCGCGCTCATGATGTAGTCGCGGTCGATGTCCTCGGTCACCTTGTCGACGGGGCGACCGGAGTGCGCCGAGATCGTCTGCTCGAGCCACTCGCGCATCCGGAGGATCTCGCGCGCCTGGATCTCGATGTCCGAAGCCTGGCCACGGCCAGCGTCGCCAGTTGCGGGCTGGTGGATGAGGATGCGCGCGTTCGGCAGCGCGAGCCGCTTGCCCGGGGCACCGGCGGCGAGCAGCACGGCGGCGGCGGAGGCCGCCTGCCCGAGGCACACGGTCTGGATCTGCGGCCGGATGTACTGCATCGTGTCGTAGATCGCCGTCATCGCGGTGAACGAGCCACCGGGAGAGTTGATGTACATGACGATGTCACGGTCGGGGTCCTGGCTCTCGAGCACGAGCAGCTGAGCCATGACGTCATCGGCTGAGGCGTCGTCGATCTGCACACCGAGGAACACGATGCGGTCCTCGAAGAGCTTCGCGTAGGGGTCCTGACGCTTGTAGCCGTAGGCGGTGCGCTCCTCGAACGAGGGCAGGATGTAGCGCGACTCGGCCGCGGGGCGCGCGAGTCCGGCGGCACCTGAACCGGCGAGGCTTTGGGCGGGGGTGATGAATTCCATGTCTCTCGTTGCCGTTCTACTTCGTCGCGGTCTTGTCGTCGGTTCCGCCGCCGCCGACGACGTCGGTGGCGAACTCGCGCAGGTGGTCGACGAAGCCGTAGTCGAGCGCCTCCTGGGCGGTGAACCAGTTGTCGCGGTCGCCGTCTTTGATGATCTGCTCGATCGACTTGCCGGTCTGCTCGGCGGTGAGCTCCGCCATCCGCTGCTTCATGTCGAGGATGAGCTTCGCCTGGGTCTGGATGTCGGCGGAGGTGCCGCCGAAGCCGCCCGAGGGCTGGTGCAGCAGCACGCGCGCGTTGGGGGTGATGTAGCGCTTGCCCTTGGTTCCCGAGGAGAGCAGGAACTGACCCATCGAGGCGGCCATGCCGATGCCGACCGTGACGATGTCGTTGGGGACGAACTTCATCGTGTCGTAGATGGCCATGCCCGCCGTGATCGAGCCGCCGGGCGAGTTGATGTAGAGGAAGATGTCGCGCTTGGAGTCTTCCGCGGCGAGAAGCAGGATCTTGGCGCAGATCTCGTTCGCGTTCTCGTCGCGAACCTCGGACCCGAGCCAGATGATGCGGTCCTTGAGGAGTTGGTCGAAGATGCTGCTGACCAGTGCCGGTTGGGCCATGCGTGGGGGCTCCGTTTCAGTTGTCGCTTGAGCTACGAATCTATCCGACGCGCCGCCGGCGACACGGGCGTGTTCGCCCACGGCAAAGCCTGGTCTCGATACGGCCGCTGGTGCGGCCTACTCGACCACCGGATTCGACTCAGCCCGTTGGTCGAGCGCCGTCCTGAGGCACTCGACCAACGGATCTGAGGTTACTTGTGATCGTGCCCGTAGTGCTCGTGGCCGGGCTTGCGCCCGTGGGCGTCGCGACCCGCGGCATCCGTCGTTCCCTGATTGAGGCGCTGGAGCAGCTCGGCCGCGTCGTTGTCGGGCCCGACGTCGTCTTTCGGGATGAAGTCGCTGACGTCGACGGCCTTGCCCTTGCTGTCGACGACCTTGGCCTTGCCGAGCACCGTGGCGAGCGCCTTGCCGCGTGCGACCTCGGCCACCATGCCGGGGAGCTGGCCGTTCTGCTGCAGCACCTCGATGAACTCGCCCGGCTCCATGCCGTACTGGCCTGCAGCCTGGATGAGGTAGGAGGTGAGCTCGTCCTGACCGACCTTGACGTTCTCGGCCTCGGTGATCGCGTCGAGCAGGATCTGGCTGCGGAAGGTCTTCTCGCTCGAGACGACGACCTCGGCGCGGTGCTCGTCGTCGTCGAGGCGGTTCTCGTTCTCGAGGTGGCGGTGCACCTCATCGTCGATGAGCTGCTGCGGCACCGGGATCTCGACCTGCTCGAGCAGCACGTCGACGATCTGGTCGCGCGCCGCGGAGACCTGGCCGAACACCTTCGACTTGCCGAGCTGAACCCTGAGGTCGTCCTTGAGTTCGGCGATGGTGTCGAACTGGCTGGCGATCTGGGCGAAGTCGTCGTCGGCAGCGGGAAGCTCGCGCTCCTTCACCGCAATGAGCTCGACCTCGATCTGCGCGTTCTCACCCGCGTGGTCGCCGCCGATGAGTGGTGACTCGAAGGTCGTCTTCTCACCGGCGGTGAGGGTGTCGAGGACTTCGTCGATGCCCTCGATGAGCTCGCCACTGCCCATCTCGTAGGAGATGCCGTCGGCGGTGTCCACCTCGCGGTCGCCGATGGTGGCGCGCAGGTTGAGCTGCACGAAGTCACCGGCCTTCGCGGGGCGATCGACCGTCACGAGGGTGCCGAAGCGGGTGAGGAGGTTCTGCAGCTCCTCGTCGACCTCGGCATCCGTCACCTCGAACGCGTCGACGGTGAGCTTGAGGCCGTCGAGCTTCGGCAGGTCGAAGTCGGGGCGCACATCGACCTCGACGGTGATCTGCAGGTCGCCCGAGAAGTCCTTGACGTCGGGCAGTTCGACGATGTCGGCCGTCGGACGCCCCATCGGGCGCACCTTGGCCTCGTCGGCGGCGGCGCGGTAGAACCCGTCGAGGCCGTCGTTGACGGCGTGGCTGAGCACCTCTCCGCGTCCGACGCGCTGGTCGATGATGGGCGCAGGCACTTTGCCCTTGCGGAAGCCAGGAATGGTGACCGACTCGGCGATGTGCTTGTAGGCGTGGTCGATGCTGGGCTTGAGCTCCTCGGGGGTGACCGAGATGTTCAGCTTCACGCGGGTGGGGCTCAGACGGTCGACGGTGGTCTTCACGATTTCGGTTTCTCCTGGGTGTTGTGTGGGCTGTGCCTGTGTGGACTGTGTCGGGGCGACAGGATTTGAACCTGCGGCCTCCCGCTCCCAAAGCGGGCGCTCTACCAAGCTGAGCTACGCCCCGTGGTGCAAGGCTCGTGGCCAGGGAACCGGATGACACGCGTGCGCACAGAAATTGGCCTCAGCAAGTCTAGCCGAGAGCGACAGGGTGATAGTTCCGTGTCGACGGATGCTTGCGCTCGCCTCGTTCACGCCAGAGAGCGGAACTTCTCGACATCCGTGTGCCTCCGGCGGGGCTTTCGCGCTCTCAGAAGCGATTCTTCCGCCACTGTGCGACGGTAGCCGGCTCGGACCAGTCGTGCATTAGTATTGCTACGCGCCGCCGACGCTTTGGCTGGACGGCGTGCGGGGCGGTAGCTCAATGGTAGAGCCTCAGTCTTCCAAACTGATTACGCGGGTTCGATTCCCGTCCGCCCCTCCCATTTTCACCCTCGCACCATAGGGGTTGCTGCTTGTCCTCCACAGCGGCAGCGGTGACACGAACTCTCCTCAATCTGCGCGAGAGTGCGGTCCGGCGCCCCAGCACAGGACGATCATCGGTAGCGTCCAGTGCCGAACCGGCGCACACTAGAGACATGGAGTTCACCGTGGGGCTTGACACCATCGCCACTCTGCTGACCGTGGTCGCAGGAGTGGTAGGACTCGGAGCGACCGTGGTCGCCTCAAACGGACGAACACGAACCGAGTTGAAGAGCGACATCGCCAAGTTGTGCACGGAACTCAAGAGCGACATCGCCACGTTGCGCACGGAACTCAAGAACGACATCGCCGAACTGCGCATCGAAGCCGGGAGTGACATCAGCAGGCTCGACGACCGCGTGTACGCGCTCGCCGCAGGGCTCGCGCCCCGGCTGGTTCCCGACCGCGATAACGACTCGGGGTAGCCCGCGTTTGTCGGCGGGTCCGGTCTTTCAGCTGGTAACGCTTCCTCCAACAGGCACGCTCAGCGGCCGCGCATTCACGACATCTTTCATGATGAGGGTTGTGCTCAGTCGCAAGACGCCGGGCAGCGACGCAAGGGTGGTGTCGTAGAGCCTCTGGAATGCCGCGAGGTCTTGGGTGGCGACCCGCACGAGGTAGTCGGGGTCACCGAACAGTCGGTGCGCATCCGTCACCTCCGGCACCGCCGTCAGGGCGTCCTCGAACAGGGTTAGGGTCTGCGTACCGCCCTCGCGCATCGTCACGAAGACGAGCGTCTGGAACCCAAGACCCACGGCAGCCGGGTTGAGCTGGGCACGGTATGCGGCTATCACTCCCGACCGCTCCAGTTCGCGCAGCCTCCGATGGCACGCCGAGACGCTCACGCGCACCTGGTCGGCGAGCGCGGTGACGGTGGTTCGCGCGTCCGACTGGAGTATCGACAGAATCTTCCGATCAATCGCATCCATGCGGATGATTCTCCCACAAATCAGCGAGATTAGAAGAATTTCGATAGCACTTTGCATCACATCTGACGTAACTTTGCATCAAAACGAGCCGTAGCGAAGGGAGTGCCCCGTGGGGCTCGAGCAAGTCGCGGCGTTCTGGGCCATCTCCATCCTGTTCGTCATCACGCCGGGAGCCGACTGGGCCTATGCGATCACGGCGGGCCTCCGCTTCCACTCCACCGTGCCGGCCGTACTCGGAATGCTCGCAGGTCACCTCCTCGCAACCCTCGTGGTGGCCACCGGGCTCGGCGTTGTGGTAGCGAGCGTGCCCGGGGCGCTCCCCGTGCTGACCATCGTCGGCTCGCTCTACCTCATCTGGCTTGGTATCGGAATGCTACGCAGCAAGGGTTCAGTGCACGCGACGGAGGTGCGGACATCCGGTTCGACGCTTGGCCAGTTCGCGCGAGGCCTCGGTGTGAGCGGGCTGAATCCCAAGGTGTTCCTGCTCTTCCTCGCGCTGCTCCCGCAGTTCACAGATGCCACGGGATCGTGGCCCCTCGGCGCACAGATGATGGCGCTCGGCCTGGTTCACGTCGCGAGCTGCGCGCTCGTGTACCTCGTCGTCGGATTCGCCGCGCGGCGGATGCTCGCCGCCAGCCCGACGGCCGCACGCGTCGTGACGCGCATCTCCGGGATCGCCATGATGATGATCGGGGCGCTGTTGATCGTTGAGAGGATTGCGGCGAGGTGAGACGCACGGTGAAGCACGACCGACAGGGAAGAAGCGAGCAATGACAATCGACAACCAACGTGAGACCTACGCCGAGCTCACTACGCCGCACGTGGCAGACGCGTGCATGCGACTCGGCATTCCCGTGCGCTGCGCACCCGCGGGCGTGCGGCCCGTATCGAGCGGGGTGCATATCGTGGGTCGTGTTCTTCCCGCACGCCATGTCGGCAGCGTCGACGTCTTTCTCGAGGCGTTCGGGGATGCAGGCCCCGGTGATGTTCTCGTCATCGACAACGGTGGGCGCCTCGATGAGGCGTGCGTCGGTGACCTTGTCACGCTCGAAGCGTCACGGGCTGGGCTCGCCGGAATCGTCATCTGGGGCCTCCACCGCGACACTCCTGAGCTGCGCGAGCTCGGCCTGCCCGTGTTCAGCATGGGCGCCTTCCCCACCGGACCGCAGCGCGTGGGCCCACAGCCCGACGATGCCCTTGAGAGCGCGTGGTGCGGCGACGTCATGGTCACAGCAGCAGACCTCGTGCTCGCCGACGACGACGGCGTGATCTTCGTGCCGCTCGACCGCGCGGCGGAGATCGCGAACGTGGCGGTCGGCATCCGTGATACCGAGCGTCGACAGGCAGCGCTGATGCACTCCGGCACGAGCCTTCGCGAGCAGACTCGGTTCGCGGACTATCTCGCGGCGCGCACCAAGCAGCCCGTAACGTTCCGTGAGCACCTGCGCTCGCTCGGCGGTGCGATCGAGGAGTGAGCAGCGGATACGTCGGTCGTCAGACGGTGGCGAGCAGCCCCGCCACCGAGTCGAGCGAGCCGGGAACAAGGCGGTAGTACGCCCAGGTGCCGCGCTTGGAGCGGGTCAGGTAGCCGGCATCCGTCAGCACCTTGAGGTGGTGCGAGACGGTCGGCTGGCTCAGCCCGAGCGGTTCGGTGAGGTCGCACACACACGCCTCGGCATCAGCATGGGCGGCGATCATCGAGATGATGCGCAGGCGGGCGGGGTCGGCGAGCGCCTTCATCGACGCGGCGAGGCTCTCGGCGTTCGGCGTCGACAGCGGCTCGCGGGTGATCGGTGAGCAGCACGACTGCAGGTCGCGGATCGGGAGCAGCTCGGCGATGGTCATGAACCCATTCTCACACATCTATTGACAGTCATCGATGTATGAGCGGATACTTCTTACATCGATAACCATCGATAGAAGGAGGTGCATGATGAACGAGGACTGCTGCGAACTGCTGAACTGTCCACCCGACATCTGCAGCCCCGGCTGCTGCTGCTGACACTGCAGCATCCACGGCCCCGCCACCATCGATCGAGAGGAAAGCATGACCACGCCGACCGTGCTGTTCGTCTGCGTTCACAACGCCGGCCGCTCGCAGATGGCGGCGGGGTACCTCCGTGAGCTCGCCGGCGAGCGCGTGACGGTGCTCTCTGCGGGCAGTGAGCCCGCCGACAGCATCAACCCGGTCGCCGTCGCCGCCATGGCCGAGGAAGGCATCGACATTACCGGGCGTCAGCCTGCAGTGCTGACGACGGATGCGGTGCGCGAGTCCGACGTCGTCATCACCATGGGCTGCGGTGACGCGTGCCCCATCGTCCCCGGCAAGCGCTACGAGGACTGGGAACTCCCCGATCCCGCCGGGCTCGACCTCGACGCCGTGCGGCCCATCCGCGACGAGATCAAGGCGCTGGTGGAAAGGCTGGTCGCCGAACTGACGAACAAATGACCTCGAGAGCTCGACCCCTTGGCGCTCAACATCTCAACATCGCACGAGGCCGGTCTCTTCCGACTAGCCCTCGGTGTCAAGTAGATCGAGCAGCTGAGATCGCGCTTTCATGGCATGGATCACGAGCTCGTTGCCGCTGTCGAACACGAGCACGACGGTTTCCAGCAAGCGCCCCTGCGTATCGAATCCGAGCCGCAGTTGCCGAGCCGGGCTGTCGTCATCCAACTCGTCGATCCAGAGCGACCAGGCGGCTGCTTGGATCGCGTCCTCCGGAAGGACTCCGTGCTTGAGCGCAGCGTCGTGAACCTTCACGCGGCCAGCGCCGCAAGCGCTTCGCGGATCACCTCGGAGCGAGTCTTCCCCTCGCGTTCGGCGAGCGCATCAAGCTCTGCTATCTCGTCGAGGGTGAGACGCAGCGCAACGACCTGAGACGGTTCAGCCCCGCGACCCGGACGCCCCCGGCCTCGCTTCTTCAGGGCATCAACGTCGTACCCGACGTAAGCCTCGGCCGCCCAAGCGGCGATCTGCTCATCAGTGACCGGCTTCCCATTAATCGTCTCGTCCGACGTCATGAAAATAATGTATGACGAAAATAGCGCATGATCAAGGATTAGGTCGACAAACAGATCAAGGTAGTGGTGTCACAGGCGAGAGACTCGCAGGTCACGCCAGCCGAAGCGGCCCTCCTCGGGCAGGGCGCGGCGGATCTCGTCATCGGTGAAGCGAGTGCGCGGAACAAGATCGTCCGGCAGCGGGTCGAGACCGGCCGGCGCCTCGAAGACACCCTCGGCGAGCATCCGCACCTGCGCCTTGGCGAGCAGGGGAACGCGCATCGTCCACTCGAAGAGCTGCGCGAACACGCGGTGCAGCCACACCGGCAGGCGAAACACGAGCACTCTCCGGCCCACGACGCGCGCCACCCGCCGCACGGCCTCGGCGAGCGCGAGCTGCTCGGCACCGAGAACGGCGATCGTCTCGCGCGACAGACGGCCACGCACGGCAGCCTCCACGACATCCGCGAAGTCACTCACCGGGATCGGGCGGATCGGCTTCGGCCGCAGCCCCACCGTCGGGAACAGCGGAATCGTGCGCACCGTGCGACTCAGATGATCGACCAGATGATCGCCGCGGCCGTAGATCATGCCGGGCTTGAGCACGGTGAAGTCGAGTCCCGAGGAGCGCACGAGCTCCTCCGCCGCGAACTTCGACTCGTGATAGCCGGAGCCGCAGTGCCCTCGCGCATTCACGAAGCTCACCATGACGACCTTGCCGACGGATGCCGAGCGAGCCGCCTCGATGACGGCGGCAGTGCCCTCCACGTGAACGCGCTGGAACGTCTGCTCGCCGATCTCCCGGTTGATGCCCGCACAGTGCACCACGACATCGCAGCCGGCGAACGCGCCTGCGAGACCGTCGACATCGTCGGTCGAGATTCCCATGCGACGTGACACGACGACGGCCTCGGCCGGGTCGAAACGCTCGGCGATGTGGGTGCCGACGAATCCGGTGCCGCCCGTGATTGCTACCCTCATCGTCGCCCCCTTCCACCTAGTGTAGGAGCGGACGATGACAGGCAAGGAGCTTCTTCGAGCATGGCCGATGAACCGATCGACTTCATGAACTTTGCGGGACGCCTCGTCTTCCCCAAGTCCCCCACCGACCTCACCGACACCGGCAAGTGCCCGGCCTGCTTCTACATCCTCCGCGGCGCGACCATCTGCCCCTCGTGCCGACTCGATCTCAACCACCCCGCCGCCGCCGAACTGCACGACACCTCGGTGCGTGCTGCCGACACCATCCTCGAGCGCGCCCGGATCATCGGCAGGATGCGGTACGAGACCGATCGGCTCCTCGCCGAGCGAGCGGCGGGGCCAATGGTCGCCCCGACAACCGCTGCGGCAGCGACACCCCCCGCAACGACCATCCCGGCACCCGCACCGGTCGAACCTGCAGCGCCCGAGGGGAAAGTCTCGATACGCGAGTCCGCTGACGCGGGCTCGCTACTCGACCAGCAAACAGCGGCTGAGGCGAACTCCCTACTCGACCAGCAGACAGGGGCTGGCGCGAGCCCGCTACTCGACCAGCAGAGAGCGGCGGCATCCGTCGATCGCCCCAAGCGCTCCTCGGTGCAGGTGTCGCTGCTCGTCATCGGTGTCTCGCTGCTGTCGATCGCGGCGATCTTCTTTCTCATCTACGCCTTCATCGTGTTCGGGCTCGTCTGGCGCAGCGTCATCGTCGGGGCCATCACCGTGGCTGCTTTCGTCGCCGCGTCGATGCTGCGAGGCCGCAACCTCAGTGCCACCGCCGAGGGCATCGCGGTGTTCGCCGTCGTGCTCGTCTACCTCGACGCCTGGGCGCTCAAAGCGAACGACATGTTCGGGCTCGGCAGCGTCGACAACCTGCTCTACTGGGGTGCCGTGCTCGTGCTGTCATCGGTCGGGTTCGCATTCTGGCACCGCCGATCGCTGCTGCGCGCGCCCAATGTCGCGGCGTTCGCGGCACTCGCTCCCGGAATGGGGCTCCTCGCCGCCGGCCTCTACACCGGCGACAGCGGCGTGCGCCAGGCCTTCATCGGCTTCGCCGCCGCGGGTGTGGCCGGAGTCGCCCACGTCGCCACCCGCCACCGTCGCTTCGAGAGAACCGTTGTGCTCACGATGTCGCTCGGTGCCGTCATCGTCGCCGCGGGGATCTCCCTGGGGCTGACCGCGGGTGCCGCAGAAAGCGTCAACGCCGGTCCCGCGATCGTCGCCGCCGTCGCGCTCCTGGTCTTCGGAAGCCTCCTCAGATCGAAGGCGTCATCGACCTTCGCCATCCTCTTCGGCATCGTCACCGGCATCAGCACGGCGTCCGCCGTGTCGCTCGGCGGTCTGCTCATCACGGCGACAGCGTGGGTCATGCTCGTACCGCTCGTGAGCGCCGTGGTCGTCACCCTCGTCTGGGAGTTCCTCTGGCGTCGCTCGCCCGAGGGGCCTGCGCGGCGCGCGCTCGCCGCCACCACGATCGGGGCCGCGGTGGTTGCAGGGATCAGTGCCATCACCCCGGTCGGCGTCGTCGGCTTCGGCACGATCTACGTCGCGCGGCACGGGTTGACGCCGAGCTGGCCCGCGGAGCTCTCCGACATCGTGCTCGACCGTGCCGGAGACGTCATTCCCTGGGCCATACTCGCCATCGTCGCGGTGGCGGCACTCGAGCTCGTCTCCGCACGCCTCAACAAGAACCTCGCCGTGGCACTTCCCGTGGCAGGCTGGATCCTCGCTCTCGCCTCCGTTGGCGCCGTGCCGCTGCTGAGCCGTCTCGACCTCGTCGTCGCCGCGTGGCTCGTGCTCGCCGCGCTCAGCCTCGTCGCGCTGCGCATGCTGCGCGATCGCACGACTTTCCGTGGCCGATACCGCGCGGTGCTGATGGCTCTGGCCGCGGCATCCGCGATTCTCGGCTACACGCTGAGCTGGGCGCACCGCGACCTCTGGTGGATCGCCACCCTCGCGATCATCGCCATGCTGCTGTTCAGCAGGATGCTCGCCAAGACAACCGGAGCACGCGCCGCCTTCGCGGGCGCGGCCGCGGCCCTCGCGCTGCTCTCGGCGGGGAGCGTCGCCAATCGGCTCACCCTCGACGTGAACCCCGGGCTGCAGGTGGGAATCGTCAACTATGTGACACTCACGTGCGTCGTCGCGGCGGTGCTGGTGCTGCTCTCGGCGCTTCCCGCAGACAGGATCGCCTCGGCGCTCGACCGTCGCGTCGTGTTCTGGGTCGGTTTTGCCGGAGCGATCGTCGCGTTCGGTGCGCGCGCGATCGTGACCGGCGGAGCGCCCGCTGACGCACTCGCACGTTTTCTGCTCCCCGAGTGGATCACGAGCCTCGCACTCGCGCTCGCACTGCTCGGCGGCCTTGCGGCATGGGTCTTCGTTCCCGCCAACAAGCCGTCGCGTGTCGAGCGCATCGCGGCGTCGATCGCAGCCACGCCCGCCCTCTACCTTCTCGTCACGGCGTTCACGCGCGTGCTCGGCCTGCCCGCGTTCCTCGACGCCATCGCTCCCGTCAGCGCAGCCCTGCTCGGAGCCGCCGCGTCGCTCACGCTCACCGTGACACGTCCCTCGAGTGTTCCGCGCTGGGCTCGCGAGGTCGGCGTCGCCGCCGTCGCCGTGCCCGCCGTGGTCGGAGCCCTCCGCACCGATACAGGACTCGCCTGGCTCGCCCTCGTGCTCGCCGGCGTCACCGCACTGCTGCTCGCCATCGACAAGCAGGGTCTCTTCACGTCGACCTCACCGCGACGCCACTACGGGTGGCTCGCCCTGGCCCTCGGCACCGCCGGCCTGTGGTGGCGACTGCGCGGCGACCAGGTCACCGCGCTCGAGCCGTATGTGCTCCCCCTGGCCGCAGCGCTCATCGTCATCGCCCTGCTCATCGCCCGTGCCGCGGGCTCGCAGCCCTCTCCCGCTGCACCCGCTGTCGCCCTCGCCGGGGCGCTCGTCGCGCTCGTTCCGCTCGGCATCAACGGGGCGACCGGCGCGCTGGAGCGACCCGTGATCGTGGCCGCGGCATCCGCGGTGCTCCTGCTTCTGGGCAGCTTCGCCGTGACCGAACGCGCCTGGCAGCGGTGGCTGGACGCCGCCGCGCTTGCGGGCGCGATCGGTGTGACCGTCACCGTCGTGGCCCGCGCGCTGCTGACGCGTGACGCCGTCACCGTCGACGCCTGGGCCGCTGCCCTGTTCGTCGTGCTGCTCGCCGCGGCGTTCGGGCAGGCGCGCAAACGCAGGGAGGCGTCAGCGGTCGAGCGCTGGCGCGAGATCGCGGGGGTCGCGCTCGCGATCATCGCGATGACGGCCGTGCTGCTCTTCGAGCTGCCGCAGTTCGGGTTGCGCCTCGGAACGGTGCGCGCCCTCGCGGTGCTGCTGATCTTCGCCGCCATTCACATCGTCTCGTTCTTCGTCAATGCGCGCCCGCTCACACCGCTCGTGGGCTGGGTCGCGATGGCCTACGCGGGCATCGCCGGCATCGTCGGGGTCGTGGGCGACGTGCTCGACCCGCTCGAGCTCGCCACCATCCCCCTCGCAGCCGCGCTGCTCACGACCGGCGCGCACCGGCTCGCCACCGTGGCCGAGGCGCGCAGCTGGCCGTGGCTCGCACCGGGGCTGCTCGTGCTGCTGCTGCCCTCGCTCTTCGCGACGGCGACGCTCTCGCCGTGGTGGCGTCTTGTCGGCCTCGGGGCCGTCGCGATCGCCGTGCTCGTCATCGGTGCCGTGAAGCGGCTGCAGGCGCCGTTCGTCATCGGCGCGGTCGTCGTGCTCTGGCACGGCATCGCGACGTTCCAGCCGCAGCTGCGCGCCGTCTACGAAGCGGTGCCGTGGTGGCTGTGGCTCGGCATAGGCGGAGTGCTGCTCATCGTGCTCGCCGCGCGCTACGAGAAGCGGATCGCGAACCTCAAGAGCGTCGCGATGCGGTTCGCGGCGCTCCGCTAGACGCGGAGGGCGCGCTCAGCACTCCACGACGCTCACGGCGACCGCGAGGCCGCCCATCGCCGTCTCCTTGTACTTGGAGTGCATGTCCTCGCCCGTCGCACGCATCGTCTCGATCACCTCGTCGAGGCTGACCCGGTGCTCGCCGTCGCCCCACAGCGCCATCCTCGCCGCGTTGATCGCCTTGCCCGCCGCGATGGCGTTGCGCTCGATGCACGGAATCTGCACCAGCCCGCCGATCGGATCGCAGGTGAGCCCCAGGTTGTGCTCCATGGCGATCTCGGCCGCGTTCTCCACCTGCTCCGGCGTGCCGCCGAGCACCTCGGCGAGGCCCGCCGCCGCCATCGACGAGGCGGAGCCCACCTCGCCCTGGCAGCCCATCTCGGCGCCGGAGATGGATGCGCGGGTCTTGTAGAGCACGCCGACCGCGCCCGCCGCGAGCAGAAAGCGCACGACCGCGTCATCACGCTCGGCCTGGGGCGCATCCGGCGGCAGCGCGTAGTGGAGCGCGTAGTAGAGCACCGCGGGAACGATGCCCGCCGCACCGTTCGTCGGGGCGGTGACGATTCGCCCGCCGGACGCGTTCTCCTCGTTCACCGCGAGCGCCACCAGGTTGACGCGCTGCTGCCAGAACTCGGGCGCGTGGTCGGGGTCCTCTGCGAGCAGCCGCTCGTACCATCCGGGCGCGCGACGCCGCACCTGCAGTCCGCCCGGCAGAAGACCTCGACGGTTCAGGCTCGATTCGACGCACTCCACCATGACACGGTGAATCTGCAGCAGCTTCTCGCGCATGTCCGGCTCTGATCGCTGGTCGAGCTCGTTGCGCAGCATGACCCCGCTGAACCCGGTGCCCTCGCGGCGGCAGTGCTCCAGCAATTCTGCGGCGCTGCTGAACGGGAGCGGAACCTCCCGCTCGGCCTCGGGAACCACATCCTCACCGTCGCGCACGATGAACCCGCCGCCGACCGAGTAGAAGGTCGCTTCGTGCAGCACCGCACCGTTGGCATCGTCCACCGCGAAGGTGACCCCGTTCGTGTGAAACGGCAGCACGGTGAACGGATGCAGCACGATGTCGTGCTCCGAGCAGTCGAGCGGCACGGTGCCGGCAAGCATCAGCTTCGCCCCGCGGGTGAGTTCCTCGGCGCGCTCGGCAGCCCGCTGGGGGGTGATCTGGTCGGGCAGCTCGCCCTCCAGGCCGAGCAGCACGGCGTGCAGCGTGCCGTGGCCGCGCCCGGTTGCGGCCAGCGACCCGTACAGGTCGACCCGCACCTGGGCCACACCACCCAGCAGCCCGCGATCGCGCACCTCATCGGCGAAAGCCGCAGCGGCGCGCATCGGTCCGACCGTGTGCGAACTCGACGGCCCGATGCCGATCTTGAACAGATCGAAAACACTAATCGCCACGGTTCACACCTGCGCTCATGAGGAACTCCTACCCGCCGCCGTCGGCTGTCTCGAGATCCTCCCCGCTCTGTCGTGACCTGAGAGTTTCGGCGGGGGCTCCGCCTTGCACCGTGGGTGGGCCCGTGGGGGCCGGTTTTCAGAGTTGCCTCGCTGTGACGGTTCGGGGGCCTGAGAGTTTCCCGGGGAGGGTTTGCTCCTACGGCGTCCACGTCTGTGTGGATCTCTCCCGCCACAGTTCGTTCGGCATGTTCAGTTGTCCGTTCTGTCTTGAGCCTAGGCGCTGCGGCGCACTGCGGCAATGGCTGCGGCCTCCGCGTGCGCCACCGAGCCTACGAGCCCGATCACCGCTGCAGCCAGGCGAGCACCGCCAGCACGCGGCGGTGATCGGTGCCGGAGTCCTCGAGCCCCAGCTTCTGAAAGATCGAGGTCACGTTCTTCTCGACGGCGCCTGTGCCGATGAAGAGCGTCTCGGCGATCGCGGCGTTCGTGCGCCCCTCGGCCATGTGCGTGAGCACCTCGCGCTCGCGCGGGGTGAGCGAGTCGAGGGGATCGGAGCGGCGACCGATCAGGTGCGTCACGACCTCGGGGTCGAGCACGGTGCCGCCGCCCGCGATGCGTTCGACGGCATCCTGAAGCTCGTCGAGGCTCGCCACACGATCCTTGAGCAGGTAGCCGACACCGGAACCGCCCGAGGCGAGCAGCTCGCTCGCGTAGGCCACCTCGACGTACTGCGACAGCAGCAGGATGCCCAGCCCCGGCTGGATCTGCCGCGCCCGGATCGCCGCGCGCACGCCCTCGTCGCGGAAGCTGGGCGGCATCCGCACGTCGAGCACCGCGAGATCGGCGCTCAGCTCCGGCAGCGCGGCGAGCAGCTCCTCGCCGTCGCCGAAGGAGCCGACGACGTCGACTCCGGCCTCCTGCAGCACTCGAACGAGGCCTTCGCGCAGAAGAACGGAGTCGTCGGCGACCACTACCCTCACACCGTCAAGGGTATCCTCGCCGTCACCGTCGTCGGGCCACCGGCGGGGCTGTCGATGGCGAGCGTGCCGCCGAGGCCGTGGGTGCGCTCCTCGAGACCGGCGAGCCCGTGACCGTCGACCGATGCCGCTCCCCCGTGCCCGTCGTCGCCGACCGCGATCTCGAGCCAGGGATCGCCGCCCTCCTGACGCGTCGACAGCTGCACGCCGATCGCGCTCGCCCCCGAGTGCTTGGTCGCGTTCGTGACGAGCTCGCTCACGATGAAGTAGGCGTTGCGCTCGACCTCGGGCGGCAATGGGATTCCCGTGGTGACGCTCGTGACGGTGACGGGAACGGGGTTGCGAACCGCGAGGGATTCGAGGGCGGCGAGGAGTCCTCGGTCGAGCAGGATCGGCGGCGCGAACCCGCGGGAGAGGGCGCGCAGCTCTTCGAGGGCCGCCCTGGACTGCTCGGTGGCTTCCGCGATGCGGGCACGCGCTGCGTCGGGGTCGCGGTCGAGCTCGCGCTCGGCCGAGGCGAGATCCATCTGAAGCCGGACGAGTCGCTGCTGCGGACCGTCGTGGATGTCGCGCTCGAGCCGGCGCAGCGAGTGGCCCTCGGCGGCCACCGCGGCACCGCGCGATGCGCTGAGGCTCGTGACCTCGCGGCGCAGGGCGTCTGACGCGAAGGCACCGAGCACGCCGCGCGCGATGAGGTGGTGGAGGTTCACGAGGGCGCGCGTGACGAACGGCAGGGCCGCGAGGAACGCGAGGCCGAGCACGAGCTGGATCAGGTTGTCGAGCATGCCCCAGTCGACTCCGCTCGACTCCCCGCTGATGCCGCCGAACACCCAGGCGAGCCAGCGGGAGAGGAACCACGGGTTCCGGCCCTCCGGGATGAGCCCGCCCCAGAACCAGTGGGTCGTGCCCCCGAGGCCGACGGCGAGCCAGGTGATCGTGATCGTCCAGGTGACGAGGGAGACGATGAAGTTGATGAACGCCGTGTGCAGCAGGTAGAGCCAGTAGTGGCCGTTGCCGAACAGCGAGCGCGCCCACCCCCAGAAGCCCGGCTGCACCGGCCAGTCGGGGCGCGCGATGGGGGCTCGGCCCGTCCACTCGAGGCGCACGAGCTCGACCGTGCCGAACCCGCGGGACACGTAGAGCGCACCCGCCAGCAGGAAGATGCCGATGAAGAAGGTGATGAGGGATGCGGTGCCGCCGCTCACGAGGCCTATGGACAGACCGAAGCCCACGCTCGCGAGCGGCATCGCGAGCAGTAGGAAGCCCAGGTCTCGCGGCACGCCGCGCCAGTGGCGCCCGTACCGGGTGCGGTTGTCGGTCATGCCCTCCAGCGTGGCAGACGTCGGTGATTTGTCGATGGTTGTTGTCATGAATCCAGCCTCGCGCCGGGCGCTGCCTCGCGACATCCGGTGACCGCCCGAATCGGAGGTGGGGTTATCCCCCGCGTCGTGCGGGGGTTCAGACGCGGGGGTTCAGAGAACCGAGTGCGTCGCGCGGCCCGCGAGTAGCGTCAGCGCGACGGGCATGCCCGCGAGATTGCCGGGCTCGAACGGGTCGAGGTCCACGGCGACGAGGTCGGCGATCTCGCCGACGGCGACGCGCGAGTGGGCGGATGCCCGGAGCCCCTCGTCGACGGTGATCGCCTGCTCGGGGTGCCACGGTTCACGCCCATCGCGGGAGCGCGTCACCGCTGCGCTGAGCGTCGTCCACGGGTCGAGCGGAGCGACCGGCGCGTCGGAGCCGAGCAGCAGCTCCGCACCCGCATCGAGGAGGCTGCGGAGCGCGAAGGAGCGGTCGGTGCGACCCGGCCAGTAGCGTTCGGCGACATCACGGTCGTCCATGGCGTGCTCGGGCTGCACGCTCGCGGCGACACCAAGGGCCGCGAAGCGGGGAAAGTCCTCACGGCGAACGAGCTGGGCGTGCTCCATTCGAGCCCCCGCAGGAAGTGGGGTGCCGAGCTGCTCGAAGGCGTCGAGCACGAGACGCACGGCATCGTCGCCGATCGCGTGAACGGCGGGCGTGATCCCGCCACCGACCGCGGTTCGGAGCAGCGGCAGGAGCTCCTCGGTCGGCACGGTGAGCAGACCGCGCTCGGAGGTTCCGGGATAGACCTCGACGCAGTACGCGGTGCGGGTGTTGAGGGAGCCGTCGGTGAGGATCTTGAACGGCCCGACCCTGAGCATCCCGTCGCCATCGAGAGCGTCGCCCGTGCGGTGGCCGGCCGCGACGGCCGCGTCGAGAAAGCTCGAGTAGATGCCAGCCTCGACGCGAAGACCCGTGAACCCCGCCCCGAAACGACGACGCCAGTCGTCGACGTTGGGAGCCATCTCGAGCTCGACCACCCCGACAACGCCGCGACCGGCGGCGTGGGTGGCGGCATCCTGAAGCCAGGTGTCGAGGATGGACCGGGGAACGTTCTGCAGTGCGGCGGTGACGGCGAAGGCGTCGTCTTCGACGAGCACACCCGTGGGGTGCCCCGCGAAGCCGTACCTGGCGAGCGCGGCGGTGTTGAGCCAGGTTGTGTGCAGGTCGCCGCTCACGAGCACGGTCGGGGTGCTGCCGACGGCGGCGTCGAGAAGTGCGGCGGTGGGCGTGTCTGGCCAGAGCCCGTCGCGGAAGGCGGCACCGACGAGCGGAAGGTCACCCTCGGGCGCGGCCGCGGCGAGCGCCGCGCCCATGACGCGAGCCGCCTCGGCCGCAGACGCCACGCGCGACAGGTCGACCCGCCGCAGCGTGAACGCCACCTGGCTGAGATGCACGTGGTGATCCCAGAGGCCCGGCAGCAGCCAGCGACCGTCGAGTTCGATGGTGTCGCCGAATGCTTCCGCCACTCCGGCGGGCGAGATCTCGGAGATGCGTCCGCCCTCGATGAGCACGTCGACGAGGGAGTCACCGAGGCGTGCGCCCTTGAGCAGTGTCATGTGTGGCCCTTTCTGGTTGGGGGGTCTCGATACGCGCCTCCGGCGCTACTAGCCCGGCGGGATTCGGCGGTCGAGCAGCGGGCACCACCCGCGTATCGGGACCCAATCGCTGCGCCTACTCGACCGGCGAGCCTCCGTGCACTCGCCGCATCTCGTCGGCGAGCTCGGGGTGCGAGTAGTGGTCTCCGTGGTCGAGCTCATCGATGATGCGGCCCGCCACCTGGGGACGATTCTGGCTGAGCTTGAGCCGCGCCTCGAACCGGGTGACGCGCATGCGGAACCCGGCCGTACCAGCCATCTCTTTGCGTCCGCTCTCCTCGTGGTCCTCGAGGAGAACAGGATGCGGCATCCGGTCCTCGAAGTGGTGCACGAGCCTCGACAGCACCGCCCAGTTCTCGTCATCGCTGAGGATCTCGGGCACACCGTAGAGGTGGGCGGTGACGTGGTTCCAGGTGGGCACATCCGGCTTGTCGTACCAGCCGGGAGAGATGTAGCCGTGGGGGCCCTGGATGATGATGAGTGCCTCGTGCTGCCCGAGTTCGAGCTTGACGTCGTCGGGTTTGCCCACGTGGCTGACGATCGAGATGCCCTCGATGTCCTCCTCCAGCAGCATCGGATAGTGGCTGGCGACGAGACCCGTGGCGGTGCTGGTGACTATGGCGCCCCACGGGTTGTCGCGGATGAGGCGCCTGACCTCGTGCTCATCAAGGCTCGCGTAGCGGCCGGTGTCCATCATGGTTCCATCTTGGCACCACCCCGAGCGCGTCTCAGTACTTCCAGCGCAACAGCGCCACACGCTCCTCGTGAGGGGTATCGCGGTAGGCATCCCACTCGCGCTGACGGATGCCGATGTAGCTGTCGACGAGCGAGTCGCCGAGCTGAGCTCGCAGCATCGAGTTGCCCGCGAGCAGGTCGAGAGACTCGCGGAGGTCGGCGGGCATACGCTGCACTCGTGACGCGGCGATCGACTCGGTGTCGCTGCTGCTGGCGAGTGCGTCAGGGGAGCCCACGACCGCGTGCGGAGCGTCGAGGTGATCTTCGACCCCCTGCAGTGCGCACGCGAGAATCGTCGCGACTGCGAGGTAGGGGTTCGCGCTTCCGTCCGCTGTCTTGACTTCGACGTTGGCGCCCTCCCCACGTCGTCCCGAAACCCCCGGAATGTAGCGCAGTGCGGCTTCGCGATTCTCGACGCCCCAGCAGACATAGGCGCCGGAGAAGTGTCCCGGCTGAAGCCGCGCATAGCTGTTGATGCTCGGGGCGAGCATCGCGACGCTCGCGCGCAGGTGCTCGACGAGCCCCGCGAGCAGCTCACCCGCTGTCGTGGAGAAACCGGTTCCGTCATTGCCCTCGGCAAAGACGTTCGACCCGTCGCTGGTGATCGCCGAGAAGTGGATGTGGCATCCGTTGCCCGCGGTATCGATCGCCGAAACCGGGGCGAACGAGACGCGCATTCCGTGGGCGAGGGCGGTGCGGGCCACCAGGATGCGGGTGGCGATGTACTCGTCGACCGCGCTGACGGGGTCCTTCGGGCGCATGGACATCTCCAGCTGCCCCAGACCGTACTCCGGGTGAATCTGCTCCACCTCGATTCCGGCGGTCTGGCAGGCGTCGAGCAGGTCGGTCGCCCACTCCTCGACCTCGAGGATGGGTGTGAGCCCGTAACCCGGTCCGTTGACCGCGAACACGGGCGAATCCGCGTCACCCCGGAACAGCGTGAACTCGAGCTCGAACGCGACGCGCAGCTCGAGCCCGAGCGCCTCGGCGCGACGAACCTGCTTGCGCAGTGCGTGTCGTTGGCAGACGGCGAATGGCTCCCCGGCGGGCGTGAACTGGTCGGCGGGCGCCCACGCCAGCCCGGTCTTTGCGTCGATCACGCGCATGGCGTCGTAGTCGGCGAACAGGCGCACGTCACCCTGCGCCTGCGGGAACTCCTCGAGGTCGGCGATGGCGTCATCGGAGCACAGCAGCAGCGCCGAGGTCAGCGAGAATCCGGCCCCGCGGTTGACAGCGCTCGGCACACGCGCGGCGGGAAGGAGCTTGATCCGCTGAATGCCGGCCTGGTCGACCATGGTGAAGAGCAGGTTGCGGATGCCGCGCTCGGCGAGGTCCGCGGAAATTTCGGCATCCGTCAGTGTGGTCACTGTGTGCTCCCGGTGTTCTCGGCGGCGAGCAGACTCTCGGCCGCGGTGGCGTAGGAGGCCAGCATGATGCGAGCGACGCTCTCGATGGCCTCGTCGGACGGTACGAAGCTGGGGTGATGGAGGCCCGGTGACGTGCCATCGGCGAGCCCCGTTCCGGCGAAGATCATGAGCGCGGGGAACACCGTGCCGTAGTAGGAGAAGTCGTCGGCGCCACAGGAGCGCAGCGCTCTGCCCTCCGTGAAGCCGCTCGACTCGAGGGCCTGGGTGACGGATGCCGCCAGCACGGCGTCATTCTCCATCACCGGCTCTCCCAGCTCGAGGGTGACCTCGGCGGTGCAGCCATGAGCCGTGGCGATTCCCTGCGCGGTGGCCCTGACGAGCTCGTGGAGCGTCGTTCTGAACTGCTCGTCGAACGTGCGCAGGGTTCCCATGAGTCGCACCTCGCCGGGGATGGCGTTGTGCGATGACCCGCCGTGGATGCTGCCGATCGTGAGCACTGCCGGACTCATCGGGTCGGACCTCCGCGAGACGAGGTGCTGAAGCGCGCCGACGAGGGCGGCAGCGGCGACGATGGGGTCACGCGAGAGCTGCGGGTAGGCTCCGTGCGCGGCGCGGCCCGTGATCACGATGTCGAGTTCGTCAGCCGCCGCGTTCACCGGGCCCGCAACGGCGGAGAACGTTCCATCGGGCAGCTGAGGCTGCAGGTGCACCCCGAAGAAGGCACGGATGTCGTGACGCAGGAGCGTGTCCGAGACGATGAAGTCCGCGGCACCGCACGGCAAGGTCTCCTCACGCGGTTGAAGCACTGCGAGCAGCGGAACCGGCGCACCGAGCTTGACGATCGTGCGAGTAGCGGCAACGAGGGCGGCGAGGTGCACGTCATGCCCGCAGAGATGGGCGACGTCTCCCGTCGAGGACCAGGGCACGTCGCTCTCTTCGGCGATGGGGAGCGCGTCGAGCTCTGCACGGATCGCGATTGCTGGGCCTTCGGCCGCGCCGATGCGCGCTACGAGGCCCTGATCGATCCACTCGCCCGTGACCCCGAGAGCCTGCTCGACCAGCGTCGTGGTGTCGCGCTCGTTTCCGCTTACGCGGGGATCGGCATGAATCCGGTGACGCAGCTCGGCGGCGTCGGCAAGCTCGAGTTCGAGCAGTCGGTCGGCCTCAGCGAGGAACCGTTCCCTTCCTGCCCAGGTCGAGCTCCCGCCGGTGTGCCCCGTCGTGTCGCGTGTCGTCATCGACATCCGCTAGTCCCCCAGTCCGTAGAGTGCGCGAGCGTTGTCGCTCGCGATCATGTGCGCGAATCGTTCCGCATCCGCCGTTGTGACCCAGTCATCGGCGACCCATTCGTCGAGCAGTCTGCCGAGGCCGTGACGCCAGACCGTGGAGCTCACGAGGTAGTGCTCCGCGAGCCCGTACGCATCGGATGCGAAGAGCACCTTTCCGAACGGCCCGACCTCCATGGCCTGACGAATGAGCGTCGGAGCGCTCGGTCCGGCGTAGTGCGAGAGGCAGCTGACATCGAACCACACGTGCGGAAAGAGGTGAGCGAGCACCGCGGCCTCACGCACGAAGGGGTAGCAGTGCAGCAGCGCGATGCGTGCACCGCTTTCTCGTGTGGCGCGAAGGAACGGTGTGAGGTGGGAGGGATCGGCCCGGTCGAGTTGAACGTCGGCATCGCCGAAACCGACGTGCATCTGGATGACCGTTTTGAGGTCGACGGCGATCCACACCAGGTAGCTGATGATGACGGGGTCGGTGAGCCGGTAGCTGCCACTGGCGGCAGCGCCGGTGAGCCACGAGTCGACGGCGGCGGTCACGTCCGTGCGCGCGGGACGCTCGGGCGCGATGTCGAGCCCGAACCGGTAGGCGGCGATGGTCTTCACCCCCACCGCGGTGGCGTACTGGCGTCGGATCTCGGCTTCGACATCGTCGACGAAGGACTGTGCGCTCGAGCTGCGTGCCACGGTCTCGGCGATCGCCTCAAGGCGGATCACAGTGTCGGCGGCTTTGCCGCTCAGTTCGGCCATCTCCGCGGGTGATGCGATCGCCGCGGTCGGAAACCCGGTCTCGATGAGGAAGCGGTCGATGCCGCTCGCCGCAAGCATCCGTCGGTGCACCTCGCGCGGGCCGAGTTCGCTGCGGCGCGCGAGGTAGCTCGCGATGTCGGTGTTGACCTCGAGGTCGAGGATCGGGCTGCACAGGCGACGCAGGGCGAGACCGAAGGGCGAGTCGAGGGCGGCGAGACCCGGGGGTGCGGGCCACTCCGATTCGCTTCCGAGCAGCGAGAACTCGGCGAGCGACAGCTCCCGATCGACGAGGCCATGGCAGTGGTGGTCGACGAGGCCAAGGTCTCGCGTTATCGATGAGCTCACTTCTGTTCGTCTCCGTCTTCTTCCTGTTCGCCGGCTCTCCCCGGTTCGGGAAAGTCGCGAGCACGCCACGCCGTGTCGTAGTCCTTCATGCGCTGCTTGGGCGCGTCGCCGAGCTTATCCACGACTCCGCCAAGGAGTGCTTCGACCGCGGCGGATGCGCCCACGAGCGAGTCGAAGGGGCTCGGCGCATCGAGGGCCACCTGCAGCACGACCTCTGCTTCGGATGCGAGCGGGCTCAGCCAGCGGTCGGTGAGCAGGATGAGGTGCACGCCACGACGAGCGGCTTCGGTGCCGAAGGTGATGGTGCTCGCTTGGTATCGCCGGAGGTCTGCGACGAAGAGAACGTCCCGGCTGGTGAAGTCGGTGAGCATCGAGGTTCGGTCTTCGACACCGAGGAACTGCACTCCCGGTCGCAGGATCTCGAGGTGCAGGGTGAGGCTTCGAGCGATGAGTGAGGTGAAGCGCCCACCCGTTGCGAAGATTCGACGTCGGGGCGACACGAGAAGGTCGACGGCCTGCTCGAACTCCTTCGGATCGAGCAGCGCGAAGGTGCGCGAGATGACCTGGGCAAAGGTGCGCTCCGCTCGCCCCAGGGCGTCATCACTCGTGGTGACGAGGTCGTACTGGTCCAGCGGAGATTGCATGCGCTGCTGGAGCTCGTCACGCAGCGATTGCTGGAACGCGGAGTAGGAACCGAAGCCGAGTCGCTCGGTCAGCCTGAGCACTGTCGGGCCGCTGACACCCGCCTGTGCGGCGAGCTTGGCGACGGTCTGAAGTCCGGCGACGGGGTAGTCGGCAAGCAGTATCCGCGCGACGGCGCGTTCCGCCCGGTGCAGGTCGGACATCGCTCCGCGAACTTTCTCGGCCACAGTCAACATGTAACAAACAATATACCTAGTGGGATTGACATGGAATATGTAATGAACATAATCTTGCGTGAACCGCACAGATCAAAGCCTCCCGTGTGGAAATCAGCGTCGCATTCAAAGGAGAAGTGCCATGAGAAAGACACGTTCCGTAGCCGTCGCGGCAGGGCTTGCTTCGCTCGCCCTCGTCGTGACCGCGTGCAGCAGCACGCCCGCAGGAGAGGGCGAGGGCGATCCGATCATCATCGGACACGCCGCCGACTTCTCCGGTGACTACTCGTTCTACGACAGCCCCATGCGAGCCGGAGCCGAGCTCGCCATCGACGAGATCAACAAGGCCGGCGGCGTGCTCGGCCGCCCGCTCGAATACCGCGCCATCGACGGTCGTGACGATCAAGCCGAGACCCTCCGTGCCACAGAGGAGCTCCTCGACGCCGGGGCCGTCTACCTCATCGGCACGACCGGTTCACCATGGGCCGCTCAAGCCACCCTCTCCTGCGAGGCCGGCGTTCCGATCTCCACCGGCGACGGAACCTCGCCCGATCTCGTTGGCCAGATCGGTGAATGCGCGCACCACGTGATCATGTCCGACAACGTTCAGGCCGCGGTCGCCGCCGAGTACGCACTCGAGCAGGGCTGGACGACCGCATTCGTCATGCGCTCCAGCGACGACCCCTACACCGACGGCGTTCCGAACTACTTCACGGACACGTTCACGCAGGGCGGCGGAACCATCGTCGGCGAGACCGAGTTCCGCATCGGTGCGGGCGACTACAACGTGCAGGCGACCGAGATCGCGAACCTGCCCGAGCAGCCCGACTTCATCTTCACCCCGATCTTCGTGTCGGACACCCAGGTGTTCCTGCGCCAGCTGCGCGCCCAGGGGGTCACGACGCAGGTCGTCGGCGCTGACGGTGCTGTCGATGCATCCGTGCTCGACGCCGGAGACGCCGCAGAAGGGCTCATCGCGACCTTCCACGCGTGGCCCAACGACGGCGATGCCCGCATCGCCAAGTTCATCGACGACTACACCGCCTTCCACGGCTCTGCTCCGGAGTCGATGGTCGCCGGACTCGGCTACGACGAGATCTACCTCATCGCACAGATCATCGAGGCCCAGGGCGAGGCAAGCGCCGAGGCAATCATCCGCGGTCTCGCCGACGCCCAGTTCACGGGCGTCACGGGGTCACTCACCATGGACCCCACCACGCGGCGAGCCAACAAGGAGATCACGCTGGTCAAGATCGAGAATGGTGAGATCGTGTACCTCGACTCGCTCTCGCCGAAGCACGTCCCCGCGGTTCCGGGAGACTGATCCAACGATGGACACTTTGCTCGACGTGCGGGGACTGGTCGCGGGATACGGACCGATCACGGTTCTCCACGAACTCTCCCTGCACGTCGGGCGGGGTGAAATCGTCGCCATCCTCGGCGCCAACGGTGCAGGGAAATCGACGCTGCTGCAGGCCCTTGTCGGAATGATTCGCCCCACGGCAGGCGCCGTAGCCTTCGATGGCCACGACGTCAACGGCAACAGCCCCGAACAGATCGTTCGCCGGGGAATGACCCTTGTTCCCGAGGGCCGGCGAATCTTCAGCAAGCTCTCGGTGATGGAGAATCTGCGAATGGGCGCCTACTCCCGGCGCGACCGCGCCGTAGCTCTGGAGCAGATGGATCGCTACTTCGAGCTCTTTCCGGTGCTCGCCGATCGTCGCAACCAGGCCGCCGGCACTCTCTCCGGCGGCGAGCAGCAGCAGCTCGCGATCTGCCGCGCGCTGCTGAGCAACCCGAGCCTGCTGCTGCTCGATGAACCGTCGCTGGGTCTCGCGCCGGTCATCGTCGACAAGGTCTTCGAGCTCATCGCCACGCTGCGTGACGAAACCGGCCTGACGATCGTGCTCGTCGAGCAGAGCGTCGTCGACGCTCTCGAGATCGCCGATCGTGCGTATGTGCTCAGCAACGGCCGTTTCACGGCCGAGGGGACGAGTGAGCAGATCGCCGAACTCGACCTTGAAGCAAACTACCTCGGTGGTGACAACGCATGACCGTCGAACTACTCGTTCAGCAGCTCATCAATGCGCTGAGCCTCGGCTCGATCTACGCCCTGCTGGCACTGGGCCTCGCCGTGGTCTACAGCGTGCTCGGCCTGCTGAACTTCGCCTACGGCGAGATCATCACCATCGCCGGGTACTGCATGTTCTTCCTCGTGAGCGGCGGCATGGACTTCTGGTACGCCGCCATCTTCGGAGTCATCGCGGCGATCGCCACGTCACTCCTCATTCAACTCGTCGCGTTCAGGCCGCTGCGGGGTGCCCCCGCAAACGCCGTCATCTTCGCCTCGTTCGCCGTTTCGATCATCATTAAGGCGCTCATTAGCAACGTCATCTCACCGCGACCCAGGGGCATCCCCGTTCCCAGCTGGGTCGATGGTGTCATCCAGCTCGGATCATTCCGACTTCCGATACTCGCTCTCATCACCATCGCCATCGCCGTGGTCGCAATGGTCGCGCTCACCTGGGCGCTGCACTACTCCACCCCCGGTCTCGCCATTCGTGCCGCCGCCGAGGACTTCACGGTGACGAGACTCATGGGGGCGCCCGCTGGGCGACTCATCCTTCTCGCATTCGTGCTCTCCGGCATCCTTGCGGGAATCGCCGGGGTGCTGTGGATCGCACGAACCGGCAGCGTCTCCCCCGCCATGGGCTTCACACCGCTGCTGCAGTCCTTCATCGCGATCGTGCTGGGCGGCCTCGGCAACCTGCGCGGTGCGGTCATCGGCGGATTCGCCCTCGCCTTCATCGAAGTCGCCCTGCAGGTGCTTCTCCCGACGGCAGTGGTGCCGTTCACCGCAGCACTGACACTCGTCGCGGTCGTGGTCATCCTGTACTTCCGACCCCAGGGCTTCTCCAAGCTCGCACAGGAGCGAGTCGCATGAACACGTTCTCTCGTCGCCGTCTGCGCAACGCCTTCATCACCTGGGCGATGCTCGCCACCGTCTTTCTCGTCGTCACCCTGCTCGCCGAGTTCGTGCTCGACCGCGGGCAGTCCCGGATGGCGACCGAGTTCATGATTCTCGCGAGCCTCGTGGTCGCCATTCAGAGTTACGTGGGCAACTCCGGCCTGCTCTCCTTCGGGCACGTCGCATTCTTCGCGGTCGGCGCGTACATCGCCGGGCTGGCCGCGATGTCGCCCGAGAAGAAGGAGCAGTTCCTTCCCAACCTGCCCGACTGGGTGATCAGCCTTGAAGCGAGTCTTCCGCTCGCGATACTCATCGCGGTGATCGGTGTGGCGATCTTCGCCGCCTTCACCGGCGTGCCGATCTCGCGCATGCACCAGTCGGTGATTCCGATGGCCACGCTCGCACTGCTCGTCATGACCCACACCGTGGTGAACCTGTGGGACGACGTCACTCGCGGCACACGCGGTCTCGTGAGCGTGCCCGACCTCGTGACCACCTGGACAGTCTTCGCGACCGCCGTCGCCATCACCGGCGCTGCCCTGCTCTACGCCGCATCCCCCGCGGGCCTGCGGCTGCAGGTCGTTCGCGAGGACCCCATCGCCGCGGCCGCACTGGGCATCCGCGTCGCGGCGACCCGGTTCACCGGCTGGATGGTCTCCGCCGTGCTCATGGCCATCGGGTCAGCGGTATGGGCGCTCAACAGCCTCGCCTTCGGCCCCGAGCAGTTCTTCTTCGCACAGACGTTCTCGCTGCTGGCGATGCTCATCATCGGTGGAACCGGATCCGTCACCGGGGCCATCGCGGGAACCGCGATCGTGAGCGTCATCAACGAGTCCCTGCGAGGCCTCGAGCGCGGCTTCGCGATCGGGCCGATTCAGGTCCCCGAGTTGCCAGGGCTCATCCAACTGGTCGTCGCCCTGGCCCTCCTGCTGCTGCTCATCTGGCGCCCAGCCGGACTGTTCGGCAACCGAGAACTCTCGATCCCGAGGAGACGCAGATGAGCACGCCCGAGCGCCAACTCGCCGTCAGCGGCGTGACGATGCGGTTCGCCGGACTCGTCGCGCTCGACGACGTGTCGCTGTCGCTGAAACGCGGCGAAGTGCTCGGAGTGATCGGACCGAACGGCTCGGGCAAGAGCACCCTGGTGAACGTGATCAGCGGGGTTCTCGCTCCGACATCCGGAACGGTCGTCATCGACGGTCACGATGTCACAGCCGTCGCGCCGCCGATCATTTCGCGCCACGGCGTCGCTCGCAGCTTTCAGACCGTTCGGCTGTTCCGTCGGCTGAGCGTGCGCGACAACGTCGCCGGAGTCGTGCGGAAGGCCAAGCGCCCCGTCGATCAGATCGTCGACGAGTGGCTTGAGCGACTGGGCATACTCCACCTCGCCGATCGCCTCGCCGGCGACCTCGCCTACGGGCTCCAGCGACGGGTGGAGATCGCGCGCGCGCTCGCGACAGGTCCCGGGTACCTGCTGCTCGACGAGCCGGCGGCGGGGCTCAACGACACCGAGTCCGCCGACCTCGAGCGCGTCATCCGCTCGATCGCCGAAGATCGAGAGCTCGACTGCGGTGTGCTCATCATCGACCACGACATGCGGCTCATCACCTCACTCTGCGATCGCCTCCAGGTGCTGTTCAACGGCAAGACGATTGCCGAAGGCATCCCCTCCGATGTGCGCAACGACCCCGCGGTGGTCGAGGCGTACCTCGGCACACGTCCGTCGCCCGCCAAGGGCTGAATCATCGAACGGAGCACCGATGTGGACCCCGCGTCACTTCGCCTCACCAAGCCCCCTGCACGACTTTCAGGTGATCGACGAATACCCGTTCGGGCTATTCGTAACCCGCGACCATGCCGCCCCCGTGGCCACCCACGCGCCCATGCTCGTTCACCCCGAGGATCGTGAGCGCGCCACGAGCGGGCTCACGGGAATACGCATCCTCGGGCACCTGGCGCGGGAGAACAGCCAGTGGGAGTCGGTCGCCGACGGCGATCAGGTTCTGCTCATCTTCCAGGGCCCACAGGGGTACGTCTCGCCGACCGTGTACGCCGACGAGCCGGCGGCCCCGACCTGGAACTATGTCGCGGTTCACCTCACCGGCCCCATTCGCCTCATCCACGAGCACCCACGGATGCTCGACGTCATCGACCACACCATCGACGCCACCGAGCGCTACCACGTGCCCCACTGGAATGCGGCGCCGTCGCGCGGCTACCACGAGCGCATCGTCGGCGGCGTCGTCGCCTTCGAGGTCGAGGTGACGCACGCCATCAGCAGCCACAAGCTCAGCCAGGATCAGCCCCCGCAGCGGCGCCAGGACGCCGTAGCCGACGCACTCCGCAGCGACGACTCCGCTCGGAGGGTGCTCGGCGAGTGGATGCGGCGCGCCAACGGCCTCGACTAGGCGCTGAGCGAGCGCGCCCTTTACTGGTGCATCACGCCTGGCAACTGGGGCACCAGTAGAGCTTGCGCGCCGCCGCGATCTCGAGCGCAATGTGGGTTCCGCAGACGCGACAGGGCAGACCCGCGCGGTGGTAGACCCAGTGGCGGTCGTCGCGGTGCGCGAGTGCTCGCGCGTACGCCTCGGGGTCGAGATCGTCCATCGTGAGCATCTGGCCGGTCTGCACGCCGATGTTCAGCAGGTGAGTCCAGTCGCGCCAGAGGGCGCGCGCCACGTCATCGGGCAGGGTGTTGCCGGGCGTATGCGGGTTGAGGCGAGCCCGGAACAGCAGCTCGGCTCGGTAGACGTTGCCGATGCCGGCGACGACCGACTGGTCCATGAGCAGCAGGCCGATGGGCGTGCGCTTCGCGCGCACCGTCTCGGTGAACCGGTCCTCGGATGCTTGGCCCCCGTCGACGAGGGGGTCCGGTCCGAGCTTCGCGATCGCGAAGGCGACCTCCTCGGGCAGCAGCACCTCGCACGCGGTCGGACCACGCAGGTCGGCGACGGCGGTGTCGGTCAGCAGCCGAACCCGCACCTGTCCGACGGGCGGTGGCGGGAACTCGGTGAGGTCGGTCTCTTTCTCGGTCTCAGCCATGCGCAATCGGGTGCGGCGGGGTGCGCCTATGGAGGCGAGGGAGTCCTCGTTCTCACCGCGCGTGCCCGCACCCTGCGTTGCCGCGTCGACGCCCTTCATCCCGGTCTGCCCGATGCGGCCACGAGCCGCGGCGGCGGAAGCATCCATGCTCACGTCGCCAGCGAAGTCCCACGCCCCGTAGATGCCGAGGTGCACGCGCAGCCACTTTCGCGGCGCCGACTCGTCGGCAGCGAACTCGAGGAAGAGCTGCTTGCCGACCGCCTGAGCATCCGTCACCGTGAGCCCGTCGAGTTCGGCGGCACCCGCGGCGAAACGGCCCTGGGGCGACGACGCGGTGACGCGGTGGCCGACGAAATGCGCCTCGAACTGCCGGGCGATGCGGTGAACGGAGTGACCCTCGGGCACGTCAGTCGACCTGCTTGCCCGCTATCGCGCCCGTGCGCTCGAACTCGGCGATCTGCTCGATCCGGCGCACGTGACGCTCGTCGCCCGGAAAATCTGTCGCGATGAAGAGGTCGATGAACTCGATCGCCTCGTCGACGGTGTGCTGACGAGCACCGATGGCGATGACGTTGGCGTTGTTGTGCTCGCGGGCGAGCTCGGCGGTCGCGCGGCTCCAGACGAGGGCGGCACGAACGCCGGAAACCTTGTTCGCGGCGATCTGCTCGCCGTTCCCGCTGCCGCCGAAGACGACACCGAGGGCCTCGACGCCGGCGTCCTGATCGGCGACGACCGCCTTCGCTGCATTGATGCAGAACGCCGGATAGTCGTCGAGGGCGTCGTACTCGGCCGGTCCGTGGTCGATGACCTCGTGGCCGGCATCCGTCAGATGGGCGTGCAGCTGGCGGCTGAAATCGAGGCCCGCATGGTCGGTCGCGATGTGGATGCGCATGAAGCCAGTCTAGGTTCGCCCTGGCACCCGGAGCTCGGCCCGTCGGCGAGGGTCACGCCAGGTCGCGCAGCCGCGCGGCGATGCTGCTCTCCTCCCCCGCTCGACGCTCGTAGGTGACGGCGATGATGAGCAGCACCGCTCCGACGACGGCGAGGGTGATCCACCAAGGCATCGACTCGATGCCACGGCCGATCTGCACGACGAAGACGAAGAAGTTCTCGACGGGCAGCACGACGACGCCCATGAGGAAGGGCGCGGCGAGCTTCAGGCTCGCCCCCGCGAGAATGGCGACGAGGGCGATCACGATGACGAGGATGGCGCGCCAGGTCTGCGGGTCGGTGAAGGTCGCGACGATGGAGGCGAGGAGCATCACGCCGAGGCCGGGAGCGAGCAGCGGCCAGGAGCCCCGCCAGCGGGCGGGCCAGCTGTCGATAGATGCGGGCGGGGCACCGGGCTCGTCGTCCCTCGTGCCGGCTCGCGCACCGCGCAGGGCGACTACCCCCGCGAGCAGCAGGAACAGGCCGAGCGGCATCGAGAACACCTCGACCCTGAGGTCGCGGGGACTCCAGGCGACGATCGCGGTGGCGAAGGCGAGCGCGAAGAGGAACCAGACCGGCGGCAGGCTCGCACGCCCTCGTCGCAGCCGCAGCGCGACGAGCACCACCGCGACCAGGTAGGCGAGCATGAGCGCCCACATGACCCAGACCGTGAGCCAGTCGCGTTCGATGGCCGGCCACGTCGCGACCCCGACGTAGAGGGCCGTGGGGGCGTAGAGCCAGCGACTCGCCAGGCCGGATCCACCGTGGCCCGCCGCCGACTCCGTGACGTCGTGGCTGAGCAGCCTGGCGGCAACGGCCGCAGGCAGGGCGCCGGCCAGACCGATCCCGAGACACAGCACGACCAGCGGAACGTCTCCGACGACGATGGTGTCGGCGCCGATGCCGAGGCGAACGCCCTGGATCGCACCCGCGGCACCGGCGACGATCGCGACCTGCAGGGTCGACGTGCGAAGCATCCTGAACCGCTCGGCCAGGGGGGTCGCGGAGGAGCGTCCGAGCAGTCCCCCGAGTCCCAGAAGCGCCCACGATGCGGCGATGAGTCCGTAGCCGCGCCACGGAGTCGCCGCCCCCTCGCTCCCCGACACGGCGAGCACGACCAGGAGCGGCACGATCGCCAGCACCAGACCGCTCGCGTAGAGCGGGACGCCCTGCGTGCCGCGCAGGGTGAGGATGAAGCCGACCACCGCGGCGGCGATGGCCGGCGGAAGCAGGTAGGGCTCGACCGCACCGATTCCGGCGAGCGCCCAGACGCACCACAGCGCACCCGTGAGGCAGGCTGCCGCCAGCCACCACCCGTAGCGGCGTCGCGCCCAGAGCGACGCCGCTGCCGCGCCGAGAGCGAGGATGACGAGCACCAGCGCCGTCGTCGGAAGTCCGGCGGCAACCCTCACGAGCGCGAGCGCAACGGCTATGGCACCCGTGAGCAGCGCCGAGGCTTCGAGGGAGACGCGCGCGACCGCGACATGCCGCTCACCGATGCCCCGGCGCTCCAGTGCGGAGCGGATCGCCCCCGTGCTGGGCAGCGTGAGAGCGACTATCGCGGCGATGATCGGCAGCGTCACGGGCGAGGCGCTCATCGCGAGCACCTCGGCGCCGAGGCACACGATGACGACGGCGAGCGACGGCACGAGCAGGCCTGCGGCGATCGCGCGCAGCACGATGCCGAGTCCTTGGCGGCGCGAGACGAGCAGGGTCAGCGCGAGCAGGAACATGATACCGGTCGACAGCGCCGTCCAGCCGCTGCGCTCGAAGACCACCTTCACCACGCCGATCACGAAGGGCACGGATGTCACCGCCAAGATCGCGTGCCAGTCGGCGGATCTCAGTCGCGTCGTGACGGTTGCGACGAGCGCGCCGATCAGCCCGAACGACGTCGTCAAGCACAGGAGTGCGATCGGCCCGACGCCGAGCTGTCCGAGCGCCGTCGCCACGACGATGAGAGCGTAGGCGTAGGCGGCACCGACGTGCAGGAAGCGTGACCTCGCAGGAAGTGGCCAGGCGATCCCGATGAGTGCGACGACGATCGCTGTTCCCGCCCATACGGTGAGCTGGGGGTCGCTCCACGAGACGATCACGGCGAGCAGCACGGCGACGTGCGCACCCATGAGCAGCGGCAGCCGCAGTCTGAACCGGGCGGCGCGCATCCGGGGCGCACGCGCCAGCGCGGCACTCATCACGAACGCGAGGGCGAGGGGGATGGCGATCTGACCCCATCGGGGAAGGGTGGGCACGCAGGCGAAGACGAGGCCGGCGGTCGCCGCGAGCCACAGGGCGAACGCACCCGAACCCGCCGCGCCAGGGGTGCGGGGGGCGCTGCGACGCAGCGCAGTCACGGCGAATGCCCCGAACCCGGTGGCTGCGGCCGCAAGGCCGACACCCACGGCAACCACGTGGTCGGTTCCCAGTGCTCTGCCGACCAGATCGAACCCGCTGAGTGAGCCGAGCACCTGCGCGGCACCGATCTGCAACGCTCCGACAGCGGTGGCCACGACGCTGATCACGGCCAGCCCAATGGTGCCGGCGCTGAACCACAGACGGTCGATGCTCGCCGGCGTCGGTATGAGAGAGCCGAGAACGAGGAGCGCTGCCGCGCCCGCGGCCGCGCTCAGCGGAAAGTACCACTCCCACCAACCCTGCGCGCTCAGATCGAGCGCGAAGGGAAGCCCGGCGACGGCGGCAACACCGGCCGCACCAGCGAGGAAGCTCCAGAGCCCTCGGGCGGGGTTTCGTGCCGCGAATACGCCGAGCACCGACGTGGCGGCGAGGATGGTGCAGATGCCGAGCCAGCTTTCCGTGGCGGTGCCGAAGGCCACCCCGGGCAGTTGGGTGAGCGCTGTCACGACCGCGACGATCTGCACGACCGTGATCGTGACGGTGTCGACGCGGAGACGACCGTCGAATCTCTGCGCGACCGCGCGCGTGAGCTCGATGAGCGCGAGCCCGGCGAATGCCGTGCCGAGGTGGCCGTAGGTCGCCGCCAGCACGGTGCCACCCGCGTAGCCGAGCATGGCGGGCACCGCGGCGAGACCGAGCAGGGAAGTCCAGAGCCAGGTGCGGATGCGCACGAGAACCGACAGCGTGGCCATCACCGCCGCACTGACCAGCGTGCCGACCGCGGCGTACAGCCACGGACTGAGGCTTGCCGGTGTCGTTTCGGCGATCGCATACACGTCGAGTGCGACGAACACCATGCCGAGCGCGCCGACGGCTTCGGCGGAGAACTGCAGTCGCCGCCGGGCGAGCCACCACGCGCCACCGAGGAACACGAGTGTGACGAGCCCGATGATGACGCTGCGGAGCACCCGGTCGCTGAGTTCGGGGTTGAAGAAGGTGAAGACGATGGCGGAGATGGCGAAGAGCCCCGCACCGGCCGTGGCGAGCACTGATTGCACGGTCGCGCTCGAGCGCGGGTTGGCGAGAGGCGCGGCGGCGGATGCTGATGGGCCTGTCGCAGGGGATGGTTCGCTTGCGAGAGGGGCCGCCTGCTGGCTGACTGTGCGTGGCACGCGCGCGAGTACGGTCTCTCGCTTCTTCAGGGCGGTGGCGGCTTCGGTGGAGACGTTCCAGAGTTCGAGACCGATGCTGCCGCTCAGGTCTGCCCCGCAGTGGGGGCAGTGCGCTTTCTGCAGTGAGCCGATTCCGCAGACGGGGCAGGTCGCGTTGTCGAGGAGGTGGGCGATCGCACTGTCGCTCCACTGCTGTGCGCTCCCCCGCGTTGCGGCCCCGGTGGGGGCGCTCACGGTGTGTCCGCCTCGGCGTCTGCGTCGTCCGCATCGTCTGAGCCCGTGGCATCCGGAACCCAGGCGAGGATGTCTCCGGGCTGGCACTCGAGCACTCGGCAGATCGCGTCGAGGGTGGAGAAGCGCACCGCCTTGGCACGGCCGTTCTTGAGCACCGACACGTTCACGGGCGTGATGTCGATCGCCGCGGCGAAGTCGTTGACCGACATCTTCTTCTTGGCGAGTTCGACGTCGAGGTTGATGATGATGGGCATCAGACGACCTCGGACATGTCCTGCTGCAGCTGCCGGGCGTTGCGCAGAAGCCCGCGGATAACGACGATCAGCAGCGCGAGTCCCGCACCGACGACGACGCCGAGCGCGCAGAGCAGCATCACCGAGGGCGAGGCGACGTTCGCCGCGGCCAGCGTGACCATGGACACCGCGATGAGTACGGTCGCGACCACGATGGCCCCGAGGATGACATCGACCCAGAGGAAGGCGCTTTCACTGAAGATGGTGGACTTGCGCACCATGGAGAGCAGTCGCCAGACGCACACGAGCACGACCTGCACGCAGAGGAGGAAGAGCACTGCGACGACGATGCCCGGCCCTTCGAGGTGCCCGAGGTCGGGGTAGGCGTCCGCGAATTCCCGCGCCACCCCGGGCACCACGAACAGCTGGCAGACCAGGAGGAGCGCGATCATCGCGACGAGCAGGGCCTTGAGGCAGACGATGGTTGCCCGATGCATAAGATTCCTATCGATAATCGGTGCAGGACTATCGACAAACGATACACGCTTATCCGCTGGGAGGGAAGGAGCGCCGCCTCAGGGGTGAATGATCGTGTACACCTTGACGATCGTGTCGTCGACGACCCACCTGCCCTTCCACCCGCTCGGCATGAGCACGGTCACCTCCGGGCCGAGCTCGGTGACCGTGCCCGCGTCGTCCACTAGCCGACCCGTGCCCGACAGGATGTGGATGTACTCGATGTAGCCCACATGGTCCGTCGTGAACTCGCCCGGCTCCACCCTCCACAAGCCCAGCTGGTGGCCGGACGCATCCTCGACCACCACCGTGCTCGTGACCGGGTTGCCGGAGAGCACCCGCTCGGGCGCGAACGCGGCCGGCTCGGGCCACTCGATGTCTGCGGTTCTCAGCGCGACGATGTCAGTCATGCTCGGTACTCCTTCACTTCCTGACTCTGGCCGCTATCCGGCCCTGCCACTCACCCAGTCGGCGAACCTCGCGGCGGGGTGGGTACGAGGCGAACCACTCGCATACTCGCGGCGGTCGGCGTAGCGGTACGCCGCGTACAGCGCTGTCGCGCCGATCCAGCGGAGCGGTTCGAGCTCCCAGTTGCGGGTGTGGTGGTCCACCCACGGCAGCCGGGTCAGCTCGGTCGTCTCGCCCAGGATGAGATCGCGCACCGTACGGGCTGCCAGGTTGGTTCCGGTGAGCCCATGACCGACGTAGCCACCGGCGACGATCACTCCACTCTGGCGGTCGTGATTGACGGCCGCCGACCAGTCCCGCGGCACCCCCAGCACCCCCGACCAGCTGTGCTGCAGCCGGGCACCCGCGAGTCCCGGAAACAGCTCGAGAACTCGCGCGCCAAGCTGCGCCACCGCCTTCTCGGCGGTGCGCCCATCCTGATCGAAGCTGGAGCGGAAGTTGTAGGGCACCCCCCTGCCGCCGAGGGCGATCCGGCCATCCGCCGTGCGCTGAGCGTAGGTGAAACTGTGCGCCACATCGCCGAGCAGTTCGCCGCCCTTCCAGCCGATCGAATCGAACTGGTCGTCGGTGAGCGGCTCGGTGACGACCATGCTGCTGTTCATGGGAAGCATCCGTCTCGCCTGCCCGCTCAGGCTCACCGTGTACCCCTCGAGCGCCTGCACCACATGCCGCGCCCGCACGTCGCCGCGGTCGGTGCGCACCAGGTGCGGGCCGACGGCGGTGGCCGTGGTTCTCTCGTAGATCACGGCACCGCGCCGCTCGACCGCGGCGGCGAGGCCGTACACATATTTGGCGGGGTGCACGCGGGCACAGTGGCGAGTCCAGTACCCGCCCAGGGCGTTGTCGATGCGGATGCGTTCGGCGAACTCCGCAGGACTCAACTCGACGAGATGGTCGCCTCCCCAGCCCTGCTGTCGCAGTGCCGCGAGGTAACCGCGCATGCGGTGGAGCTGCGCTCTGTTGGTCGCCACGTGAAGCAGCCCGTCGTGAGCGATGTCCTCGTCGAATCCTTCGGCCCGGGCAACACGAATCGACTCGTCGACGGCGCCGAACATCTCGTTCTGCAGCGCGATGGCCGCATCCGCGCCGTGACCCTTCGCGTACCTGCGGAACATGCCCGCGGGCTTCGCGCTCATCCAGCCGCCGTTGCGACCCGACGCCCCGAAACCTGCGAACTCCCTCTCGATGAGGGCGACCTCGAGGTCGGGGTTCGCCTCTTTGAGGTAGTACGCGGTCCAGAGCCCCGTGAGGCCTGCGCCGATGATCGCAACATCCACCTCGATCGGCCCGGGAAGAGGTGCGCGCTCCGGCGGTGTCGGCTCGCTCGCAACCCAGTACGAGACATGCCCGTTGCTGAAACCTGTCGAGAGGGTGATCCCCGTCATCGATTCACATCCTCACCGCTGTGTGGGAGCCGAAGTAGTTGCTGTGTCGAGAGTAAAGACCCGCGCCCCACGGTGGCACTAGTGCTCTCGTACGAACTGGGCACCGGGCTTGTACCGCCGTGACAAGTGCAGCATGCGTACCCCACGCACCGCCTGACAACCGCACCGAATCGTTTGGCAGGCGGAAAAGCAGTCCGTATTGGTACTACCATGCGATCGTGACCGACACCGCAACCGCACTGACGATCGACGACATCGTCTCCACGGCGAGCCTCGATGTCGAGTTCCTCGCCGGCGCGAGCGGAGGCACCCGCGAAGTGCTGTGGGCGCACAGCTGCGAGATGCCCAACCCCGCCCGCTGGCTCGCCCCGCACGAGCTGCTCATGACCGTGGGGCTGTGCGTGCCGACGGATGCCGACGGTCAAGTCTCGTTCCTCAAGAGCCTCTACGACGCGCAGCTCGCGGGTCTCATGATCGGCGACCACGAGACCGCTCCCCCGTTGAGCACGGAGATGCTCGCCGAAGCGGACAGGCTCGGCTTTCCCGTCATGCTCGCCGGGGAGCAGACACCGTACGCCGTCGTCGCCCGCCACGTCGCGGCGGCCAACACCTCCTCCCAGACCCTGCAGGTGCTCAAGCTGAGCAAGCTGTACCACGTGGCCGCCGATGCCGGACACGAACCCGCAACACTCATCGCCGACCTCGTCTCGCTGCTCGGGGTGGGGATCCGCATCGAGGACCGCCCGACCGGGCTGCCCGTGCTTCACGCCGACGCCACGGGCAGAAGCGGAACGGCAACGACCAGCAGACGCTACCCGCTGCGCGGCAGCTATCCGGCCGATCTCATGCTGCTCGAGTACCCGGGCGAAGAGCTCGACAGCTTTCTGCTCGTGCACCTCATCAAGGTGCTCGAGGTCGCCGTCGACGGGGTGCTGCGGAGCGCCGACCGACGAGCCGAGGTCAGCGCGCGGGCCATGCTCGCCCTGCTCAACGGGAACACCCCAGCCGAGGCCGCTGCGCTCATCGAACCCCACCTGCCCTCCAGCGGGTTCCACCTGCTCGCCTTCGGCTCGGTCGAAGGAATACGCATCGCACGAGCCGTCGCGCTCCTCGAGCTGCCCGTGATCGTCGGTCAGGGGCGAACCAGCCACCTCGCCCTCGTGCCGAGCGACGCGGTGCCCCGGATGCGTGAACTCGTCGCCTCTCTAGAGGT
>JAHBSW010000016.1 GCA_019638935.1 Cryobacterium sp.
GCGTGCTCGCCGAGCATCCGCTCGCGAAGGGGCACAACTACGGCAAGGAGCCCCGCGCGGGTCGCAAGCTCGGCCACGTGACCGTCACGGGCGACGACCTCGACGACGCGGCGCTCGAGGCGCGCGCCGCGGCGGCGCTCTTCGGCTGAGCCCTCGGCGTTGCTCTTGGCGGTTGAGCAGCGGGCGCAGCCAGAATCTCGCTGATCGAGCGTCGCCCTGAGGCTCTCGAAGGGTAGCGGGCGTTAGCCCGCGTATCGAGATCTGAAGGGCGGGTCTCGATACGGCCTACGGCCTACTCGACCGCCGGAACGGTACCATCGAGACATGCCGCAACCGCTCGTCTCCGTCGTCATGGGCTCCGACTCCGACTGGAGCGTCATGGAGGCCGCGGCGACCGTGCTGCGCGAGTTCGACGTGCCGTTCGAGGCGGACATCGTCTCGGCGCACCGCACGCCGGAGCGCATGATCGAGTTCGGCAAAGCGGCGGCGGGACGCGGCATCCGTGTGATCATCGCTGGCGCGGGCGGTGCCGCACATCTGCCCGGCATGCTGGCGGCTGTCACCACCCTGCCCGTCATCGGCGTGCCGGTTCCGCTCGCGAAACTCGACGGGCTCGACTCTCTTCTCTCGATCGTGCAGATGCCCGCGGGGATTCCCGTCGCCACGGTCTCGATCGGCGGGGCGCGCAACGCGGGGCTGCTCGCCGTGCGCATCCTCGGGGCGACGGATGCCGCGCTCGCGTCGAGGCTCGCGGACTTCGCCCTGGACCTCGAGGCCCAGGTCGAGGCGAAGCGCGCGAACCTCGCCACCGACTGACCTGCCTCGCACGTGTCCACCACTCCGCTGCGTTCTCTGGACCTCCGCTCGCCCGATGTCCGCTCGCCGGAGGTCATGACGCGGCGCGGGTGGTGGTTCATTGCGCTGAACCTGCTGCTGCCGGGGTCGACCCAGACTCTTGCGGGCAACCACGCGCTCGGTCGGGTTGGCCTTCTTTCGACCTTCGCGCTGTGGCTGCTCGTCATCGCGACGACGGTGACGTGGCTGGTCGCGCCGAGCGTGATCTATTCGCTGGTCTCGACTCCGGCGGTGCTCCTTGTCGCGCAGATCGTGTTCGCTCTGTACGCGGCGCTCTGGGTGGTGCTCACGCTCGACACGCTGCGGCTCGTGCGCCTCGTGGCGACGAGGCCGAGCGCCCGGGCGGCGATCGCGGGCCTTGCCATCGTCGGCCTCGTCGCGACCGGCGGTGTCGCGACCTATGGCGCTGTCGTGGCGGGTTCCGCTCGTTCGGCGATCACGTCGGTCTTCGACGATGCCGACTACGTCGAGCCCGTCGACGGCCGCTACACGATCATGCTGCTCGGCGGCGATGCCGGGCCCGACCGCATGGGGCTGCGTCCCGACTCGATCACGGTGGCGAGCGTCGACGCCGAGACGGGCGCGGTGGTGCTCATCGGCGTTCCGCGCAACTTCGAGAAGGCTCGCTTCGCCGAGGGATCACCACTGTGGGAGAAGTTCCCGACCGGCTACGACTGCGGTCACGACTGCCTCATCAGCTACCTCTACACCTACGGCGAGGAGCATCCCGAGCTCTACCCGGACGCGGAGGCGAGCGGGTCGAGTCCGGGCATCGAGGCGACGCGGGATGCGGTGTCAGGAGTGCTCGGCATCCCGATCCAGTTCTACGTTCTCATCGACATGGAGGGTTTCGCGCAGCTCGTCGATGCGCTCGGCGGCGTGACGATCGACGTGCCCGAGCGCACGCCGATCGGTCCTGTTACCGCGACGACACCGATCGGCTACATCGAGCAGGGCGAGCAGCACCTCGACGGCGAGCTGGCGCTCTGGTACTCGCGCACGCGCTTCGAGAGCAATGACTTCGAGCGGATGCTGCGCCAGCGCGCCGTGCAGGAGGCCATTCTGCGGCAGTTCACAGCCGTGAATGTGCTCACCCGTTTTCAGGCGGTAGCGGATGCCGGCGTGCAGGTCGTGAGCACCGATATCCCTTCGGTCATGCTCGGCCGGTTCGTGGAGCTCGCCGTGCTCGCGCGCGAGCTGCCGCTCGAGCGGCTCGAGCTGATCCCGCCGGAGTTCCACTCGGAGACCCCCGACTTCGACAAGATCGCCTCGGCCGTCGCGGATGCTATCGCGCGCACGAGGCCGAGCACCGAGCCGGGCGACCAGGACTAGAGGTCGGCGTGGAGCTGCCAGATGCGGTCGGCGGAGTCGGCCCAGCTGAAGCCGCCGGCGCGATCGAGGCCCGAGAACCTCAGCTGCTCGGCGAGGGCACCATCGTTCACGACGGTGCTGATCGCCTGGGCGAGTCGCTCGGGGTAGCCCGCCGCATCGTCGCGCTCGACCGCGAGCCCCGCGCCCGCCGCGACCTCGACTGCGGCCGGCGCATCGGAGTGCACGACGGGCGTGCCGAGGCTGAACGCTTCGATGACGGGAAGGCCGAAGCCCGCGGTGAGGTTGGGGAACACGAACACGCTCGCGCGTGAGTAGGCGACCGCGAGGTCGGCATCGGCGAGGTGGCCGAGAGTGATGACGCGACCGTCGGCGACGCCCGCGTCACGGGCAAAGGTCTTCACGTCGATGTCGTTCCAGCCGTCGGGACCGGAGATGACGAGGGGCAGGTCCGCGGCATCCGGATGCGCGAGCGAGCGGATGAGAGCTTCGAGGCCCTTTCGCGGGTCGAGAGTGCCCACGGCGAAGACGTAGCGCTCGGGCAGACCGAGCCTGGCGGCACGAGCGTCGGGGTCGACGGGCAGCGTGAGCTTGGCGCTCACCGCTCCGCCGATCACGCGGATGCGACCGCCGAACGAGAATCGCTCGGCCAGTTGACCGGCGACCGTGTGACTCGGCACGACGACGGCGTCGGCGAACCGCTCTGCCCGCTTCGCCATCGCCGTGAACCAGCGCACGTTCCGGGGGCTGAGAGTTTCGGGCTGTATCCACGGTGTCGCGTCGTGTACCGTGACGACGGTCTGATGCCCCGGAGCGTTGACGCGATCGTGCTTGCGGAGCGGGGCGAGCAGGCTCATGGCGTGCACCATTCCGCCGCCGGGCATAGCGAGTCCGGCCTGCCAGGCGAGCGACAGCTCGCGGCGCGCGAGCCTGCTCTCGTGGAGCGACGTGAGGCCGGGCAGCAGGGTCGTCACGCGCGCGCGTTCGTCGTCGCTGAGGCGCGACGTGATGCCCGCGACGTCGGTGTCTTTCGGCGCGCGTTCGATGAGCTGCCGGGTGAGTTCTTCGGCATAGCGACCGATCCCGCCGGGATTGGGGGACACGATCTGGTCGATGACCACGCGTAAGGTGACCATGCTGCTCCTACTCTGAACTGCACGCTGACCCTATCAGGGGGAGTTCGTGAGCCAACCTGATATTGCGGATGCGGCGAGGGCGTCGCGCCAGCCCCGCATCGGCTCTAGACCCGCGGTCGCCCAGGCCTCGTGGCCGAGAACACTGTAGTCGGGTCGCGGAGCGGGCCGCACGTGATCCGCAGGATCGGCGGGCGCGATGCGTTCGGGGTCGAGCCCTGCGAGCCTGAAGATCTCCTGCGCGAACTCGAATCGGCTCGCATCGCCGGCGTTCGTGGCATGGAAGATGCCACCAGCGAGGTCGCGGTCGATGACGAGACGGATGCGCTCGGCGAGATCCCCGGTCCAGGTCGGCTGTCCACGCTGGTCGGTGAGCACGCTCACGATGTCTCGACTGGCGGCAGCACGCAGGATCGCACTCACGAAGTTGGGCCCGTGCTCGCCGTAGAGCCACGCCGTTCGCAGCACGATCGCGTCGGGTGCGGCGTCGAGCACGAGACGCTCGCCGTCGGCCTTCGTGCGGCCGTAGACCGAGAGGGGGCTGACCGGGTGGCTCTCGGAGTACGGCTGTCGTGCTGTGCCGTCGAAGACGTAGTCGGTGGAGATCTGCACCAGACGAGCTCCGTGCCTCGCGGATGCTTCGGCGAGGTAGCCCGCAGCACTCGCGTTGACGGCGTGGGCGGTCTCGACATCCGTCTCGGCGTCGTCGACGGCGGTGTACGCCGCGCAGTTGACGATCCAGTCGTGGCCCTCGACGGCGGCGAGCACGGCGTCACGGTCGGTCACGTCGAGTTCGGTTCGGCCGAGGGCCGTGACGGTGTGATCGCTCGTAGCGAGCACGCTCTGCAGGTCACGACCCAGCATGCCGCCCGCGCCGGTGAGGAGGATGCGCATGTCAGACCCTGATAACTTCCGGGCCGCCGTACTCGGCAAAGACATCGAAGTCTCCGTCTCGAGTCACGACGGGTAGGTTGTGCTCAAGGGCGACGGCGGCGATCCAGAGGTCGTTGACGTTGACCTTGCGTCCGAAGCTGGCGACCGCGGTGCGGAGCTTCGCCCAGCGGGCGGCGACCCCGTAGTCGACGTTCAGGTTCGACAGGCTGGCCAGGTACTCGATGGTCGACAGGCGCTGCGCACGCACCTCGGTTGATTGCGCCGAGAGCACGCCCGCGAGGAGTTCTCCACGTGAGATCGAGCTGACGTACTGTTCGACGGGGAGAGCGCCGTAGTCGACTTCGCGGTCTTGCTCGATGGCTACGAACACGCTGGTGTCGAGGAGTCCGCGCGGGTGGGGAGGCCTGATTGCCCTGGTCATTGAATCGGTCCGAGATCGTCGGTGGTGTCATCCCAGACGTCGTGCGGGTGGGGTTCGGTGATCGGTTTGGCGGGTCGCAGCGCGAGCAGGTCGGCGGTGGTCAGGAATGCCCGCTTCTCGGGCGGCACGGGCACGAGCTTCGCGACGGGCACGCCGTTGACGGTGATGGTGACGTCCTCCCCGCTTCGTGCGCGCTCGATGACGGCGGCGGTGTTGTTGCGCAGTTCGCGCACGGCCACGAAGGACATGCGACAAGCGTAGCAGCTCGTCGCACCCTGTAGCAGGATGCTTACCCGAGCCTCGCCTGCGCCGCGAGCGGCTCCCACCAGTCGCGACGGTCGCGGTACCACTGGATGGTGTCGGCGAGCCCCTCCTCGAAGGCGACAGCCGGTTCATAGCCGAGCTCGTCACGGATCTTCGAGATGTCGACGCTGTAGCGGCGGTCGTGCCCCTTGCGGTCCTGCACCCGGTCGATGAAGGACTCGTCGCGGCCCGTCGCCGCAAGCAGCAGGTGGGTGAGCTCGTAGTTGCTCAGCTCGGTTCCGCCACCGATGTTGTACACCTCGCCCGAGCGCCCGCCCGCCAGTGCGAGCGCGATTCCCCGGCAGTGGTCGTCGACGTGCAGCCAGTCGCGCACGTTGAGCCCGTCGCCGTAGAGCGGAACGTGCTTGCCGTCGATGAGGTTCGTGACGAAGAGCGGAATGACCTTCTCGGGAAACTGGTACCGCCCGTAGTTGTTCGAGCACCGCGTGATCACGGTGTCGAGGCCGTGCGTGCGATGCCAGGCGCGAACGAGCAGGTCGCTGGATGCCTTGCTCGCCGCATAGGGCGAGTTCGGCTCGAGCGGGTGCGACTCGGGCCATGAGCCGGTCTCGATCGACCCGTACACCTCGTCGGTCGAGACGTGCAGAAAGCGTCCGAGGCTGTGCCGCACGGCAGCGTCGAGCAGCACGCCCGTGCCCGCCACGTTCGTCTCGATGAAGGGGGAGGCGTCACGCACGGAGCGGTCGACGTGGGATTCCGCCGCGAAGTGCGCGACGGCATCCGTCTCTGCCACGAGCGAGTCGACGAGGTCGACGTCGTTGATCGACCCCTGCACGAAGCGGTAGCGCGGGTTGTCGGCGACGGGGTCGAGATTGGCGAGATTGCCGGAGTAGGTGAGCGCGTCGAGCACGACGATCTCGCAGCCCTCCAGGCCGGGCAGGGCGTCGGCGAGGGCGAGGCGCACGAAGTTCGAGCCGATGAAGCCGGCTCCGCCGGTGACGAGGAGTTTCACGCCTCGATCCTACCGATCCTCACGTCACCAGACGCCGAGTGCGACGAGCACGCGGATGACCCACTGGTCGCGCGGTCGTCGCCGCAGCTCACCAGCGCGACGGGCGAGTGCCAGGCGCGACCGGATGCCTCGATCGCCGATCAGCGCCACCAGGCGTTCGAGCCCGGGCTGCAGCTCTGCCGATGCGACGCTCAGGCCGACTCGCGCGATCACACCCGCCTGCTCGCGGTGCCACTGTCTGCGGATGAGCGACAGTCTGCGTAGGGCTGAGCGCGCACCGAGGTTCGCACCGACCACGTTGCCATCGTGCTGCCGGTAGTCGACGGACGGCTCGGAGTCGATGTGCCAGCTGAAGCCGTGTGACCGGGCGATCGCGTAGATGAGCCAGTCGTGCGAGTGAGCGGTGGTCGCGAGCACGTCGGCGCTGTCGAGCGTCGAGCGCACGAGTTCGACGAGACGCGGTGTCATGAGAAAGGTCGAGCCCGGTCCGGCGCTCTCAAGCACGAAGTCGAAGGGGCGCTGCGGGTAGTCCTTTCGTACGAGCGTGTGCCTTCCATCGCTCGTAAAGGAGCTGACGTTCGACGAGACGCCATCGAACCCGCCCTCGGTGAGCAGCCGCGCGTGCCGCGCGAGCTTGCCCGGGCGCCAGACATCGTCCTGATCGGCGAAGGCCACGAGCTCGCCGGGTTCGGTTTCTGCCGCCCGCAGCAGCCGGTAGAAGTTCGCCGCGGCAGACCCCGAGGAGCCGCGCCGGGGCAGCACCGTGAGCCGGGCATCCGTCGTCGCCCGCTCGGCGAGCCGTTCGAACGTGCCGTCGGTCGACTCGTCGTCGAGGGCGATGACGCGAAGGTCGACGCCCTGTTGGCCCAGGATGCTGTCGAGCTGCTCGTCGAGCCAGCGCGCGCCGTTGTAGGTGGCCAGCAGCACAGCCACGCGAGGCTGCGGGTGTGGGGCGGAGTGGGGCGACGACATAGGCCTCCCATGGTAGCCGCGAACCTCAGCGCCGAGACGGTTTCTGTCTAGGCTTGACGCGTGCCTGAACCCTCGCTCACGATCCCGGACGCGCCCGCCGGGGCGTCCGTTTCGGTCGCACTGTGCACGCACAACGGTATGCCCCACATCGTGGAGCAGTTGAGCAGCATCCTGCACCAGTCGGTGCTGCCGACGCAGCTGGTCGTTTCCGATGACGCCTCGAGCGACGGGACGATCGCGACGATTCGCGAGCAGGTCGCCCGGTTTCGGGCGGAGCGCCCGAACGTTCCGTTCGAACTGATCGTGCTCGAGAACACCCCTCCGCTGGGGGTGACGGCGAACTTCGAGCAGGCGATCCGGGCGTGCACCGGTGACCTCATCGTGCTCAGCGATCAGGACGACGTCTGGCGGGAGCAGCGGCTGGAGCGCATCGTGGAGCAGTTCGCCGCAGCGCCCGAACTCACGCTGCTGCATGGTGACGCGCGACTCGTGGATGCCGCGGGAGAGCCTCTCGGGGAGCTGCTCTCCGAAGGCATCGGGTTCACCACCGACGAGCAGGCCGCGGTGCACGGCGGTCGGGCGTTCGAGGTACTGCTGCGGCGAAACGTCGTGACGGGCGCGACGACCGCGTTCCGGCGGAGTCTCGTCGAGCGCTCCGTGCCCTTTCCGGCCTCGTGGGTTCACGACGAGTGGCTCGCGATCGTGGCATCGATCGAGGGTCGGGTCGATTTCCTGTCCGAGCCACTCGTCGACTATCGCCAGCACGGGAGCAATCAGATCGGTGCGGGCAGCCCCGGCCTGCGGGAACTCTGGGGGCGGTTGCAAGAGCCGCGCAACGAGCGCAATGAACGCCTGCTCGCGCGGGCGACCGCGCTCGCCGCACGTTTCGTCGAGCCGAACGCCTCCGCCGAGGTCGTCGAGCACGTTCAACAGAAGCTGAGGCACGAGCAGGCTCGCAGCGCTCTGCCGCGGGTTCGGCTGCTTCGGCTGTGGCCTGTGCTGCGCGAGTGGCTTTCGGGCCGCTACGGCCGGTACGGGCGGGCGAAGTACGACGTCGTTCGCGACCTGGTGCAGCCTGCGGAGCCCTGATCGCTAAAGGATAGGATTGCCGGGTGCAGATTCGTGAGCTCGCTGTGCCCGGCGCATTCGAGGTGACCCCGGTGCAGCACGCTGACGATCGCGGAGTCTTTCTCGAGTGGTACCGATTCGACAGGCTGCAGGATGCGGTGGGTCACCCGCTCGACCTTCGACAGGGCAACCTGTCGGTGTCGCGGCGGGGAGTGGTGCGGGGAATCCACTTCGCCGACGTTCCTCCCGGGCAGGCCAAGTACGTGATGTGCACCGCGGGCGCGGTCATGGATTTCGTCGTCGATGTTCGCGTCGGCTCTCCGACTTTCGGGCAGTGGGACTCGGTGCCGCTCGACGACGTCGATCGACGAGCGATCTATCTGAGCGAGGGCTTGGGCCACGCCTTCGTCGCCCTGAGTGAGGAGGCGACCGTGAGCTATCTCGTCAGCGACGTGTACAACCCGAGTACGGAGCATGGCATCCATCCACTGGATGAGCGGATCGGCTTGCGCTTCCCCGATGAGGCGGGCGAGTTGCGACTGTCGCCCAAGGATGCCGAAGCGCCCACTCTCGACGAGGCAGCCACAGCCGGACTACTGCCCGATTACGCGGCTTGCGTTCGGTACACCACGGCACGTCGAGTCACGGGAGAACACGAGTGAAGGGCATCATCTTGGCGGGTGGCTCGGGCACGCGATTGTGGCCGATCACCAAAGGCATCTCCAAGCAGCTGATGCCCATCTACGACAAGCCGATGATCTACTACCCTCTCTCGACACTGATGATGGCGGGCATCCGTGAGATCCTGATCATCACCACCCCTGAGTACAACCAGCAGTTTCGCGCATTGCTGGGTGACGGCGCGGCGTTGGGCATTCGGCTTGAGTATGCCGCGCAACCGAGCCCCGACGGACTGGCGCAGGCTTTCATCATCGGCGAGGACTTCATCGGCGATGACAGCGTCGCTCTCGTGCTCGGCGACAACATCTTTCACGGCACCGGCCTGGGGACTTCTCTGCGTCAGCACACCTCGATCGAAGGCGGGCTCATCTTCGCCTACCAAGTCGCCGATCCGACCTCGTACGGAGTCGTCGAATTCGATGAGAACATGGTCGCCATCTCGATCGAAGAGAAGCCAACCCGACCCAAGAGCGACTACGCAGTGCCGGGCCTTTACTTCTACGACAACGATGTCGTCGAAATCGCAAAGGCGATCACGCCCAGCGCCCGTGGTGAGCTCGAGATCTCGAGCGTGAACGAGCGCTATCTCGCGAACGGCGCGCTGCAGGTGCAGGTGCTCGATCGCGGAACGGCATGGCTCGACACCGGAACGTTCCAGTCGATGATGCAGGCGTCTGAATATGTACGGGTTATCGAGGATCGCCAGGGTTTCAAGATCGGATGCATCGAAGAGGTCGCATGGCGGGCGGGCTGGATCAGTGACGAACAGTTGCGGGCACTTGCCGAGCCACTGCATAAGAGCGGGTACGGGGAGTACCTGACCCGTATCGTGTCGACTGCTCACGGAACAGCCTGACCGTGAGCATCCGGGTCAACGTGCGGCGATATCGAGAGCTGTTCGTCAATCTCACGCAGCGAGAGCTCAAGGGCAAGTACAAGCGCACGATCCTCGGGCAGCTGTGGTCCCTGGCCAACCCTTTGGCATTGATGGTGGTGTATTCATTCGTCTTCACCTTCATCATCCGCATGACGCCCGAACCCGGTGACCCGAGCGGGCTCGATGTGTTCCCCCTGTGGCTGCTGTGCGGGCTGCTGCCGTGGATCTTCTTCTCGAACGTGGTCAATCAGGGGATGGGCACGCTCCTCGCGAACGAGTCTCTGATCAAGAAGGTCTACTTTCCGAGAAGCGTTCTCGTTCTCTCCTCCAGTGCGGCGATCGCGGTGAACTGGTTGGTCGAGATGTCGGTGCTTGTGGTCGCGCTCGCACTGTTCGGAGCCTGGACTGTGTTCCTCTGGTTGCCAATGCTCGTGGTGTTCATGGCTCTTCTCGCTGTCTTCGCCACCGGCATCGCCCTGGCCCTCTCGATCGCCAACGTTTACTTCCGCGACACTCAGTACTTTGTGACGATCGCCCTGCAGCTCGGAATGTACATGGCCCCGATCATCTATCCGGTCAGCCTTGTCAAGGTTCAGTCGGATCGTATCGGCCCGTTGTTCGCGAACGTGACGTTGCTGGACATCTATCGACTCAACCCCATGGAGCGGTTCATCGCGGTCTTCCGTAGGCTTCTTTATGACAATGACTGGCCGGCATTCGATGACGTGATCGCCTGCGTGCTGTGGGCCGCAGTCGCGATCACTCTGGGGATGCTGGTGTTCTCGCGGAACCAGAAGAAGCTGGCGGAGATACTGTGAGCGACATCGCCATTCGTGTCGACCACGTGTCGAAGAAGTTCCGGCTCTACAAGGAGCGCAATCAGTCGCTCAAGTCCGCGATCATGCGAGGGCGAACCTCTGTGCACGAGGACTTCTGGGCACTGAAGGATGTCAGTCTTGATGTGGTGCGCGGGCAGACTGTCGGCCTCGTGGGCGACAACGGCTCCGGCAAGTCAACCCTGCTGAAGTGCATGGCGAAGATCCTCTATCCCGACAAGGGGTCGATCACGATGAAGGGGCGCCTTGCCGCTCTTCTTGAGGTGGGTTCGGGCTTCCATCCCGAACTCTCGGGTCGCGACAATGTGTACCTCAATGGATCGATCCTGGGCATGTCGCGTAGAGAGATCGAGATGAAGTTCGATGAAATAGTCGACTTCTCAGGTGTGCGGGAGTTCATCGATCAACCGGTGAAGAATTACTCATCCGGTATGTATGTTCGTCTCGGTTTCTCGGTTGCGATCCACGTCGATCCCGACATTCTGCTCGTTGACGAAGTGCTCGCGGTGGGTGACGAGAGCTTCCAGGCGAAGTGCGCGGAGAAGTTCGTCGAGTTGCGGAAAGCCGGCCGCACGATCGTCATCGTCAGTCACGCCCTGGGCACGCTCGCATCGATGTGCGACAGTCTCGTCTGGCTGCAGCACGGCGACGTGATGGCGACGGGTGACCCGGCGACGGTCATAGCAGCCTATCGAGGCCACGACGGTCCGTAGCGTCGAATCGACCTGGTCCGAAGCGCTCCGTCAGTTACCCTTGAATCGTGGCTGGTTGGTTCGTGGCGCGAGGGGCGGGGACGTGGTCGGGGTTTCGCGGATGAGACGGTTTATAGCGGTGGCCGCGTTGACCGCCGTGGTGGGAGTCTCCGTAGCGGTGCTCGACGCGATCAGCAGTCCTAGCGAAGCCAGTGCCATCGGCGGATTCAATCCTGCCAACATCATCGGCGACGCTCAATTCTTTGATGGCAACGCGATGAGTCAGCAACAGATTCAGGCCTTTCTCGACGAGAAGATCGGCGGCTGTCTCAACTCGAACTGCCTCAATGTCAAACGCGTCGACAGTACTGCACGACCCGCAGATCCTATGTGTGGGGCGTTCGATGCGGCGACCGCCGAGTTGACGTCAACGCTCATCTATCGCGTTCAGCAAGCCTGCGGCATCAGCGCCAAAGTGCTACTCGTCACCTTGCAGAAAGAGCAGAGTCTCGCGACGCATCGATCTCCTTCGGACAGTCGACTCGATAGGGCGATGGGCTACGCCTGTCCCGACAACCCCGCTCAGCCGGGGTGGTGCGATCCTGCATATGGTGGACTCTCGAATCAGATATACCGAGCTGCGTGGCAGTTGAAGCGCTACGGAAACCCGCCGGGGACGAGCAACTACTTCACCTGGTTCCCGGTGGGCGCACCGTCTGCCGTGCGATACCATCCAGATCCGGCTTGCGGGAGTTCGGTACTCGTCATTCAGAACCGGGCAACGGCGGCCCTCTACTACTACACGCCGTATCAGCCCAACGCTGCAGCGCTCGCCAACCCTCGGGGAACCGGTGACGCATGCTCCACCCATGGAAATCGCAACTTCTGGGTGTTCTACAGCGACTGGTTCGATTTAGGCAGCTATGTTCCGCCTGAGGGTTCACCCTCCGCGCCGACCGATCTGAAGGTCTCGGTGAACAGCGGCGCTGAGTTGACACTGACATGGTCGCCGCCGACGTCACCTGGAACGACTCCCATAACGGACTACGTGATTTCGTATACGTCGATGTATCACCCGAATCCGGTGGTGGTGAATGATGGGGTGTCGACGGCGACGACGTTCACGGCGAATAATCCGACACCGGGGTTGGCCTTCACGTTCTGGGTGCAGGCCAAGAACGCGACGGGACTGGGACCAGCGGCGACCATCACGGCCACCCCACCCAGATGAACCGAAGCTAGCCTTTCACGACGCTCGGCGTGAGGTTTCGTCTCTCACGCGTGGAGGAGTCTGCGCCCTGAGTCTCATCGCCGCGCAAGTGCCGCGCGCAACCCCTCGGTGAATGTCGCCTCGGAGACAGTGAAGTCCGAATGTATCCACTCGATCTTGCTGGGTGAGCGCGAGAGCGGGGTGTTGTGCGAGCCTGCGATGGCGGAAAATCGCACTCCGACCGCATCAGCGATCACTGCGGGAAGGATGAAGCCTTCAAGTCCTTCGGCGGTGAGGCCGATAGCCTGTGTGCCGGGTGCCATGAACAGATAGTTCGCCATAACCGCTCCGTTGGCGCCCACCACGATGCGTGCGGAGCGGAATGCGCGGACTTGCTCGCTCCATGACATCTCCCCTGGTTCGATCAGTTCGAAACCGCGTTCGCTGGCGATGCGCGCGAGGCGGTCTTCATTGACGAGTCCGCGATGCACTGATCGACGACGTATGAACAGCAGGCGGTCGGGCGCGAGTTCGCTGGCTTCAGCTGCTTGAACCAGCGTTTCAGCAGCGCGTCGAACTGCGTCTGCTCTGATCGCGAGTCCTTGGGTCCACGGCACGCGTGTGCTATCGAGAACCTGCAGCACGGGAGCAGACGCATGCAGCAGTCGCACGCGGTGGCCGATATCGTGTCGCGCAATGAGGACTGGACGTTTGGTGATCGCACTGAGCGCGCGAAGCCCTTCGGCGGGGATTCGGTCGCTGGCGAGGAGCGGTACTGTCGAGTCGATCTCCAGCGGAACGTCGAGTGCTCGGGGAAGATACTCAGCCATCCAGTGATACCAGTTGGAGTCATGCCGACCTGAGATCAGAATTGCTTCGTCGATCATTCTGTCGGCCACAGGCAGGCTGGTGAGAAGGGCGACGCTCTGGTTGATCGGGGAGCCGTAAAGGCGCTGACCGAACGCCGAAAACTGATTGATAGCCGGGTCCGCCGCGCCCTCATATACGATGAGGCGCTGACCGGTGACGACAGTTCCGCCGTCCCGTACCAGGGCGTTGTCGATGGTGTGCCATTCTCGAGAGGGCGAGGGGAGTGCCGTCTCGCCAGGCGCATAGTCGATGAGCGGGCCGCTGGGGGCAGGCGTGCGAGCCATTTGAGACACGTTGCGCGCTGACCACCGGTCCAGTCGCGTTACCGTCAACTTCTCGAGATCGGACGTCGTTTCGAATGAATCGCCCACTGCGGTGAGCGCGGCACGGTCAGATTCCCGATCCAGAAGAGGCGCACGCTGAAGGGTCTCGAGCACGTACTTTGCGAGTTCGTGCGCGGCAGCTTGATTGACAACATCGAGGGAGCCCCGGGCTGGCTCAGGATCACCATCGCCAGATCTGAGAAGTCACCAGGCATCAGCACCGCTGAGGTCATCGATGAACATCATGCCAGTGCTCGCGAGCTCGAGCTCACGGTCGTCGCGCGTCATAACGGACAGTCGGTGTCGCGTGACATCGCCTGACGGAGGCGGTGTGGCGAGTCGACCGTGGCGATCGGCGACGACGAGTTGGAACGGCGGCGAATCCGCCGTCGTCCTAGCGACAACGCGATATCCGAGCAGCACTCCGTCACGTACTGGATTGTCAGGAGCGTCTGGTCGACGTTCACGGACTAGGGAGATGCGGTAGTCCCGATTCCGATTCTGCAGTTCTCTCCGCGAAAGTCGGAATCCGCTTCTCTTCGAGATCCACCCGCTGAACTGCACAGTCGTCTCCGAGACAAGGGAGTCCGTGCCGCGGAGCTTGTTCCAGAGCGCGACGATGGCGTCGAGATCCGAGGGACGGTTGTAGCGGAGGAAAGCGCGATGGAGTTCGAGGAAGTTTCTCTCGGCGGTTCGAATTCGACGCGCGTCTCGACGGGAGACCGCCGACGAAGCGAGACCTATCGTCATCGGTTGGCGACCATGTTCTTCGCCAACTGGGAAGCGGATCGGAGCGCGCGCTCCACATCGCCGCTGCCCTCGTGGTCGACTGCCTGCGAAAGGACTTCCAAGAGCTGCGGGGTCACCGAGAGTGCCGCGAGCGACTCCCACGAGCCACTCTCTTGGACGAGTCGGAAGAGCAAGTTGAGACCTCGCCGCTGGACAACCCTGTTCTCGTGGGTGAGGAGCAGCAACGCGCGGGACGCGAGACGCGACGCTGTGTCTTTTGCGAATACGTCCAGTCCCACCGCCGCACTGAGCCGATTGAGAACGTCGTCGGGAGCTTGCTCGATGAACGACGTAATCAGGTATTCAAGTTCCGCAGCGTGTCGCCGTCTACGCGGCGAGTCCACCCCTACATAGCTCCGGGAGGTGTTGGTGCCGTGTTTGCGGTACTCGGCGAAAGGCTGCGTCGACATCGCCAATCGGCCGACGGAGAGTGCTCTGAGCCAGAGTGCATGGTCCTGCAGGAGATCGATTCCCACCGGGTAGCCTCCCAGATCCAGATAGTCTGCCCGCCGCATTGCTGCGGTGGGGGCGCAGATGAAGTTGCCGTCGAACACCAGACGACGGAGAGGATCTTCACTCGGCGCCGGCGTTGCGAATTCCTCCGCGACCGTGCCGGTCAGAGCGAGACCTCGGGAGTCGATGATGGATGGCATGCTGGCAGAGACCATGACCTCGCGGTCGAGAAGGTCGGCGATGTGCCGCTCGACTCTGCCTGGCAAGCTGCGGTCGTCTCCTCCTTGAAAGACGATTATCTCGGCATCAGTGGACTCGATCGCCAGATTGCACGCTCGAGATACCCCGCTGCGCTGCGTCATCGGCAGAACGCGAACGTTGCTGATGCCAAGCGATCGAACGCGCTCGACCGAGTCGTCCTCTGAACAGTCATCGACAACGACGAGTTCGTCGACCTGTGGAGCAAGGCTCAAGACCGACTCTTCGATGTATGCGGACTGATTGAATGAGGCGACGATCCCCGAGCTTCGCACTCGATTCCTACCCGTCATGAGATCAGCCACAGCCCACCCTCAGGAGGGTCGATCAGAAGGCTGACTGTTCCGGCCAGTGCGCGCTCGACGATGACGCGACGCGAGGACGTGAGCACGTGATGCCAAGGCCGCAGATCGTCGTCCACAACAAGACAGAGTCGGACCCCACGTTCGAGAAGCTCGCGCATTCTCGAATCGGTCTGAAGACGGTCACGGTCGGTAGCCATGAGCACCAGCGCCGTCGTACTCGGAGGACTCCCGTCGTCGCGCGACTCATATATTGGCAGGTCAGTCGTGGATTCTGACTCGAGGGCGACGAATTCTCGACACGAGACGGCTGTTTGGCGTCCCCACGGCAAGACAGTCCCACTCGGCATCCCCGGCTCTTGCAGGATAAGGTCCAGGACACTCTCCTGACTTCGAGACGAAACTCCAATCGCAACCGACCCGGATGAGCTGTGGAGCACGGAAACGAGTCTGTCGCGGGAGATCTGGGGCTGCAGCATGACGAGACGTTCGACGGTGATCGTCTCGGTGGGTTTTCTCATGACCGCTTCAGTAGCGAGCAGGAAGGCCGTACCATCGAGGCTCCTACCTCGCGGGGCTCCTGTGAACGCTTCGGCCGTGCCGTCGCGTGCGATGAATGATCCGGGAACCACTCGGTAAAGGCCTGGTTCGGCACTTGACGGCACCCTGCCCACCGGCCAACGTGTCGCAGGAGTGGAGACCCCGTAGCGACGAGCGCCAATATCCATGAGCACCACGGCGGCGGCGAGGCCTGATCGGTTGTCCGTGGAATCGGTCGAGGAACTGTCGATCTGCAGCAAATCGGTTCGCACCCACGGCTGGTTCATATGCTGCTCGACAATCTGCAGGAATGGGTGCGTTCGCCCATCCCACGGCCCGCGGGCCACGAACTGCTCCGTGTCGACATAAGGCGACGGAGCGCAGGACCACCACTGAGAATCGCCAAGATACTCGTCAATCACCTCGACGACCGGCACGCCGGGCATGTGGTCTGCGAGTGTCGATACCGACAGCAAGGGATGCGGTGAGCGCCCTTCGGCCCTGCCGAAGACCTGATAGTGGAGCCACTCTGGCACCCGAGAGCCGGCAAGGTCGGGGTTGGCGATCCGATAGTAGGTCGGGTCGAAGAGCGCGTGTATTGTCAGTGGTCGACGCCGTAGCGCGGACAGCAGGAGGCGCATGAGGGCGCGTTCACCATCGCCACCAGCCGATGTTGACCCAGGAATCATCAGGCCGAGGGGAAAGCGCAGCAGACCGGCTTTTCGGGCGATGCGCGAGATCTTCCACGGCTTGATGAGCGGATAGCTTGAGCGCAATTCGTTGCGGATCGCTCTAAGCACTTCGGGTTCCGTTTCGAGCAAATGGGCTGACGTGTCGCGACTCACACCGTCGTAGTTCGCGACTGCTCCGCTGCTCTCGTAACCCATGGACGTCCCCTGCGCGTTTCGGGTGCACCACCGTGCCCCGGATTCAATACTAGTGAGCAGCCCGTACCCGCTTCAGGCTCGACCGGCGGAGCTCAGGTGGGCCGCGCTAGAGTGGACTCATGGACGAAGAATCGTTGCTCCGCATGGTCGAGGCGATCGCTGAGGTCGCGCCCGGTACGGTGACGCTCGAAACAGAGCTCGATGCCCTGAACTGGGACTCGCTCGCTAATCTTGGTTTCATCTCCGAAGTGGACAGCGCTCTGGATGTGACGGTGTCGGCGGAGCAGCTCAGCAAGGCGGCGACAGTCGCGGACCTCGGCGCTGTAGTGCGAGATGCCACGAACGGGAAGTAATCCGCAGGATTTCCTTCAGCTCGGAGGCAGAAGGCTCCTCATTACGGGCGCCAGTTCCGGGATCGGGCGTTCCGTTGCGGTGCTGGCGGCGCGTCACGGAGCGCGTGTCGCGCTCGTCGCTCGTCGCGGCGACGAGCTCGACCTAGTGCTCTCTGAGTTGCACGGCGAGGGACATCTAGCTGTTCCGTTCGATGTGACCGAGTTCGATGCCATCCCCGACATGATTGATGAAGTCGTCAGCGAGGTCGGGTTGCTCGATGGACTCGTGCACGCTGCGGGGATCCACCGGGCAGCGGCTCTTCGTCAGGCAACACCGCAGCATGTTGAGGAGTTGATCGGTGTCAACCTGACCGCCCCGCTCATGCTTACGCGGGCTTTTCGGCGCCCGCATGTGCGTGGAGCAGACCCCAGCGTGGTCTTCATCAGTTCCGCCGCCTCCATGGTTGGCGAACCGGGGGTCAGCGGCTATTCAGCGTCGAAGGGGGCGCTCAACTCTCTGTCGAGATCTCTCGCGGTCGAGCTTAATCGTGAGGGTATCCGTTGCAACACGATCGCGGCGGGGGTCGTTCAGACGCCATTGACTCAGGGCCTCCGTGAAATGGTGGGGGAGGCAGCCTGGGGTGAAATCGCCTCAGCACACCCGCTGGGAATCGGTGAGGCTAGCGATGTCGCTCATGCGGTGCTGTTCTTGCTCTCTCCAGCTTCGCGGTGGATGCTCGGTGCGACCGTTGCCGTTGATGGCGGCTACACATCCCGATAAGAAAGGTGGTGCGGCAGTGATTTCTGCCTTTATCGCTGACGTTGCGTATTACCTTCCGTCAGGTTCCGTGACGAATGATGATCTCTCGCGAGCATTCCCGGAGTGGAGTGTCGACAAGATCAGCGCGAAAACCGGTATCGAGGTTCGGCACATCGCCGGACCGGACGAGTTCACCTCGGATCTGGCCACCGGTGCGGCGAGGGCGCTCGCCAGTGCGGGGCGCGTCGATCTCAACGAGGTCGACTACTTGATCGTCTGCACGCAGAGTCCCGATTACTTCTTGCCCACGACGGCCTGCATGGTGCACGAGAATCTTGGCCTTCGGTCTGATGCGGGAGCAATCGACATCAATCTCGGATGCTCAGGTTATGTCTACGGGATGGGGCTTGCCAAAGGTCTCATCGAGAGCGGGCAGGTTCGCAATGTGCTGCTCATCACCGCTGACACCTACAGCAAGTTTCTCAATCCGGAGGACAAGTCCGTACGAACCATCTTCGGTGATGCAGCTTCGGCAACGTTCGTCTCATCTCGTGAGAGTTCGGGTGCGGACATCTCCGCGCTGGTTTACGGGTCGGACGGAAGCGGTGCGAAACACCTCATGGTTCCCCGTGGCGGTCTTCGACCCGGAGCGGATTTGACGCATGATGCCGAGCCAGAGGCGCGAGGGTTGCAGCCGTCTTCCTACGACCTCTATATGAACGGCCCCGAGATCTTCAATTTCACCCTGAGGGTCGTGCCGGAGACCTTCGCGGCCGTTCTCGCGAAAGCCGAGATTTCGGAGGATGAGGTAGACCTCGTGGTCGTACACCAGGCCAATGCTTTCATGCTGGAGCATCTGCGGAAGAAGCTGGCCGTCCCCACTGAAAAGTTCTTCGTCCACATCGCGAACTGTGGGAACACCGTCTCGTCGACGATTCCCATCGCTCTGGCCGAGGCGGCCGAATCGGGTGTGCTGCGCCGTGGAATGAATGTCCTCGTCATGGGCTTCGGGGTTGGTCTTTCCTGGGGTGGATTCATGCTTCGCTGGTAGCGTTGCTTCGCCGCGACGTTCATCAACTGTCTTTTGAGGAAGGTGGGAACCATGTCAGAGGCATCGGTTCACGAGACCGCAATCGTCTCCTCGGCGGCACGCATAGCACCGTCGGTCTCGATCGGCCCCTACACGATCGTCCATGACAACGTCGTCATCGGCGAGGGGACTGTCATCGGTGCGCACTGCGAGATCGGACACCGAGCCAGCGTGCGGTCCGCGATGCCCCTCACGATCGGCGCCGAGAGTCTGATCCGCAGTCACTCCGTGCTCTATGAAGGCTCGACTCTTGGAGATCGCCTGGTGACAGGACACCACGTGACGATTCGGGAAGGAACCGTCGCAGGGATCGGGTTGCAGGTTGGAACGTTGAGCGACATCCAGGGCGACTGCGTGATTGGCGACTACACCCGGATGCACAGCAACGTCCATGTGGGCCAGGGATCGACTATCGGCAGCTTCGTCTGGCTGTTCCCCTACGTCGTCCTCACCAATGATCCGCACCCCCCTAGCGAGGTTCGTCTTGGCGTCACCGTGCACGACTATGCGGTCGTGGCGACGATGTCGGTGCTGCTCCCGGGTGTTCGGGTTGGGGAGGGCGCCCTCATCGGTGCACACTCGTCGGTTTCTCGGGATGTCGCGGCCGATTCTGTCGTGGTCGGCTCTCCCGCAAAGTTCGTTGGTGCGGCTTCTGACATCGCATATCGAGATGGTTCAGGGGCAAAGGCCTATCCCTGGCGCTATACCTTCCACCGTGGCTATGAAGAGTCGGACGTGCGTCGCTGGCTGGCGGAGGCTGAGCGACGCGCCGCGAGTTCGACTTCGGATACGTAGCAGTCGGTCTGACGAATGCTAGATCGCGAGGAGATCGCGCGGCACTTCGGAGAGAATCGTTGTGACGTGCTCAACCTGCGCATCAGTCATCCACGGTCCCATTGGAAGGCTGACCACTTGCTCACTGAGGGTCTGTGAGACGGGAAAGTGTGCCTCGCGATCCTCAGGGCGAAGCGCATCTACGGCGGGTTGTACCGTCATGATCGAATACGGATAGTGCACGTCCGTTCCGACACCGCGGTCACGCAGGAAGTCCTGGAACTCTTCGCGACGTGTCGAGCGAACGACGAAGTGGTGCCAGACGCTCGACAAGCTATCGACCGGTCCGAGCACCGACGACGCAGAGGCATTCGAGAGCGCTCCTCGATAGGAGGTGGCAATCGCGCGCCGTCGATCGGTCCACTGTGGGAGCTTTTCCAGATGCAGCAAGAGAATGGCGGCTTGGATCGGATCCAGGCGAGAGTTCCATCCCGTGTCGACGTGATGGTACTTCGTCGTGCCCTGGCCGTATGAGCGTCGACTCCGCACTCGGGCAGCGATGTCCGGATCATTCGTCGCGACCGCACCTGCGTCTCCGAATGCTCCAAGATTCTTAGTGGGATAGAACGAGAAGGCGCTGGCATCGCCCACTGAACCGCTCATCCCGGCGGTGGATTGCGCACCGTGGCTCTGGGCAGCATCCTCAAACAGCAGGATGTCGTGCCTGTCGGCGATCCGGCGCAACGCCAGCAAGTCGGCGGCTTGCCCGTAGAGGTGAACCGCGAGAATCGCCCGCGTGCGTTCCGTGATCGACTGTTCGACGAGATGCGGGTCGATGTTCGCGGTCGCGTGATCGACATCGACAGGGACCGGGCGTGCTCCTGTCTGCATGACCCCCAGCCAGGTGGCGTAATACGTGAATGCGGGAACGATTACCTCGTCACCGATGCCAATACGATTCGCCTCGAGAGCTAGACGGATGGCGTCCAAGCCATTGCCGACTCCTACCATCTCGTTGACGCCGATGAACTGTGCGAACTCGATCTCGAAGCGTTCGACGAGCTCGCCGCCGATGAACTGACCGCTGGTGAGCACTTCGTCGATGCATGCGTGCACCTCCTCGGCCTCGTTTCGAGCGAGCGCGCCCAGGTCGAAAAACGGGACGATCATCTTCGTCATCGCTGTGCCGCCCATTCGCGGAACTCGTCGTAGTCACGGATGTAGTCCGAAGGGTCGTACTCGTGCGACGCCAGCACCAAGGCGGTGGACCCCGCAGAGAATCCTGTCAGCGTTCGCCAATACCCCGGTGGAACAGCGAGCGCACGGTCAGGCCGGTCAAGGAAATAGTCGATTGCAGCTCGACCGTCATCGAGTGTGACATGAAAACTTCCCGAAACCGCGATGATAAGTTGATGCAGGTCTTTGTGCGCGTGTGAGCCTCGTGTCGCATGGGAGGGCACGTCGAAAAGGAAATAAACTCGTCTGATATCGAAAGGAAACGGAGACTCGCCTTCGATGACACTCAGCGCGCCGAGCTCGTCGCGGTAGGCCGGCAGCTCAACGATCCCCGGCTTGCTCCAGATCTCCATGAAAGCGACAATAGCAGCAGCGCATCGCCCGATTGCCTCTGGAAGGCCCACCGCCGGCTCGGCCGCGAGCTCAGGCTGTTTGGCCTGGTTCAAGTGCGCGATCAGACCTCGAAAATCGACTAATCGGTCATGGATCAAGGCGAGAGAAAGTCTTGATTCTTGCGCATGCTCGTGATAACGGGGTTCCGGATCGTGGTGATGACGTCACTGGCTGTGAACCCACGAGGGACACGTGGGGCTACGTTTCGATGGTCGCGAGATAGACTGTGCGGGCCACTTCGGCGTTCGCCCGCCTGCAGTCAATAGGAGCTTGATGTCCAATCGGAAAACCGTTTATGTGGCCATTTCCTCCGACATCCTCCACCGCGGACACCTGAATGTCCTGGAGCAGGCCGCAAGGCTTGGAGAGGTTACGGTTGGTCTGCTCACCGACAGCGCGATCGCTACCTACAAGCGCGCTCCGCTACTGGATTGGGAGACGCGCGAGGCGACGATCGCGAATATGCGACAGGTGAGTCGGGTCGTCCCACAAGACACGCTCTCCTATGCACAGAACATTCGAGATTTTCGGCCGGACTTCGTCGTCCACGGCGACGACTGGCGTACGGGTATTCAGTCGGTCGTGCGCGCCGAAGTGCTCAACCTGCTGTCTGAGTATGGTGGCGAGCTCGTCGAGATACCTCACACGGTGGGCGTTTCAGGTACCGATCTCGAGGCCGCTTTTCGACCCACTGCCAGTACGACCGACTCGCGCAGAGCGCAGCTTCGCCGCCTGTTGAAGATGAAGCCGTGGCTGCGTGCCATTGAGGCATCCAACGGATTGTCGGCGCTCATCGTGGAGAACGTGAAAGTCGACGATCCGGAGAACGGAGCCGTTCGAGAGTACGACGCCATGTGGGTCAGCAGCCTATGTGATTCGACATTCAAGGGTAAGCCCGACACAGAACTGGTCGACTTCACGAGCCGCTTGCGTACGATTCACGACATCATGGAGGTCAGTACGAAGCCGATCATTCTTGATGGTGACACGGGCGGAAGAGCCGAGCATTTTCCTCACATGATCCGCACTCTCGAGCGTGTCGGTGTTTCGGCGGTAATCATTGAGGACAAGACCGGACTAAAACAGAACTCACTGTTTGGAACCGACGCGGTTCAGACTCTCGACGATCCCCGTGAGTTCGCCATCAAACTCAACACTGGCAAGCGGGCGCAGGTCAGTGACGATTTCATGATCATCGCGCGACTCGAAAGCCTCATCGCGGGTCTGGGTGTGGATGACGCGATCATGCGCGCGAAGATCTACATCGAGCAGGGCGGCGCTGACGGCATCATGATCCACAGTCGGCATAAAGACGGCGAAGAGATTCGGGAGTTCATGCGCCGGTTCCGTGAATACACGACGGAGATCCCCGTCATTGTCGTTCCGACCACCTATAACCACATTCCGGAGTCGGAGCTCGCCGAAATGGGTGCCAGCATCGTCATCCATGCGAACCATCTGCTTCGATCGGCGTACCCCGCGATGCTCGACACTGCGACCAGAATTCTCGAGAACGGGCGCAGCCTGGAGGTTGACGACGAACTCATGTCGATCAAGGACGTCTTGAAGCTGATTCCCGAATGAGCACCCTGGTTGAGCCGGGAGAGTTCTATGAGCTTCTCGGTGAGAACGACATCGATGTATTCGCGGGAGTTCCAGACTCCTTGTTGCAGGATTTCGCGGCATACGTTGAATCGGCCGCGTCGGCCGACAGGCACATCATCACCGCAAATGAAGGAAACGCTGTCGCTCTGGCGGGCGGTTATCACATCGCTACGGGCAAGTTCGCCGCCGTCTATCTGCAGAACTCTGGGCTGGGCAACACGGTGAATCCGCTTCTGTCGCTCGCGGACGAGGCGGTCTACGGCCTCCCCATGCTCTTGATCATCGGGTGGCGCGGCGAGCCGGGAACGGAGGACGAGCCGCAGCATGTGACCCAGGGGAGGCTCAACAACCCGTTGCTGGAGCTGATGGGCATCGAGTACGCGGTGCTCGATCCTGGTTCGTGGCGCGAGCAAGTCGACTGGGCCGTCGCCCAGCTGCGCGAGCTCAGTAAGCCTGTCGCTATCGTCGTGCGCAAGGGCGTGTTCGGAAAGTTCGCATCGGCCGAGCGTTCCACCACGCTGACGCTCAAGCGAGAGGACGCCCTCGAGGCAATCATTGACGCGATCGATCCCTCGGACTTCATCGTGTCAACAACAGGAAAGACGTCGCGCGAGGTGTTCGAGATTCGCGAACGTCGGGGCGAAGGTCACTCTCAAGACTTCCTCACAGTCGGCGGCATGGGTCATGCGTCATCGATCGCTCTCGGAATGTGCCTGGGTACGGATCGCCGCGTCTACTGCATCGACGGCGACGGGGCGTTTCTCATGCATTTGGGCGCGGCCGTCGTCGCGGCTCAGCAGCATCGTGAGAACTTCCGCTACGTTCTTGTCAACAATGGTGCCCATGAGTCGGTGGGCGGTCAACCGACCGTCGCGTTCGGCATCGACATCCCGGCTATCCTCATAGCCGCTGGTTTTAGTGGCGTCGAAACTGTGCGCGAGCCCGCGGATCTTCCAGCCGCGGTACGCCGTCTTGCAGACAGCTCGGGAACGGCGTTGGTCGTCGAGGTAGCGCAGGGTTCACGTGCCGATCTGGGTCGTCCGACAAGATCACCGGCGGAGAACAAGTTCGACATGATGCGAGAATTTCAGGGGGGAGCTCCCCAATGAAAGCTCTCATCTTCAATTCTGGGTTGGGCAGACGGATGGGCGAGTTCACCCGTTCGCGTCCGAAGTCTATGGCCCATCTCAGCAATGGCGAAACCATTTTCGGGCGCCAACTGCGCCTTCTCGCCTCCGCAGGGATTTCGAAGTTCGTTGTCACTACCGGACTGTTTGCCGATCAGCTACGGGCCGAAACCGAGGTGCCGCATCTTGCGGGCCGGGAGTTCACCTTCGTCCCGAATATCGAATTCGACTCGACAAACTATATCTACTCAATGTATTTGGCGCGGAAGCATCTCGACGGCGACGTGCTGATGCTGCATGGGGATCTCGTCTTCAACCGTTTGATCCTCGAACGGCTCTTGGCCGATCCTCGCCCTGACCTGGCCATGGTGAACGAGACTCTTCCTCTGCCAGAAAAGGACTTCAAAGCGCGTGTCTCGGGCGGTCTTGTTCGCGAGGTGTCCGTGGACATCTTCGATGACGACTGCTACGCCTTCCAGCCGTTTTACAAACTCAGTGAGCGCGCACTCCAGGTCTGGATGAGCCGCGTCACCGACTTCGTCGATCGCGGGGAGAAGGCTGTCTATGCTGAGAACGCGCTCAATGAAGTTGCCGTGGATGCGGCCATCGCCACTCTGTCGTACGAGGGCCACTCCGTCGATGAGGTCGACACTCTCGACGACCTGACTCAGGTGTCGAACAAGGTGCGACTTTTCGATTTCGCGGAACAAGCGGTTCTCTCTGAAGCTGAGGACGTCACGCGCATTCCTGAGCTGCTGCAATCGGCCGGGGTCCATCGACCATTGCTTGTCGGCGGCAAGAGTTTCGACGCGTCGTTCGTGAAACCGTTGCTCGCCGACCGGGACGTGGATTTCGTGCGTTTCAGCGCGTACTCGGCCAATCCGAAACTGGACGAGGTCAAGGCGGGGGTGGAGGTCTTTCGCTCGGGCGGCTGTGACGCGATCGTGTCGGTCGGAGGCGGTAGTGCGATCGATGTCGCCAAGTGCATCCAGATTCTCGTTGCCTCCGACTCGGACGTCTTTCCCCCGTTTGGCGCATCGCTTTCGCGGCGCGTGCCTCATCTGTGCGTTCCGACGTCTGCGGGAACGGGGAGCGAGTCGACGCACTTCGCGGTTGTGTACATCGACGGGGACAAGCATTCGATCGCGCACGATGCGATGGTTCCCGATTGGGTGATCTTGGAGCCGCGACTGCTCAAGAGTCTCCCTGACTATCACAAGAAGGCGAGTCTCCTGGACTCGCTTAGTCAGTGCGTCGAGTCGAGTTGGGCTGCGAGCGCCACGGACCAAAGCATCGAGTACGCGGTGCAGGGCATTCGACTCATCCTGGACAATGTTTTCGCCTACTTCCATGAGGATGACGCCGACGAGGATGCGGCGCGTCAGATTCTGACCGCGGCAAATCTCGGTGGTAAAGCCATCAATCTCACCAAGACGACCGCGCCTCACGCCATGAGCTACAAAATGACGGAACTCTACGACATCGCACACGGCCACGCTGTCGCTCTTTGTCTTGTCGGGGTGTGGTGGTATTTCGCGAAGCTTGCTGCCGACGCTACGCCCGAGGGACTCTCGGTGGCGCCGGCGCTTGACCGCCTCACGGAGGTGTTCGGGGCCGAGAACCACCGTGACGCAGTGAGCACGTTGGAGAATCTGCTCGAGGAGCTTCGGATGCCCGCACCACCCTTGGGCGATCCAGCGAACCTCGACGACCTGGTGAAGTCCGTGAATCAGGAACGCCTCGGCAACAGCCCCGTTGCTCTCACCGAGGCAGACATCCGCGCGCTGTACGAGTTCGTCTTCGCTCTTCGTTCAGTGCCGTTTTCTGATTGAGCCGCGTCGGCGCGGATGGGCGCGCAGCCTGAGCGCCCAGGCCGGTTCAGACAGCCGAGTAGGATTGCTGGGGTTGCGTGGGCTTGCGGTGCAGTCACTACGAGGGGGAGAGGACAATGGAGATATCCAAGGACGTCGTCTCGATCGTCATTGTCAACTTTCGGGGAGCGGACGACACGCTAGAGGCGATACGCCGCCTCGGAGACCTCGATTGGCCAAGGGACAGGATCGAGATCGTTGTCGTCGAGAACGGCTCGGGTGATGACAGTGCCGCTCGAATCGCGGACCTTGCTCCGCACGTCAACCTGGTCGTGTCCAAGGAGAACCTCGGCTTCGCGGGCGGGTGCAATCTCGGTGTGCGGCACTCGCGGGGCGAGTTCGTCGGTTTCTTGAACAATGATGCGAAGCCTGACGCGCAGTGGGTTTCGGCGGCAATGGAAGCCTTCGCCACAAGCCCAAGGGTGGGTGCAGTGGCGAGCCGGGTTCTCGATTGGGACGGTCGCCACGTCGACTACATCGGCAGCGCGATGACGTGGTTCGGCATGGGCTACAAGCCGTTCACGGGGGAGAAAGTGCCTCGCCACGCCGGCACAGATCGGGCCGACGTGCTTTTCGGCACAGGCTCTGCGATGTTCGTTCGGCGATCGGTCTTCGACAGCCTCGACGGCTTCGATGAACGCTACTTCATGTTCTTCGAAGACGTCGACTTCGGCTGGCGAATGGCGCTACGGGGATTGCGGTTCCTGTATGAACCTGCCTCCATCGCCTTCCACAAGCACCACGCCTCGATGACGAGCTTCGGTTCGCACAAAGAGGCATACCTCTTGGAACGAAATGCACTGTTCACGCTCTACAAGAATCTCGGCGACGAAGCGCTGAACCAGGCTCTGCCGGCGGCGATGGCCCTAGCGGCTCGACGCGGTATCACGATGGGTGGGCTCGATTCCGGTGAATTCGATCTGCGCCGTGGCGGCTCGGACGACAGTGAGATGCAGATACCCCGCATCTCCACCGTGCCTCTCTACGCACTCGATCAATTCGTCGAGGAGCTTCCCGCACTCAAGGCGGATCGGGACCGTATTCAGTCACAACGGGTCGTCAGCGACAGCACCGTGTGGAAGCTGTTCGGCCTGGCGGACGCCCCGGTCATCCAGGACGATGACTTCGTACGCGGCTACGAGAACATCGTCACCGCGTTCGAGGTGACGGAGAGGCCACCGGCCACGCGCGTGTTGATCATCACGGGTGACCCGATCGGCCTCAAGCTTGCCGGCCCGGCGATTCGGGCGTGGAGCATGGCGGAAGCCCTGGCGCGAAGCCACGATGTGACGCTCGTGTCCCTCACGAGTGTGAGGCCTGTGGACGCCCCTTTCGCGGTCGTTCACGTGCGGCCCGGCGACGAGCGCGCGATGGCGCCGTTAGAACGCTGGGCGGATGTCATCATCTTCCAAGGCCACGCGATGGCGGTTTTCGACACGATTCGGCGCAGCACGAAGATCATCGTCGCCGACGTCTACGACCCGATGCACCTCGAGCAACTGGAACAGGGCCGCGAGCTCGGTTCAGAGGTCTGGGCCAAGCAGGTGGCGGACGCTACCGTCGTCATCAATGAGCAGCTCGAACGAGGAGATTTCTTCCTCTGCGCATCGGAGCGGCAACGTCACCTCTATCTGGGGCAGCTCGCCGGACTGGGCCGGATAACGCCGGTGACCTATGACGGTGATCCCGATCTGAGGCGTCTCATCGATGTCGTTCCGTTCGGCTTTGCCACTGATCCACCACGTCACGAGCGCGACGTTCTCAAGGGTGTGCTCCCCGGCATTGAGCCTGACCACAAGCTCCTCATCTGGAGCGGCGGTCTCTACAACTGGTTTGATCCGATCACGCTGATCGAGGCCATGTCGCAACTGTCTCAACGAAGATCAGGTGTTCATCTGTACTTCCAGGGGACCAAGCATCCGCATCCCGGCGTGCCCGAAATGGAGATAGTGACGCGCTCTCGAGAGACCGCTCGTCGCCTCGGGCTTTTGGACAGCGTGGTCCACTTCAATGACTCGTGGGTGGATTACGCCGATCGACAGAACTATCTGACCGAGGCAGACGCGGGCGTCAGCACCCACTTCGCACACATCGAGACCACGTTCTCCTTCCGCACGCGAATTCTCGACTATCTCTGGGCGGGGCTTCCGATGGTCTTGACGAGGGGCGATCACTTCGCTGAGCTGGTCGAGACCGAGCGCCTCGGAGTGGTCGTTGACGCTACCGACGTCGACGAGCTCACCGACGCGCTCGAAAAGATTCTCTTCGACCATGAGTTCATTGCTGAGGTGCGGGAAAACATTGCCCGTGTCCGCGAGCAATACCTGTGGGACCGAGTGCTTCAACCTTTGGTCGACTTCGTCTCGTCGGCTTCCCCGGCCGCGGATCGCCTGGTACAGGAACAGAGTGGCGGAGCGGATCAGCGCAGGCAGCGCAAGAAGCGTTCCGGGTTCCGGCACGACCTGCAACTCGCCTACTATCACTTGAAGAACGGTGGTCCGCGCGTTGTGCTCGGGAAGGTACGTCGGCGTCTCAGCCGATGACTCGAGCGGATGTCCACAGTGGCGGAGCAGTCATGAACGTCGTTCTCGAGCGGAGTCGACGCGTGCTGGGAAGGGCTCGGCGCCTCGTAGGGCAGGCCCGAAGACGGGTGAGGGCTCGGCGTGCTCGTTCTCGGCATCTCTCCGAGGTCGCTCGACGTATCCGGCTGCGGAGCGCAAGCGGCGAGCGCGTCCGCGTCGGTTTCTTCGTTCTGTACGACAGCGCCTTTCCCGCGCTCCCGCTTGCCCGGCTGCTTCAGGAGGATCCCCTGTTCGAGCCGGTGATCGTGCTCATTCCCGACGTTCTGCGTGGGCGTGACAACATGTTCGAGCAGCTGAACAAATCGAGAGAGTCTCTTCGACACCTCGGCATCCCCGTGGTCTCTGGGATAGATGAAGACTCGGGGTCGTTCAACGACGTCAGCGAAACCCTCGACTTCGTGTGCATTTCGAACCCCTATGACGAGATCACCCACGAATTCTTCACGATGACGTATCTCTTGGCCAAGAGCGTGCTGCCCTTCTACGTCTCCTACACGTTCGGAATCGTGAAGTTCGGGCGAAAAACGCTGTCCCGCGACCTATTCGCAGGATTTTGGCGAGTTTTCGCCGAGACGCCGGAAACCGCCCGCGAGTACCACAAGTTCTCTCCCGCGCCTCGGCAGGCGGTAGAGATTTCTGGTTACGTCAAAATGGACGAGCTGGCGTCGTTCGACCGAGCCGAGCAAGTTCGCCGCTCCGTCATCATCGCCCCGCACCACACGGTTCGGGCGTGGGAGGGCGGCTTGCAGGTATCGAGCTTCTTGAGCTACGCGGATGCGCTGCTGGACTTGCCGCGCCGCTATCCCGAGATCGATTTCATCTTCCGCCCGCATCCGCTCCTGTTCGTTCATCTCAAGGAAGCCGATCTCTGGGGTCCGGTGAAGAGCGCGGAGTATCTCGCGGCGATGGATGCACACCCCAACGCTCGCGTGGACACCACTGGTCGCTACCTCGGAACCTTTGCCCAGAGCAGCGCACTCATCCACGACTCGGTTTCTTTTGCGGCAGAGTATCTCTATACGGGCAACCCCGCACTCTTCCTATCGACACCTGAGACTCACCCCGCTGAGCAGTTCAACGAACTCGGGGCGCTCGCCCGGAGCAGCACTACCACGCCGAGAGCGTCGATCAACTCCACGCCTTCGTGGAAGACGTCGTAGTGAAGGGTCATGACCCGATGAGAACCAGGCGAGCGCAGTTCGCCCGCGCGACATTGATGGTGAACTACCCCTATGCCAGCGCCAGCATCGCGCGGCGATTGCGGTCCGTGCTTCGCTAGGCGACCGAATGGTCTGCTGCAGGACTCGTGATGCCGCGGTTACGCAGGCTGGCGGTCGGTCCGCGACGGATCGTCAGCCGCTGGCACTTGTCGGCTGCGACTGTGCTCTGAACTGTCGCTCTCGACTCGTTCGTCGTTCACCACCTTCTCATCCCATCCGAAGGCTCGCCTGATCAGCCGTCGGGCCCACGGTTCGTACACACGCACACTGAGCCACGACAGTGCCAGAACAAGCACGCTGGCGCCCAGCACAGCCATCGTGATGTCGACGCCCAGACCGCCGATGAAGCGAATCACCCCCATGCCGACGTCGAAATGCAGAAGGTAGATGGGGTATGTCATAAGGGAGAGAGTCTGGATCTGCTTACGCCGACGCGGATGGCGAATGCGCCCAGGGGGACGGAGGCTTGCCCACATGATGGTCGACACTGCGAGGCCCATGACGCAGAGAATCCACACCACTTGCAGGCTTCCCGAGACTCCCATTTCCGCTGTTCTACCGATCAGCCCGTGATATGTCAGCGTAAGCGCGATCAAGATCGCGGGACCATTGGTTCGAAGTCGCTCTCTCGTCGTCGAAATTCCCAAGAGCGCGCCAAGAATGAACAAAGGACCGCTCTCGTAGATCGTCACCACTTCCAGAAGTCTGCTGTCGGCCGCGTGGGCGAGAAGCCAGACCAGGAAGTACACGTATGATCCCGCGAGCAGGCGGGCGGGCGTGAGCTTGTTGCGACTGATCAGAACCAGAACCGCTATCAGAAGGTAGAACTGGACTTCGAACTCCAGCGTCCATGCCGGCGGCACGATGATCACACCCCCGGTCCAGAAGGTCAGGCCCGTGAGACCGACTATGGTGTCGGGCGCGAACTCCTCGCCGCGCCCCAAGGTCCGCGCGCCGAAGAGTGCGAGTGCCACCACGAGCGAGATGGCGAAGAAGGCGGGGAAGAGCCGGAGGAATCGGGCTCGAGCAAAACCACTCCAGGTTCGGTTCATCGCGGAGTGCGCGATAACCGCACCGCTCAGCATGAAGAACAGGTCGACGCCGAGATAACCACCACGGATGATCCCCGACGCCCACTCCGGCACAGCCACCGACGGCCCGTAGAGAGTCGACCAGTGGAAGATCGTCACCCAGACAGCGGCAAAGATCCGGAGAAGGTCGAGGCCGAGGGAGCGCTGGCTCAGGGCTGGCGCGTCGATAGGAGCGGCAGAAGACATCGGGATACCGTTCTCGTTCGGGGCGGTCGAGCAGTCAGATGTCCATGCTAGTCCGCACGACAGATCCCCACGTTCACAGGCGTCCCGGTTGTTTTCGGAGGACCACGAGGTGTGGAATTGTGCCGAGGAGCGGGCCAGCCAGGAGAGCGACGACTACCCTCCATTCGACTTCGAGCGGCAGTATCGCGAAGAGCGCGACAGAAGATGAGATCGCGACGAGCCACCCGACCACATAGGCGGTGTGCCGGTCAGCAGCCAGGGCGGCGGCTCCCGTGACGGTGAGCGCGGCGAGCCCACCCGAGGCGGCGGTGAGGGCTCCCACCGTGAGGGCGTCAGAGGCATATTGCTCACCGAAGACGAGGGGCAACAGCGGAGGGCCGACGAGTGCGGCGAGCGCCGTCGCCGCCAGCGTCGCGATGACGACGATCCCGAGCGGGCGCGCGAGTACTCCGACGGTGCCGCGCCGGTCCACGAAATACGCCACGAGTACGCTCGCAAACGCTGTCAAGGGCACCATAAGGGGTGCTCGTGTGAGTGTGACGAGCAGGATGAGAACGCCGAGGCGGGCAGCATCGACATCCGCGGCGAGGGCGGCGAGGAGGGCTGGGAAGCCGTTGATGAGGATCCCACTCGCACCGGCGGCGATCATCGCTTGACCAAAGCGCGCGAGCGTTCTCGACAACGGCGCTCCGATGGGGCGGAGCAGCTGCTCGCGAGCGCCGGGGTGTAACCACCATAGCCAGGAGGCAGCAAAGGCGATCACCGTCGCCCAACCCATCGCCTCGACCCCGCCGATGAGCCATGCCGCGAGCAGGAAAACGGCTACCCGGGTTACCCCCTCCACGCTCACGACTGCCGCGAAGTCCCGCCATGCCGCGAGCGAGCCCAGCGTGCCCGTGATCGTGAACTGCACCGCCGCGAGCACCGATGCGACCGAGAGCATGACAGCGAACGCGAGCCAGCGTTCGCCCAACGAGGCAGGCGCCCAGAACGGCGTGGTCGCGAACGCAATGCCCGCAGCGATGACGCCGAGCATCACTGTCACGACGACGAGGGGTAGATGCGGGGCCGAAGTCGTCACTGGAGTCCCCGGCGCGGCGCGTGCTCGGGAGTCGCGCAGCGCGCGAGTCACCTCTTGCTGAATGCCGAACAGGAAGCCGATCAACACGTAGAGAGCGGCCCAGAAAACGGAGAAGCCCACGTAGTCGGCAGGTCCCAGCAGGCGGGCCGCGACCAGGATGACGGCGTAGCCGGAAACTCCGGCGATCACCGCCCCGACGGCGACGTACCGCGGCGAGGACGCCATGGGGTGCTACTCAGTGACGACGGCGTCGACGTAGCGTGTGCCCGCCACCTCGAGGCTCTTCATATCGGCGTCGACCATGATGGCAGCCAGCCGGGGTGTGAGCACCGACGGAGTCCAGCCGAGCTTGTCCTGAGCCTTCGAGTAGTCACCGATGAGCGCATCCACCTCGGTGGGGCGCAGATAGCGCTCGTCGAAACGCACGTATTGCTGCCAGTCGAGGTCGACGCATCCAAAGGCGTGTTCGAGGAAGTCGCGCACTGTGTGTGCGGTGTTCGTTGCGACGACGAAGTCATCCGGCTCGTCCGCCTGCAGCATCCGCCACATTGCATCAACGTACTCCGGGGCGTAGCCCCAGTCACGCACGGCGTCGAGATTGCCGAGGTAGAGCTCGTTCTGCTGCCCAGCGGCGATGCGGGCCACGGCGCGGGTGATCTTGCGTGTCACGAAGGTGTCGCCGCGACGGGGCGATTCATGGTTGAAGAGAATTCCGTTGCTGGCAAACAGGCCGTATGCCTCGCGGTAGTTGCGTGTGATCCAGTAGGAGTAGACCTTCGCTGCGCCGTACGGAGATCGCGGATAGAACGGCGTCTCCTCGTTCTGAGGAGGCGCTGACGCGCCGAACATCTCCGAACTGCTTGCCTGATAGAAGCGGGTGTCGAGACCGATCGCACGGATCGCTTCGAGCAGCCTCACCGTTCCCATGCCCGTTGTGTCGCCCGTGTACTCGGGTTCATCGAAGCTGACGCGCACATGGCTCTGAGCGCCGAGGTTGTAGACCTCGTCGGGCTGGATGCTGTCGAGCAGCGTAACCAGACGCGATCCGTCGGTCAGGTCACCGTAGTGCAGGAACAGGCGGGCACCTGCTTCGTGTGGATCCTGGTACATGTGATCGATGCGGCCGGTGTTGAGAGAAGACGAGCGGCGGATCAGCCCATGAACCTCGTAACCCTTCGCCAGCAGCAATTCGGTCAGATAGCTGCCGTCCTGACCGGTGATGCCGGTGACGAGGGCGCGCTTCATCGAAGGTGATTCCATGGTGTTCCCGTCACGCTGATCGATCGTCTGTAGTCGACGTTCAGCATAGTCGCTCAGGCAGATTTCGATCTCACGGAAAGGCGTCGCGCTGCCACACTGGCGGCCCAGCTCACCGGACGATTCCACAGGGGGCTCAGCGGGCGAAGAGCTCGCGGCAGATTCCTGCGCTTCACAGCCTCAGCCTCACTACTGGACCCTTTGCGATCGGAAACCGTCAAGGAATCCGCGTGCCAGCGGAACGCGGAAACGACCCGCCGCGTGTGCACGAAACGTCCTCGCCGGCGCAGCTTGAGGAAAACGTCGAGGTCCAGCGCGAACTTCAAAGAGGTGTCGTAGCGACCAATGGCGTCCAGATCGTCGATTCGGATCATCGAGCCGGGGTGGGGAATCAAGTCGGGACCCCAAGGCAGCAGGAACAGCGCGGCACCGCCGGCGGCGCTCGTGAACTGTATCTCGCCGTGGGCATCGATGTACTCGCACCCGCCATAGGCCACCACGGCACGTGGAGTCTGGGTGATGAGATCTAGCAGCGTGCGGAGGCCGTGCGGACGGAACAGATCGTCATCGCCGATCCACGCGTAGAAGGGTTCGGTCGTGCGCGCGTCGATACCGCAGTTGATCGCTGCCGAAATGCCGGTCTTGGGGTCGGAGACGATGACCGCATCGTAGCGGGCGGCCAGTTCACGCGCGGCCGTGGCCTGCTCCGGCACGACGACGACAAGCGTCAGCGCGACCTCGGCGCGCTGCTCTTGCACCGAGTCGAGCGTCTGCCGAAGGGTGTCGAGGCGATCACCGAGTGTCGGCAGAACCACCAGCACTTCAGGGGCCGCGGTCACGGGGTGGTCCTGGCGGTACTATGGCAGCAGGAGCGCATCGGTGCACCTTTCCGTCAGTTTCGTGGCCGACTTCAGGCCTTCCCTAGCGTTTGGTGAGTTTAGCAAATATGGGTTCGACCACCCTTATCGACCGTTCTGCCCCCGTGTATGTCGCTGGTCACGGTGGTCTCGTCGGTTCCGCGATCTGGCGGCATCTCGAGACACAGGGCTTCACCCGGCTCATCGGCGCTCGCTCCAACGAACTCGACCTGCGCGACCGCGCGGCCGTCTTCGCGTTCCTTGAGAAGCACCGGCCCACTGTGGTCATCGACGCCGCCGCACGTGTGGGCGGCATCCACGCCAACAACACCTACCCGGCGGAATTTCTAAGCGACAATCTGCAGATCCAGGTGAACGTGATGGACGCGGCGAACTCGATCGGAGTGGAGCGACTGCTCTTCCTCGGCTCGTCATGCATCTACCCGAAGTTCGCTCCCCAGCCGATCGCTGAGTCGTCACTGCTGACCGGCAAACTCGAGGAGACGAACGATGCCTACGCGATCGCGAAGATCGCGGGCATCATGCAGGTGCAGGCTACGCGTCGGCAGTATCGCCGACCGTGGATCTCGGCCATGCCAACCAACCTCTACGGTCCCGGTGACAACTTTCACCCCCAGAACTCGCACGTGCTGCCCGCGCTCCTGCGTCGACTGCACACGGCTGCGGTGGAACATGCATCGGAGGTCGTCATCTGGGGCAGCGGAACCCCGCGGCGCGAGTTCCTCTACGTCGACGACCTCGCCGAAGCATGCCTCTTCCTGCTCGAGAACTACGACGACCCCGAGACGATCAACATCGGCACCGGGTCCGATCTATCGATTCGCGAGCTCGCCGAACTCATCGCCGACGTGGTCGGATACACCGGTGATCTGGTCCAGGACACATCGAAGCCCGACGGCACACCGCAGAAGCTCCTCGATGTCTCTCGCCTAGCCGACCTCGGTTGGACAGCCTCGACCTCCCTGCGTTCCGGCATCGAGCGCACGTTTTCCTGGTACCTGGAGCACGCTGCCGAGGTGCGAGCATGAGCGGAGAGAAGATGACCATCGACATCCTGCTTCCCTACTACGGTCGCGTCGATCACATGCAGCTCAGCGTGCAGAGCGTGCTTGCGCAGACCGACGGTGACTGGCGTCTGACCGTCATCGACGACGGGTTTCCCGACGACTCGATTCCCGGGTGGTTCACCTCCCTCGGTGACGATCGTGTGCGCTATCTGCGCAACGAGCAGAACCTGGGCGCCAACGCCAACTACCGCAAGAGCCTCGAGTTCGTCACAGCGCCCTGGTTCGTCATGATGGGGGCCGACGATGTCATGCTTCCTGACTACCTCGCGCGCGTGAAAGAGCTCATCGCGCAGTCGCCGACGGCGGGCTTCGTGCACCCGGGCGTCCAGACCATCGAGGAGAACGGTGAGCTCGCCGGCGGCATGATCGAGCGGGGCAAGGCCATCTACCGCCCACGCGGATCCGGCATACGCCGCGTCGCGGGAGAGCCGCTCGCGGTCGGCTTGGCGAGGGGGAACTGGATGTACTTTCCGGCGATCTGCTGGAACGCCGAAGCCGTGTTGCCCATCGGATTCCGACCCGGACTCAACGTCGTGCAAGACCTCGCGCTCGCCTTCGATGTCATCAAGACCGGTCGAGAGGTTGTCGTCGACGACCAGGTCGTGTTTCAGTACCGAAGGCACGCAGCCAGCGACTCTTCGTGGCGCGCGCTCGAAGGGACCCGCTTCATCGAAGAGGGCGACTTCCTTCGGGGGATGGCCGCCGAGTTCCTGGCCATGGGTTGGCCGAGGGCTGCACGCGCTGCGCGCCGGCACTTCTCGTCGAGAGTGAACGCCGCACTGCTGATTCCCAAGGCGGTGAAGGCGGGCAACACGGCGGGAGTCCGCAACCTGCGTCGACACGCCTTGGGTCGAGCCCGGGCCTAGGCGTGCGCTCGTCGTCATCCCGCCCAGTCAGGCGTGCGGGTGTCAGACGAGCACTGCCCGCCAGACACCGTCACCCACGATCCTCGGGTTTCGCGGCTGTCGCGATCGCCTGGGCGCGTGCGAGCTGGGTGATCTGCGCCGTGAGCTTTTTCCGTTCCGCGCGTGAGGCGAGCACTGATCCGATGAAGGCGACCACGAGTCCGTAGAGCAGCAGGTCTGCTCCGCGGCCGACGCCGATGAACTCGGCAACGGCCTGGGGGATCTCTGGGAAGATGATCGCGACAGCGGCCATGGCCACAAGCAGCAGTGCTCCGATGCGCCGCAGCGCGAGTTGGCGCGCGCCGCGAGCAGGCAGCACCATGAGCAGGCCGAGAACGGCGAGACTCGCCAGGAGAACGATCTTGATGCCCAGTTGCTCGTTCATAGTTGCCCCTACTTCATCACGATGTCGACGAGGATGTTCACGGAGTTCCAGAGCGACTGCCCCTTAGCGCGGCTGTAGTCGGTGTAGACGATGTGCACTGGATGCTCGGCGAATCGGAGTTTCGCGCGACCGATGAGTGCCACGATCTCAGAGGCGTGCGCCATGCGGTTCTGCTGGATCACCACGGCGTCGAGCGCGGTGCGATTGAGCGCGCGCAGGCCATTGTGGGCGTCGGTCAAGCGCACCCCCGTCGTGATATTCGTGAACACCACCGCCAGCTTCAGTACGATGCGCTTGAGAAAACCAGGCTTCGTTCGACCGTCGAGAAAGCGGGAGCCGAGCACGACATCGAGCGGTTCACGGCGAAGCCTCTCGACCATTGCCAGGGCGTCTTCGGGCCGATGCTGTCCGTCGGAATCAAAGGTCACGACGTAGCGCATCGACGGATCGGTGAGTGCGTAGTCAAAGCCCGTCTGCAGAGCGGCGCCTTGGCCGAGATTGATCGGGTGGCGAACGATCACGGCTCCCGCCTCCTCCGCGAGGGCTGCCGAGTCATCGCTTGAACCATCGTCGACGCAGACGATCTTCGGGAAGGTGCTCAGAGCATCCCGGATCACCTCGGAGATCACTGCTGCCTCGTTGTACAGCGGCACGACGAGCCAAACATCCGTGTTGCTCGTCGACTTCACGGTGGCGGTCATGGGACGAGGCCTTCGGCCCGGGCGCCGGTCAGATGCGGCGCGAGCTTGTTGTCGAACATCGACAGTGCCGAGCCGATCGCCATGTGCATGTCGAGGTATTGGTAGGTGCCCAGTCGGCCACCGAAGAACACTTCGGGTTCTTGACCAGCTCGCTCGCGGTAGCGCAGAAGAGTCGAGCGGTCGCGAGACGTGTTGACCGGGTAGTAGGGCTCGTCAGCGCCCTGCGCGAAGCGCGAGTACTCGCGCACGATCACGGTTGCGTTATCGGGGTACCAGTCGCGCTCCGGATGGAAGTGCCGGAACTCGAGGATGCGGGTGAACGGTACCGTGTCGTCGGCGAAGTTGATCACTGCGGCGCCCTGGAAATCCCCCACCTCAAGCACTTCCTGCTCGAAGTCGAGAGTGCGCCACGACAGTGCGCCTTCGTCGTAGTCGAAATACCGATCGAGCGGCCCGGTGTAGACGATCGGCAACTGTCCGACCGTGGCCGACTTCGAGTACGGCTGCTCGCTGTCGAAGAAGTCGGTTGACAGCTCGATCTCGATGTTCGAATGATCGGCGATGTTCTCGAGCCAGGCCGTGTAGCCGCCGACCGGGAGCCCTTCGTAGCGGTCGTTGAAGTATCGGTTGTCGTATGTGTAGCGCACGGGCAGACGCGTGATGATGCCGGCATCGAGTTCGGTCGGATCGGTCTGCCACTGTTTGGCGGTATAGCCCTTGATGAAGGCCTCGTACAACGGTCGCCCGATCAACGAGATCGCCTTCTCCTCCAGGTTGCGAGCGGTGTCGCCGTCGATGTCTGCTGCCTGCGCCGCAATGAGGTCGCGGGCTGTCGCGGGGCCATGCGCCGAGCGGAAGAATTGGTTGATCGTGCCGAGGTTGATCGGCAGGGGATAGACCTCGCCTCCGTGATTGGCATAGACGCGGTGCACGTAATCGGTGAAGTTGGTGTATCGGTTCGCCCACTGCCAGACACGTTCGACCGACGTGTGGAACAGATGCGCGCCATAGCGATGCACTTCGATCTGGGTGGAGGGCTCACGTTCGCTGTAGGCGTTTCCACCGATATGCGAGCGCCGATCGATCACGAGAACCTTGAGTCCCCGATCCGCCGCCTCTCGGGCGATAGTGAGCCCGAAGAGCCCGGCGCCGACGATGAGCAGGTCGTGTCTCATGAATTTCGCTTTCGCCCTGGGAGAGAGGCTCCGGTGGTAACGATTCGATCCTATCGGCGGCCTCGCGGCAGTGCTCCGCGGTGGTGGTGCGAATCACGAAATTGCTAGGATGAGCGCCATGCCCGTGGCCCTCTCGATGACGCTCATCGTGATGCCCGCACTCAACGAGGAAGAGACCGTGGGTGCTGTGGTGGCGGAGACCCTTCGCGAACTGCCCGGGGTCAGTTGCCTCGTGGTCGACGACGGGTCGACCGATCGCACCGCAGAGATCGCACGGGCCGCCGGTGCTCTGGTCGCCCGGGCCCCCTACAACCTGGGCGTCGGAGGGGCCATGCGTGTCGGTTTCCGGTATGCACGCGACCACGGTTATCGGGCCGTGGTTCAGGTTGACAGCGACGGGCAGCACGATCCGGCGAGCGTTCCCACTTTGCTTGCGCTTCTCGATGATGCCGATGTCGTCATCGGAGCCCGTTTCGCGGGCGTCGGTGACTACAGGGTGACGGGACCGCGTTGGTGGGCTATGCGCGTCCTTTCCGCCTTCCTGAGCGCCTTCACAGGCACCAGGTTGACCGACACCACCTCGGGGCTGCGGGCCACGGGGCCGCGCGCGCTCACCCTCTTCGCCCAGCACTACCCGGCCGAGTATCTCGGCGACACGATCGAATCGCTGGTCATCGCGCATCGGGCCGGATGCCGCATCGCACAGGTTCCCGTAGCTATGCGTCCGAGAGCCGGAGGCACGGCATCTCACAATCCCGTGAAGTCGGCGGTATATCTCGGGCGCGCCGTTGTCGCACTCATCTTCGCGCTCGTCGGAGCCCCCCGATCGGTCGCGGCAGATCGCCTCGAGCCGAAAGCGGCCCCATGAACCCCGTGACCTATGCGCTCGGCATCGCCGCGGCCTCGCTGACGCTTGTGGTTGTCGCAGAGATGCTGCGCCGTCGAAAGCTGCGTGAGCGGCATGCCGTCTGGTGGGTGCTCGCCGGGATCGTTGCGCTCGCCATCGCTGTGTTCCCCGGGCTGCTTACCGCGGCATCGAACCTGCTCGGTGTCGAGGTGCCCAGCAATCTGGTCTTCTTCGCGAGCATCGCAGTGCTCTTCCTCGTTTGCATTCAGCACAGTGCGGAGCTCACCTCAGTGGAAAGCCGCATGCGAAACGTTGCCGAGCACGCGGCGCTGCTCGAGCTCAGAGTCCACGAACTCGAGCAGCGCTCGAGCAGCGGAGATGCTTCGTGAGGACAACCACGCGTCTGCGCGTCTTCCTCGTCTCGTGGCTGGCATTCTCGGCATTGTCCGCCGCCTTCGCCGTTGCGAATCCCATCGGCGCGTCACCCGATGAGCCGTCTCACATCGTGAAGGCGGCGTCGGTAGTGCGCGGTGAGCTCTTCGGCACGGCTACGCCTGAAGGCAATCAGGTGCAGGTGCCGCGCTACATCCAGCACTCCCATCAGGTCTGCTTCGCGTTTCAGCCGAACGTGACAGCTGACTGCCTTGCTGCGGTTCCCGAGCCGACCGATGAGCTCGTCGTCGCGCTGACTCAGTCCGGCTTCTACAACCCGCTTTATTACGCGCTCGTCGGCTGGCCCTCGTTGATCTTCGACGACTCGACGGGTATCTATGCGATGCGCATCGTGAGCGCGATGCTGACCTCCGCGCTTCTCGCGCTCGCCGTCACGACGGTGTCGACCTGGCGGCGACCCCTGCTGCCGCTGCTCGCCGTCGCCGTCGCAACAACACCCATGGTGCTCTTTCTGAGCGGTTCGGTGAACCCCAACGGGCTGGAGATCGCCGGCGCACTCGCGGCCTTCGTCGGACTGCTCTCGCTGGTGCGGCAGCCGGAGACCTCATTGCGCACCGAGCGGGTGGCGATCATCGTCGTCGCGGCGGCGTTGAGCGCCAATACGCGGGCGGTCGCGCCGACGTGGATCGTCGTCGCCGTTGCGATAGCGCTCCTGGCGGCCGGCTCTCGCGAGCGCATCATGGGCATACTGCGCCACAGGGCCGTGATCATCGGACTCACGGTGAGCATCCTCGCGGTTCTTGTCGCTGCGGTCTGGACACTCGTCGCCGCACGCATCGACGCCACCGACGGAGTGGACGACTATCGTGAGTTCCCTGGCACCGGGGCGTCGGCCATCGTCGGTTTCATGCGTACGCTCGCGATGACAGTGGATTTCGGCACCGGCGCGGTCGGGATCTTCGGCTGGCTCGATACACCGTTGCCTCATTCGGTGTACTTCATCTGGGCGGTTCTCATCGGAGGCCTGGTCCTTGTCGCACTCCTGACTCTGAGGGGCCGTGCGCTCGTCGTCGCAGGCAGCCTTGTCGGTGCATACGTGCTGCTGCCCGCGGTGCTGCAGGGCCTCTATGTGACCGGAGGCGGCTACATCTGGCAGGGTCGCTATGCTCTGCCGTTGCTCGCCATCATGGTCGTCGGGCTTGCGGCACTGCTGGCCGAGATGCTGCCGAGTCCCTCGCGAACGCTTGCCGTGCGAATCACCGTCGTGGTTCTGCTCGCGTGGTCCGCAGGGCAAGGCTATGCCTTCCTGGTCAACCTCAAGCGCTATTCCGCAGGCGTCGACGGGGGATGGGGCGTCATGCTGAGCTCCGATTCCTGGCAGGCACCGGGCGGCAACCTGCTCTGGCTGGGCATCTTCGCGATCATGGTGCTCTCCAGCGCCGTCGCGCTCTCATGGTGGGGACTGCGGCTCTACGGCATCAGCGAGACATCGAAGTCGGCCGAGCAGACAGCACTCAGGGAGTCGCGAAGCTGAGGGTCGCGAGTGTGCAGCGTGACGCCGCCTCCCCAGGTTTCGACCGCGTCGCACACCTGATTGAGATCGTTCGGGTCGCCGACGTATCCGAACAGCCGAATAGGGTCGCGCTCATCAGGCGCCGTCATGTGGATCAGCCAGTAGTTGACGAAGCGATCATGTGGACCGAGGTGCACGGCGAGGTCGCGCGATGCCGGGTCGGAGATCGCGATGAGATCGAGGACCGCTTCGTCGACCGAGCCTGCGGGCGCTCCTGGGCGCAGGTCGAGAGCCGCACGGGCCACGTCGAGCGTCGCGCCGTTCGGGGGCACCTGTGCCAGCAGACCGAGAGCGACGACAGCGGCTGCGGCCACCATCGCAAGGGATGAACCCCGACGCGTCGTCGTGACCGTCCATGAGACGACTGATGCCACGATCACGAGGACGAGCATGATGCTGACGAACCAGGCGAACTTCGCGGGGTAGTAGCCCCACAGCGATTCGGCAGTTCGGCGCTGATACACGAGGTATCCGATGGCGACCGTGCTGGCCGCAGCCAGGAGAACGGCTCCGTGAAGCACGTGTCCACGACCCTGCCACACCCACCCGATGACGGCGACGAGCAGAAGCACGCTGCAGACGACGACGATCGCCATCACGGTCATACTGGCCATGCCGCCGTCAAGACCGAGCCCGTCGGACGTCGCGAGGAAGTCTGGCAGGGTGACGAGGCCGATATAGGCCAGCAGCTGCAGGCCGCAGGCGATACCCCACAGGCGCTGGAGGCGTGTGCTCTCCGTCCAGAGCCGTGTCCGTTGCACGACGATGACCCCCGCACCCAGAGCGAGAGGCAGGATGGCGAGGGGCGCCCAGCTGGCGAGCAAGGCGGTCGTCAGCAGGGCGAGCACCCCCAGACTTGTCAGCGGGGCACGCAGAGCGTCCGACCACACCACCCAGAGAGCGCCGAGCAGCGCGACGACGAGCGGGCCGTTCATGAAGCCGAACTGGAACGAGATTCCGGCGACATACCAGGTCAGCGGCACGGAAGCGCCAAGTGCGGCTGCGCAGATGCGCACCGTGGTTCGCTGGGCGTGCGCCGCTCGCGCAACCAGTAGGCCGCCGACGAGGCTCGCGAGGAGCACGACGACGATCCAGAGTTGCGCGTTTCGCTGCAGTTCGTGTGCGAGCAGCTCTCCGCTGTCAAGCGTTCCTCGTCCGGGTGCGGAACTGGCGACGATGAGCGTTTGCATGAGCGGGGAGGCGTTGGGGTTCAACTCGGTGTCGATGCCGCCGTTGTTCCAGAGGTATCGCGCGAGCATCGTGTTGGTCGCGGCGTCGTTGTTCATGCCCCACGACAGCCGCGTACCCGCGGAGACCAGCGCGATCACGACGGCGAGCGCCCCTGCCAGCACCGGCACCGGCAGCGCGTGGGCTCCGATTAGAAGCGAGGCTCGAGACGGCTGACGTATGCTCGTACCCCTCGCGGCGAGCAGTGTCACAGCCGCGAGTCCGACGATGGCGAGCGATCCGATGAGCGTGAGAGCGATGTCTGCGCCGGTGAGGGGCAGAATGCGCATGATCACGACGATGGCGATGAGCAGGAGGGCCAGCGTCGATACTGTTGCCGATGCCCACGACATCGCCTGCCCGAGAACTCCGGTCAGGGCGATGCCGGTGCCCAGGACCAGCAACCAGATCGGAAGCCCAACAAAAGCGAGCGCCCCTCCGGTTACGATGACAGCGGCCATGGCGCCCAGCACGATCAATCGGAGCTTCGGGGAGGGGGTGCTGACCATGCTCTGCTCCTCTCGCTGAGAACCGGGCACGCCACGTCGTTCGACGTTCACGGTATCGGCCACTACTCGACTCTATGGTCGAATCGAATCGACGACCGCGACAAGAAGCTCGGCAGCATCGGCAGGTGAAGCGAAGTATTCTGAGGACATCGTCATCCAGTAGGCACCGCTGAAGGCCTGAGCCGTCCCGACACCGTTTGACGTCAAGAAATAGGACTCATCGGCGACGTTGTCTAGGGGCGCTCCGGATCGTGCTGCTGCTGCGAGTTTCTCACGATCGGCGAGCGCCGGGCGGGCGATCGAGACGTCGATAGTGGTGCCATTGCTCTCATGGACCCAGCGACAGACCGTGCCCTCATAGGTCACAGCGGTCGCAGCAGATGACCCAGGCACCGGGGTGAAAGAACTCAGCAGAGCGAAATTGGGGTTGAACTCGTACATGCGCTGGGGGCTGATTGCTGTGGTGCACGGGATCGACACCGGCACGGCCGCATCATCAGGTTGCGGTGTTGGCGAGGAGGGCGTGTCGCTCGCGCCAGGTGACATCGACGGGCTCGGGTTCGGAGATGGTGATCCATCGACGGGCAGAGCCGGTAAGGGGCCGCAGCCCGCAAGGCCGACGGTGGCGAAGAGCACGGTCGCAATCAGAGAGGCTCGCACAAGGGCGGGGTTGATCACCATGGGGTCATTCTCGCACTCCTTAGACTTAGCGTTGTGAATGTACTCGTCACCGGCGGTGCCGGTTACATCGGAGCCCACGTTGTGCGCCTACTGCGGGAACGCGGCGAGAGTCCCGTGGTTGTCGATGATCTGAGCGCGGGTGTGCGCTCGCGCATCGGTGACGCCACATTCGTCCAGCTCGATCTGCTGAGCGACGACGCGGCCGCCCGGCTGGCCGAGGTGCTGCGCGAGCACTCCGTGACATCCGTCATTCACTTCGCCGCGCTCAAGGCTGCCGGGGAGTCAGTCCAACAGCCGGTGCGCTACTACCGCCACAACGTCGGAGCACTCGTCACCGTGCTCGAGGCGATGCGTTCGAGCGACGCGCGAGGTCTCGTCTTCTCTTCCTCTGCAGCGGTGTACGGGGATGCCGCGCTGCCCCTCACCGAGGAAGCCGCTCCCCGGCCCATCAACCCCTACGGCGAGACGAAGCTCGTCGGCGAGTGGCTCGTTGCTGCCGCGGCACACGCCCATGCGCTCAGCGCCACGAGCCTGCGCTACTTCAACGTCGCAGGCGCCGGCACACCGGAGCTCGGCGACACGAGTGCGAACAACCTCATCCCGATGGCGATCGAGCGCATCGCTGCCGGCGAGGCGCCGCGCATCTTCGGGGACGACTACAACACGCCCGACGGCACATGCATTCGCGACTACATCCACGTTCTCGACATCGCCGAGGCCCACCTCGCCGCGCTCGACGACCTCACTGCCGGCCACCGCGTCTACAACGTCGGCACAGGCGTGGGGTCGAGCGTTCGCGAGATTCTGGACCTCCTGATCGAGGCCAGTGGTGCAGAATTCGACCCGGAGCTGACCGCTCGCCGCCCCGGAGATCCCGATGTGGTCGTGGCAACCGTGGACCGCATCCGCGACGAACTCGGATGGAGTGCGCGCCTCACGACGCGGGACGCGGTCGAGAGCGCTTGGGCAGCTCATCTCGCCCGGCGCTAGCCCAGTTCGTGGCGTTTCGTCTTGACCGCGATGAGCGTGAGCAGTAGCAGGCCGCCCTCGACGAGAATGCGACTTTCGGAGAGCGATTGAACGAGCAGGGCTGCTAGCACCAGTAGCGGGAAGACCGTGAGCGCTACAAAGGGTTCGTCTGATCCGACGCGCAGCTTTCGTCGATCGGTCGCCATCCACCAGGCGCGCACGAGCGTCACCAGAATCAGCGCGCCGAAGACGACGAGACCGAGAATGCCCAACTGAAGCCAGACGTCGAGCCACGCGTTGTGCGCCTGCAACTGGTAGACCCCATCGACCTCGACGAGCGTGCCCAGCGGATCGACCCACGGCGCCCAGTGACTGATCCACCCCCAGCCGAAGAACGGCCGCTGCTCGGCAAGACCGATGACCTCCTCCCAGATGTGTATTCGACCGGTGAGCGTGGAGGTCTTATCGAGCGCGTCGAGGATCGGGGCGTGCAACAGGATCACCAGGCCGACGCCGCCGATGCCGGCACCAGCGGAAAGCAAGTAGGCCTCGCTAACCGCGACCGGTGTCGCAGCCCGACGAATGAGCCACACGGCGAGAACAATGATCGCGACGGCGGCGATCGCTGCGGCGATCGTTGCCGAACGTGTCAGGAAGATGGTCAGGACCGCGGACGCCATCGATGCCCACCCCGCGAGCAACCGCACCCTCTTGTCGGCGAGCTGCACGCCGAAGATGATGAGCCCGAGCAGGGCGATGAGGGCGAGCAGATTCGAGTTGCCCACGATTCCCTGAACTCGGCCCTCGTGAAACAGCAGCGATTGCGTCCAGTAGTCGAGCGTGGGAATATCGGCAGCCGGAATATCCGACGGGTACCAGAGCGGCAAGACGGGTCTTTGCACGAAGATGGCGACGGCGAGCTCGAAGACGAGCGAGATCCCCAGGATGGCACGCAACGCATACCCCAGGTGCCGTACCAGGTCGTCCCAGGGAATCACGACGGCGAGAGCGATCGCGCCGATGACCGTCGCCCAGGTCGTGGCCGCCCCGAGCAGCGACATCGCGGGGTAGTGCGACCACGCGATCGATGCCGCGGTGAGAAGCAGGAACGCGACGAGTGGAATCGGAAGCCCGCGAACGGCCCATCGGTCGCGCTCGACCACGAGCAGGGCGACGGAAAGGGCAGCGAGAACACCGACGATGACCCCGTAGCCCCACCAGCTCACGGTCGAGCGCACCGCATCCGGAGCCAGCAGCGTGAACAGCATCGCGAAGGCGAAGAGAGACCGGAAACGTCCGCTGCGAAGCATGAGCTAAGCCTACGTTGACCTTGATACTGTGAGTGTTGCCGCTCGCGGCTCACGCACCCGACGGCCACGAGCCGACCGCCAACACCAAGGACGATGCCCGTTGTTCGCCAAGCTTCGCAACACCCCGCGCTACGCGGCCTGGGGGTCGACGACAGCGATCGCGGAACTGCTCGGCCACGAGCCGAGCGGGGGGCCCGAGGCCGAGCTCTGGTTCGGCGCCCACCCCATCTCACCCGCGCATTTTGCGGACGGCGACGGTGCTCTGCCCGACCTGCCGTTTCTGCTCAAGGTGCTGGCCGCAGACAAGCCGCTGTCGCTTCAGGCGCACCCGACCGCGGCGCAGGCGCAGGCCGGATTCGACCGCGAGAACAGCGCGGGGATCGCTGTGGACGCGCCCGAGCGCAATTACCGCGACCCTCATCCCAAGCCCGAACTCCTCGTCGCGGTGAGCGAGCGCTTCGACGCACTCGCCGGCTTTCGCCCGATCGACGAGTCGAGGGCGATCTTCGCCGAGCTGAGCAGACCCGATGTCGCTGACCGGCTCGGCGACCTGCCCGCCTTCGTTGCGTGGCTGCTGTCCCGCGGCGAGGGCGTCGACACGCTCGTTGAGCAGGTCAGCCAGCACGGTTTTGCCGATGACGACACACTGCGGCTGGTGCATGATCTGTCCGATGACTACCCGGGCGACCCCGGGATCGTGCTCGCGCTCACCCTGAACCGCGTGCGTCTGCAGCGCGGTGAGGCGCTCTTCGTTCCTGCCGGTTGCATCCACGCCTATCTGAGCGGTGTCGGTATGGAGCTGATGACGGCGTCCGACAATGTTCTTCGTGGTGGCCTCACGGTGAAGAACATCGACGTGCCCGAGCTGCTTGCCGTTCTCGACTTCACGCCTGGCCCCGCGCCGCGCCTCGATCCCACGCGGGTGACCCCGGCGCACACCGACTACCACGCGATCGGTACTGCGCCTCGTCTCGCGCACATCACCGGGGATGCCCGGCTTGAGGCGCGCGGCCCAGCCATCGCCCTCTGCACGGCAGGCTCCTTCGAGCTCACCGGGAGCGCGTCGTCCACGACGCTCGAGCGAGGCGAAGCCGTTTTCGTCACCGGCGACGAGGGGGCGCTTGCGGTCGTGGGCACGGGCTCGCTCTTCGTCGCGTCGGCGGATGCCGATAGCGGCTTCACGAGTTGACCGGCCTTTGGACTGACCCGCCTGCGGATCGACCCACTCGGAGGCTGGCCCACGTTCGGGGGGGATTTCACTCTCGAAAACCTTCAACAATGGGTTTAAGCTTTCGCAGCTTCCGCTTGACCTCGGTGAATTACACGAGTGTAATTAACTCCAACGCGACACGCACGTCGTACGAGAGCAATGGGGAAGGATGTGCTATGACGATCTCAGATCGCCGCCGGGAGGTTCCCGGTGACTGGTTCGTCGATCCCGTGCACCTCGGCGTCCCTGGAGTACGCAGCCCCGGAGCCCGACCCGGCGACGAAGACGAGGGTGTTCTCGGCTGGCAGACCGACGCTCTGTGCGCGCAGACCGACCCCGAAGCCTTCTTTCCCGAAAAGGGCGGTTCTACGCGCGACGCCAAACGAATCTGCGCGTCGTGCGAAGTGAAGACCCAGTGCCTCGAGTACGCGCTGCAGAACGACGAGCGTTTCGGCATTTGGGGCGGACTCTCCGAGCGAGAGCGTCGCAAGCTGCGCAAGCGCGCGTAACCTCGATTCAATGCAGCCTCGAGTCACCGCGATCCTCGTCGCACACGGCGGTGGCGAGTACCTCGAGCGCACCCTCGCCTCGGTGGAGCGGCAGACACGGCGCCCCGACATCACGATCGTCATCGACACCGCTCCGGCGGATGCCTCGAACCGTGTCATCTCCGCCGCCGCGCCGACCCTACACCTCACCGCCAGGCACGGCGCGACGTTCGGTGCCGCGGTGGCGCACGCCGTGGCGCAGACCTGGACGCAGCTCGGCGACTCCGCGTCGAGCACCGAGTGGCTCTGGCTGCTCGGCGAGGACAACACGGCGGACCCCAGGGCGCTCGAGAGCCTGCTCCACGCGGTCGAGCGCGCCCCCTCGGGCGTCGCGGCGGGGCCGAAGCTCCTGAGCGTCGACGATCCCGCCATGCTCGTATCGCTCGGCGAGACCATCAGCACGCTCGGTGCGACCGTGCAGCTCGTCGACAATGAGTTCGACCAGGCCCAGTACGACACGAAAGACGACGTGCTGGGCATCGCCGCGGCCGGCATGCTCGTGCGCAAAGACGCGTGGTCGGCGCTCGAGGGCT
>JAHBSW010000017.1 GCA_019638935.1 Cryobacterium sp.
ATCTGACCCGGTGAAGCTGCAATTCAAGGTCCAGGAGTACCAGACGGCCGCCGTCGACGCGGTTGTGGACTGCTTCCGCGCTGTGCATCGGCAGCCGTTCGCCGACAACGTCACCTACAAGATCGACCCCGGCCGCACGACAGGCCGACGCGGCCAGCCCGAGCTGGATCACGGCGTCGATGACGCCGCGGCGCAGACGGGCTACGGCAACAGCGCCCTGCTGCTAAACCCAGCCCAACTCCTCGATAACATCCAAGCCGTCCAGCGGCGCACCAGCGGGCTCCCGCTGTCGGGAGAACTGATTGCCAGCCCGGCGGCAGGGCTGAACCTGGACGTCGAGATGGAGACCGGCACCGGCAAGACCTACGTCTACATCAAGACGATCATGGAGCTTCACCGGCAGTTCGGCTGGTCGAAGTTCGTGGTCGTCGTTCCCAGCGTCGCGATCCGCGAAGGCGTGAAGAAGTCCTTCGAGATCACCGCCGACCACTTCCTCTCCGAGTACAGGACTCAGGCCAGGGCCTTCGTCTATGACTCCGAGCATCTCGAAGACGTTGAGACCTTCTCGTCGGACACCGGCATCCAGGTCATGATCATCAATGCGCAGAACTTCAACCGCGACGCCAAGAAGGCCGACCAGGATGCCGCCGAGACTGGCAAGTCCTCGGGCCTGAAGATGTTCAAGACACTCGACGGCTTCAAGTCCCGTCGCCCCATCGACGTGATCGCCGCGAACCGCCCGATCCTTATCATCGACGAGCCGCAGCGCCTCGGCGGCAACCCGTCGAAGCCCAGCGAAACCCTGAAGGCCCTCGGGCGATTCAACGCCCTCTTCGCTCTGCGCTACTCGGCGACCCACGCCATCGAGCACAACAAGGTCCACAGACTGGACGCCCTCGATGCCTACAACAAGAAGCTCGTCAAGAAGATCGCCGCGCGCGGCATCAGCGTCAAAGGGCTCGCAGGGAGCAGCGCGTACCTCTACGTCGACGGGCTCGAACTCGGCAAAGGTGCCGACTTCCCGAAGGCACGCGTCGAAATCCAGCACCAGCCGAAGAACGGGAGCATCACGCTCAAGACCGTCAAGGTCAAGCAGGGCGACCGGCTCCACGACATCTCCGGCGGCATCGAAGCCTACAAGGGGCTCGTCATCGATGACATCGACGCGATCGCGAACACCGTCACACTCCTGGACGGGCAAGTGCTCCAGGGCGGGCAGGTCACGAACGATGTGACCGACGAGCAGAAGCGACGGCTCCAGATCCGGGAGGTCATCCGCGCGCACCTCGACAAGGAGCGGCAGCTCTTCGGACACGGCATCAAGGTGCTCTCGCTCTTCTTCATCGACGAGGTGCTGAAGTACCGCGACTACGACCAGCCCGACCGACTCGGCGAGTACGCCCGCGTCTTCGAGCAGGAGTACGAGGCGCTCAAGATCGAGCGGCTCAGCGAACTCGACTTCGACGAATCTGGCGAGGAGTATCGGACGTTCCTGGAGCGCGACGCGGTTCGCGACATCCACAACGGCTACTTCTCCGTCGACAAGAAGACCGGGCGCTGGGTCGACAGCGATGCCTCTGATGCGTCCGACGAAAAGGGGAAGGGCCTGTCCAAGGATGCCGAGGCATACGATGCCATCCTGCGTGACAAGGAGAAGCTTCTCGACCGCGACTACGCGCTCCGGTTCATCTTCAGCCACTCCGCGCTGCGGGAGGGCTGGGACAACCCGAACGTGTTCACGCTCGGATTCCTCAAGAAGGCGACCGCCGGGGATTCGCGTCGCCAGGAGGTCGGGCGCGGCCTTCGCCTCGCCGTCGACCACAACGGCGACCGGGCAGACAATCCCGTAACCGTCCACGACATCAACGTTCTCACCGTCGTCACCGAGGAGTCCTACGTCGACTTCGTCGCGGGGTTCCAGAAGGAAACGCTGGGCCTGCTCAGCGCGCGGCCACGGAAGGCTACGCCCGAGTTCTTCGTCGGGGCAGTCCTGCGCGACGTGATCGCTGGAGCCGAGCACAAGGTCACGCTCGACGAGGCGAAGCAGCTCCAGCACTGGCTCATCAAGCACGACTTCATCGACTACGACCAGCACCTCACCGACAAGTGGCTCGGACGCGGCGACCTCCCCGAGATTCCGGCCATGCCACCGGCGCTCCAGCCGTACTTCTACCAGGTCGCCGAGCTGATCGACTCGCTCCACATCCAGGCGCCGAAGGTCGACGACGGCCGCAAGGCGAAGATCGTGCCGATGAACAAGGCGAACTTCAACAAGAAGGATTTCCAGGAGCTCTGGGCGCGCATCAACCACCGCGTCGTGTACCAGGTGGAGTTCGACTCGCAGGAACTCATCGACAACTGCACGCGCATCCTCGACACCTCTCTCGAAGTAGCAAGGCTCCAGTACGTCGTGACCGAAGGCGTCCAACGTGACGTCATCGAGGCGGAGCACCTCGAGTCTGGGGAGAGCTTCAAGGTGACCCGAACCAAGTCGTCGGAGTCGACACTGAGCGCAAGCTCCACGGTTCCCTACGACCTGATCGGCGAGATCGCTGAGAAGACCAAGCTCACCCGCCGCACCGTTGCGACGATCCTTCGCGGCGTCAGGCCCGACACGTTTACGAAGTTCAAGCAGAATCCGGAGCAGTTCATCACGGAGGCTGCCCGACTCATCCGCGAGCAAGCCGCCGCAACGATGGTCGAGCACATCGAGTACGACATCCTCGAAGACCGCTACGACACCTCGATCTTCACCGAGAATCAGACCGCACAGGATCTCTCGAAGGCCGTGCATACTCCGAACAAGAACGTCTACGAGTACGTCCTCGACGACTCGCAGGTCGAGCGTGAGTTCGGTGCGGCACTCGATATCAGCGAAGAGGTATCCGTCTTCACGAAGCTCCCGCGCGGCTTCAAGATTCCGACTCCGCTCGATGATTACAACCCTGATTGGGCAATCGCCTTCCAGGAAGGGGCAGTCAAGCACGTCTACTTCGTCGCCGAAACGAAGTTCTCCCTTTCATCGCTCGAACTGCGCGGCGCTGAGAAGGCGAAGATCGACTGCGCCAACAAGCTCTTCGAGAAGCTCGACCAGGTAGCCGGTACGCCGGGCGTCAGGTACCACGGCGTGACGAGTTACGACCATCTGCTGCAACTCGTTGGAGCGTGAGCCGGATGGTCATCGAGCTGTACTTCTCCCAGCACTTCGGGGTATCGCCTAAGGTGCTGGAGGACTACGGCGCGTTCGATGTCAGCCTCGCCTCCGACCTACCACTCTTCGTCGACCCCTTCCTGCTCTTCAACAGCAAGAAGCAGGAGTACCGCGATCTCCACGACGGAATGATCCGCTACCTCGTATTCCTCCGCGACCGGGCCATCCCCGATCTCGATCCGGGGCTCATCAAGGCCTGGTACATGTTCCAGGAGGTGAAGCAGAACTGGCTCGGATTCACCGTCCTCGGCAACTCGGGGAGTGGACTCGGCAAGGACTTCGCCCGCGCACTGCACAGCTCTCTCGGCTCGATCCTGAAAGGGTTCGGGTCGGAGTCGATCACCAAGGGTGCCCACCTGGAGAAGCTCGCGCTCATCAAAGAAGGCGTCGGGCGCGACAACATCAGCGACTTCACCACGAACCTCATCAAGGGTTACCTGCTGGAGTACACGCAGGCGTTCGCTCAGGCGCATCTGTCGGCCGACCGGCGCGGCACATTCTCGGTCGCCCGCGCGGTCTTCAACTACGAGACCGAGATCTGGGAATCGCGCCAATACGAACTGCCCGCGCTCCGCGGGGACTACGTTCTGCTCACCCCGGCCGACATGCTCACCAAGGACGACACCTGGATCAGTCGTTCCGACCTGGTGCGCGAATTCAGCAGCATCCCCGACGCCATCGAAGATGACCAGCTTCGCGCGCAGGTCAACAACTACCTCTTCAAGAAGCTGAGCGACAAGCCCACCAAGAAGGAGTACTCGGACCTGGCGGCTGCGGCGATCCTCCAGTTTCCCGAGGTCATCGACTACTACATCCGCCAGAAGGAGGAAACCGGGGAGCAGGCAGTCGGCCTCAGCGCAAGACGGCGGCAGGAGGTCTTCGAGATCCTCGTGCAGATGGTGCAGAAAGTCGTCGAAGACATCCGCACCAACACCTCGCTGTACCTGACGCCGGTCACCAGCTACGACGAGGCGCTGACCCGCGCCAACGGATTCAAGAAGTACGTCGAGAACCAGGACGGCCACCGGCTCCTCAACAAGCCCGGCCAGGAACGCCCCCTCGCCACGGAGAAGGAGGTCCAGCTCTTCTTCGGCCTCATTTTCTTCGGCAGCGAGTTCGACGTGAACCGCGAGGTCAACAACGGGCGCGGTCCCGTGGACTTCAAAGTGAGCAAAGGAGCCGTCGACAAGTCGCTGATCGAGATCAAGCTCGCCAGCAACAGCCAACTGAAGCGGAACCTCCAGAACCAGGTCGAGGTCTACGAGAAGGCGAACGGCACGCGCAGCTCGGTCAAGATGATCGTCTGCTACACGGAGGCGGACGTGGCGAAGGTCGATTCCGTCCTGAAGGAGCTGGATCTCCGCGGCGAGAAGTCCATCGTCGTCATCGACGCGCGCGCCGACAACAAGCCCTCGGGCTCGAAGGCATAAGGCGGTTCAGCAGCGATGCTTCAGTACCTTCGGCTGCGCGGTGCCCCCGCCTTCGACCCGGCATCCGGTACAGACATCGGCCCGCTCAAGCCGGTGAACTTCTTCTTCGGGTCCAACGGCTCCGGCAAGACGACGATCAGCCGCGCCTTGGCCGACTCGACGCGGTTCACGGGAACCACCTTGGAGTGGAACCCAGCGACCAGCGTGCTCGGCATCAAGGTCTACAACCGCGACTACGTCAATGCGACGCTCACGCCCGCAGGCCACCTGGCTGGCGTGTTCCTCCTGGGCGAGACGAACGCTGAGATCCAGACCGAGATCGAATCGCTGACAGGACCGAGTGGTTCCATCGCCGCTGCCAAAGAAGGCCTTGCGGGACTCCGCGCCTCGTTGGACGCGAAGAACGGTGAGATCGATGGTGTCCGTACCGCGCTGAAGGAGGCGGCGTGGGCGAAGCGCAATGACGTCCCTGCAGAACTGCGTGAGATGTTCACGGGGTACAACAACAGCAAAGATCGGCTTCTGGACCGACTGCTCGAAGTCGCGGCGGCGAACCTCTCTGCCTCCGAGGACTTCACGGCGCTTACCTCCGAGGCAGCAGCAGTTCTCGCGGAAGATGCGCAACCGCTCCTGGAGCTGCCGCTTGGACGCGACATCAAGATCGAAGACGCGCCGGGCCACTCTCTCTTGGGCGCGGCAGTCGTGGGTAGCGGGGATGTGCGCCTCGCGCCTCTTATCCAGCAGCTCGGCAACGCCGACTGGGTTCAGCATGGTCGTACCCATCTCGAACACGCGAACGGTGTCTGCCCGTTCTGCCAGCAGACCGTTCCATCCGACCTCGGTGAGCAATTGGAGGCGTACTTCGACCGGACCTACGTCGAGCAGATGGAACAACTGTCGGCCCTCAACCAGCACTTCGAGTCCTGGGAGCAGCAGTGGACGACCTATCTCGATGATCTGCCAGCGAAGCCGGGCGTCGCCGAGCACCTCAATGCCGAACGGCTAGCGACCGCGCGTGCTGCGCTGGAGCTGGTGATCGCTGAGACCCGAGCACAGCTGAGCGCAAAACTGTCCGGGCCGTCGAGCATCCTCTCGGTGCCCGATCCCTCGCCGCAGGTAGAAGGCGTCAACGCCGTTGTTCGGGAGGCCAACACGGCAATCCAGGGCTTCAACCTACTCCTCAGGAACCGATCAGCCGCGAGGAAGTCGCTTCTCGACCGCTGCTGGGTCGTGTTCGCCCGGGTGACCCTCGTCGCCGAACTCGCCCGCTATGAGGGAGCGATGCCTGGTCACCTGACGGGGAAGGAAAGCATCGAAGGGCAGATCGTGTCGGCGACGGCGGACATCCGCGCCAAAGAGTCGCGCCTCCGCGAGCTTCAGGCGAAGGTCACATCAAGCAAGCCGATCATCGACCGCATCAACCGCCTCTTGGATTCCGTCGGCTTCCATTCCTTCTCACTGGCGGAGTCGACAGCAGTTCAGGACGGTTACACCCTCGTCCGCTCGAACGGCGACGTCGCAACGGAGACCCTCAGCGAAGGCGAGCGGACATTCATCACCTTCCTCTATTTCGCTCAGTCGCTACATGGCTCGCCGCAGGATGAAGCCGAGCCGAATGATCTCCTGGCGGTGATCGACGACCCGATATCAAGCCTCGACAGCGATGTGCTGTACGCCGTCTCCACCCTTGTCCGCAGGCTCGTCGAGGATGTCGCAGCAGGCACAGGCCGAGTGCGGCAGCTCCTGCTCATGACGCACAACGCTCACTTCCACAAGGACGTGACCTATCGCCCGCACGGCGGCCCGAAGCTCGGGTCTTGGAAGTACGGTGTCGTGCGGAAGCGAAGCGGGCAGTCGAGCGAAGTCGAGCTACGCGACGACAACCCGATCCAAACCGCCTACGGTGCCCTGTGGGACGAGGTCAAGAGGTCGGCCGAGCGTCCCTCGGAGAGCGCAGTCGGCCTCCAGAACACCTTGCGTCGCATCCTGGAGACCTACTTCAAAGTGCTCGGCGGTGTCGACGATCCCGCCATCATTGCCAAGTTCGAGGGAGACGAGCAAGTCATCTGTCGCTCGCTCTTCACCTGGGTCAATGCTGGCTCCCACTCGATCTTCGATGACCTCGACTACTCGCCGACGCCGAGCACCGTAGAGGCCAACCTCCGTGTGTTCCGCCGCATCTTCGAGGAGCACGGGCAGATCGGTCACTACCGCATGATGATGGGCGAGCCTGTCGAAGAAGTCTCTGCGGAGGATCAGGCGGTCGAGGTCGAGTCGGGGAGTGAAGCAATCGAATGACCGACATCCCCACGGGGCTGACCTCACGCCAGGAGATCGTTGAAATCGACATCTTCGACAGGCTCAGCGGGTCGATCCGCGACGCACTCCTCGCAGAGTTGTCGCAGAAGCCGGAGCACAAGATCATCTCCCTGTCGATCACGTCCTACAGCGAGTTCGCCACGAGCTACCGTGCGGTCGCCGTCATCGAGTACCTGTAGGCATCGTGGGCAAGCGCGCCGACAGTGATGAGCACTATGTGGCTCTGTCAGTCTGTTTTGGCCCCGGGGTGACGGCTAGGAGTGGCCCCACTTTCTGACTTGCCGGGGCGGTTCTGACGGTTTGATCTGGCCCCACCCGAGCGTGTGTTTCGTGTTGCTTCAGGATGAGCGGGCCCGGCAGGGGTCGAAAGTGGAATTGTTCGCGGATATCCGGCGTGCCTCGCGCGTTGACGGGCTATCGGTGCGCGCGTTGGCAGACAGGTTCGGGGTGCACCGTCGCACGGTGCGGCAGGCGCTGGCGTCGCCGGTTCCACCGCAGCGGAAGACTCCGACTCGGATGTCGCCTCGGCTGGGGCCGTACAAGGCGGTGATCGACGCGATGCTCACGCAGGATCTGGACGCTCCTCGCAAGCAGCGGCACACGGCGACAAGGGTTCTCGCGCGGCTGGTCGACGAGCACGAAGCGACGGGACTGTCCTACTCGACGGTCCGCGACTACGTGCGCGTACGTCGTGCTCAGATCGACGCCGCCGCCGGGCGCCGCGTCGAGGTGTTCGTCCCGCAGGAGCACGCACCTGGTGAGGAAGCCGAAGTCGATTTCGGCGAGGTCTGGGTGATCCTGGCCGGGGTGAAGACGAAGTGCCACATGTTCACGTTCCGGCTCTCGCACTCGGGGAAGGCGGTGCACCGGGTGTACTCGACGCAATCGCAGGAAGCGTTCCTCGAGGGACACATCGACGCGTTCGACGAGATCGGTGGGATCCCGACCCTGCACATCCGATATGACAACCTCACGGCCGCGGTGCAGACGGTGCTGTACGGGAAGGGCCGTAGTCGGATAGAGAACGACCGGTGGGTGCTGTTCCGCTCGCATTACGGGTTCGACTCGTTCTACTGCCAGCCCGGGATCGATGGCGCCCATGAGAAGGGCGGCGTCGAAGGCGAAGTCGGTCGGTTTCGTCGCACCTGGCTTTCTCCGATGCCGGTCATCGACTCGCTCGCCGAGTTGAACGAGCAGATCCGCCGGTGGGACGCGCGCGACAACGAGCGGCGTATCAACACCCGGATCCGCACTGTCGGGCAAGACTTCACCGACGAACAAGCACGCCTTGCGTCATTGCCAGGCGAGCTGTTCGACCCTGGCCTGGTGCTCTACCCGCGGGTAGACCGTTCGAGCCTGATCACCGTGCGGATGGCGAGGTACTCCGTGCCCGCCCGTCTGATCGGGCGAAAGGTGCGCGTCTCGTTGCGGGCGTCTGAACTTGTGGTGTTCGATGGCCACGCCGAGGTCGCTCGGCACGAGCGGGTCGTGGCCCGCGGCGGCGAATCGATCAACCTCGACCACTACCTCGAGGTCCTCAGACGCAAGCCCGGCGCGTTGCCCGGATCCACCGCGCTGGCCCGTGCACGCGAAGCCGGCGTGTTCACGACAACGCATGACGCGTTCTGGCAGCAAGCGCGGAAGGTCGACGGCGACAGCGCCGGCACAAGGGCGCTGATCGACGTGCTCCTGCTCCACAGGACCATGCGAACCGTTGACGTGATCGCAGGGATCCGTGCCGCGCTCACGGTCGGGGCGGTGTCTGCCGACGTCGTCGCGGTCGAAGCCCGCCTGCACGCGGCCGGGCCCGAGTCAGACCGTCATCGCGTTGAACAACCGCGACGTGATGTGCAGCGAGTTTTCAGCCTCACCCAGCGTCGCCTCGCGGATCCGGCCGCGGTGATCGCCGGACTCCCAGCCGACCGGCGGCCGCTGCCATCCGTCGCCCACTACGACGAACTCCTCAGCCGACGTCCCGAACCGGAACCGCCGGTCACCGATAAGAGAGAAGGAATCACCGGAACATGACCACTCCCACCAACGTCACCACGACCCTGCGTCGACAGCGCGGGCTGACCGAAGAAGCCGCCGCGGCCGCCGTTGACCAAGCCTGCCGCAGGCTCCGCCTACCCACCATGCGGGCCGTGATGCACGAAGCGATCACGGCCGCGGAACGCGAGCAGCTGACCTACCAAGGCTTCCTCGCCGAACTCCTCCTCGCCGAGTGCGACGACCGGGACCGAAGGTCCGTGGTCCGCCGCGTGTCCGCAGCCGGGTTCCCGAGGAACAAATGGCTCGGCGACTTCGACTACGACGCGAATCCGAACATCAACCCGGCGACGATCCATACCCTCGCGAACGGGGACTGGATCCGCCGCGGCGACCCGCTCTGCTTGATCGGGGACTCCGGCACCGGGAAGTCGCACCTGCTCATCGGCCTGGGCACCGCCGCAGCTGAGAAAGGCTTCCGCGTCCGATACACCCTCGCCACGAAGCTCGTGAACGAGCTCGTCGAAGCCGCCGACGAGAAACAGCTCACCCGTACCATCAACCGGTACGGCCGCGTCGACCTGCTCCTGATCGACGAGCTCGGCTACATGGAACTCGACCGGCGCGGCGCGGAACTCCTGTTCCAGGTCCTCACCGAGCGCGAAGAGAAGAACTCCGTCGCGATTGCATCCAACGAGTCATTCAGCGCTTGGACGAAGACCTTCACCGACCCGCGCCTGTGCGCGGCGATCGTGGACCGGCTCACGTTCAACGGCACCATCATCGAAACCGGCACCACCTCCTATCGCCTCAACTACACCCGTCAGCGGCAGTAGCGATCCGAAAGCCATTCAGAGGTAGCGGCAGATGGACTCCGGTGTGCAGGCTTCGGACGCCGTAGCGGCCGCGTGCGCTCGAAGCTCGGCAATGCTCCCTCGCAGGGCGTGCAGCTGCTCGAGCTGCTCGTCGATCTCCACGAGTCGGCGGTCAAGGAGGTCCCGCACATGCGCGCACGGCGAACGGCCCGCGTCGCGAACATCGAGGATCTCCGCGGCCTGCGCAAGGGTGAGGCCCGCCGCGCGGGCCCGGCCGATGAACGCGAGCCGTTGCACCGTCTCGTCGCCATAGCTGCGGTACCCGGCCGGTGTGCGCTCCGGCGGCGGCAGCAGTCCGCGCTCCTCGTAGTACCGCAGCGTCGACGGCCTCGTCCTCGCCTTCTCCGCGAGCTCTCCGATCCGCATTGTGACACCTCCACCAACGGGCTTGACCTTCAAGCATGCTTGAAGGTCCATTCTGACGGATGTGACCGCGCAAGCGGCCCGGTTCACCCGAGGAGGCATCATGACGCAGCACAGCGAGTTCGATCTTGCGGTGATCGGCACGGGCGGGGCGGCGATGTCCGCCGCGATCCACGCCCGACTCGAAGGGGCCAGCGTGGTCGCCATCGAACGCGGCACCCTCGGCGGTACCTGCGTGAACGTCGGCTGTGTGCCCTCGAAGACGCTCCTCGCCGCCGCGCACACCCGCCACGCCGCCCTCGCGAACCCGTTCCCCGGCGCCCCCACGTCCGCCGGCACTGTCGACCTCGGCGCCCTCGTGCGGCAGAAGGATGACCTCGTCGGCATGCTCCGCCAGACCAAGTACGCCGACATCGCCGCCGCCTACGGGTTCGACATCCTCCCCGGCGCCGCCACATTCACCGACCCGGCAACCCTCCTCATCGACGAACGACCGGTTCGTGCCAGGTCGTATCTCGTCGCCATCGGCGCCGAACCGCACGTCCCGGCCATCCCCGGGCTTGAGCACGTCGACTACCTCACCTCGACCACGGCAATGGAACTCACCGAGTTGCCCGCCTCGCTCGTAGTGATCGGCGGCGGCTTCGTCGGCCTCGAACAAGCCCAGCTCTTCGCCCGCCTCGGCGTGGCCGTCACCATCATTGGCCGGCTCGCCCCGCACGCCGAGCCCGAACTCTCCTCCGAACTCCGCAAGGCCTTCCTCTCCGAGGGAATCACCGTCGTAGGCGACCGCGCCGCCACGATCATCCAGGACGACGGCGTGGTGCGGGTGCGCACCCGCACCGGCAAGGCGGTCACCGGAGAACGCGTCCTCATCGCCACCGGACGCACACCACGCGCCAACGGGCTCGACCTCGCCGCGGCGGGCGTCGCGACCGACGACCGCGGCTTCATCATCGTCGACGAGCAGCAGCGGACCACGAACCCGGTCGTGTTCGCCGCCGGCGACGTCACCGACGTGCCCCAGTACGTGTACGTCGCCGCGATGGCCGGGAAGATCGCAGCCCGCAACGCCCTCGGCCACCACGAACAGGTCGACTACACCGGGCTGCCCTCCGTCCTGTTCACCGCGCCGCAGCTCGGCTCCGCCGGCATCACCGAAGCCGAAGCCATCGCCGCCGGATACCGGTGCGCCTGCCGATACCTGAGGCTGTCCGATGTGCCCCGAGCCATCACGAACCACAACACCCGCGGCGGCATCAAGATCGTCGCCGACGCGGACACCGGCAAAGTCCTCGGCGTCCATGCCCTCGCCGAAACCGCCGGCGAGATGATGCTCGCCGCGACCTACGCCATTAAAGCCGGATTCACCGTCACCCAACTCGCCGACACGTGGGCCCCGTACCTCACCATGGCCGAAGGCATCCGCCTCACCGCGAACCTCTTCCGCAACGAACTCCCCACCTCCTGCTGCGCCTGACAGCAGACAGCGCCCCACATCGAACCGACGCCTCGACGGGGCCACTTCAAAACGTCACCCCGGGGCCAGATCAGGTTGACAAAGTCAACTATGTTCTCGACCTCTGCGACGAGGTGATCGGGGTCCGCGGGGAGCGACAGGCGACGTTCCTGTGGCTTGTCGGTGACGTGTCGCCGACGACCGGACGGGCTCGCAGCAGCGGCGGCTCTACGACCAGCGAAAGGCGGAGATCCTGCCGCAGCAGGGTATCCGGCTCGTCGTGATCCACAAGTCGGAGTTCACGACCAAGGCCGACAGGATCGTGCGCGATCATGAGCGCGACATCGCCGTCGTCCGCGCCCGCCTTGTCTGACCTCGGAAGCCCGCCATGACCGGTACACGTCTGGCACATCGAGGCTGACCCCGCCTGACGGCGGGCTCAGCGGCTCACCTCTTCTTTGACGAGAGAGGCGGTGCCGGGTGTCGGTTTCGATGCGGGTCATGGATGCGGGGGACGGCTACAAGTACCTGCTGCGCACCGTGGCATCCGCCGACGGCGAGCGGGCGCTCTCGACTCCGCTGACCCGTTACTACGCAGAGCAGGGCACTCCACCCGGCTGCTGGATGGGCGGCGGCCTTGCCGCGCTCGGGAACGGCGAGATCCACGAAGGTGCGCAGGTGTCCGAGGCGCAGCTCCAGCTCCTGCTGGGTATGGGCCTTGACCCGGTGACGGGCGATCCGATGGGGAAGGCGTACCCGGTGTTCCCGGCCGTTGAGGATCGGATCGCCACGCGGCTCTCCCGGCTCGATCCGGCGCTGGGCGCGGCGGATCGCGCCGAGGCAGTCGCGGTGATCGAGACCGAGGAATCGGCGCGCAGGTCGCGGCGGGCGGTCGCGGGGTTTGACTTCACGTTCTCACTGCCGAAGTCCGCGTCGGTGCTGTGGGGTCTTGCGGACGCAGCGACTCAGGCGCAGTTCGCAGGGGCGCACCATGCGGCCGTTGCAGAGGTCGTTGCGTTCATGGAGCGGGAGGTTGCGGCGACACGCTCGGGCGCAACCACCCGCGACGGCGCTGTTGCGCAGGTCGAAGTGACGGGGCTGATCGCCACGGCGTTCGATCATTTCGATTCGCGGGCGGGTGATCCGCAGTTGCACACGCATGTAGTGGTGAGCAACAAGGTGCGCACTGTGTTCGACGGCAAGTGGCGGTCGCTGGACAGCCGGCCGCTGCACGCGGCGACCGTGGCGCTGAGCGAGCTGCACAACGCGGTCTTCGCCGACCACCTCACCCGCGCGCTCGGCGTGGGTTGGGAGCGGCGCGAGCGGGGAGCTGACCGCAATCCGGTGTGGGCGGTCGCCACGGTGCCGGAGGAGTTGGTCGCGGAGTTCTCGTCCCGGTCCCGGCACATCGACATCGAGAAGGACCGCCTGATCGCCGAGTACGAGATCGCGCACGGGCACGCGCCGTCGCGGGAGACGATCATCCGGCTGCGGCAGCAGGCGACGCTGGCAACCCGGCCCGACAAGGAAGTCCGCCCACTCGCCGACCTCGCCCAGGAGTGGCGCACCCGAGCGAGCCGACTGCTGGGCCGGGACGCAACCGAATGGGCGCGAGAAGCCGTCGCGGTCGAGCCCGCGAAGCTCCTGCGCGCGGAGGATGTGCCGCTGGAGCGGATCGCCAGGCTCGGCGCGTCGGTGGTCGCCGCGGTTGCCGAGAAGCGCACGACGTGGAGCCACTGGAATCTCTACGCCGAGGCCGCACGCCAGACGATGGGCTGGCGCTTCACCGCCACCGAGGACCGCGAGGCGATCACGGGGATGGTCACCGACGCCGCGGAGCAGGCGTCCATCCGGCTCACGCCGCCCGAGCTGGCCTCCAGCCCCGCCGCGTTCCAGCGCGCGGACGGGACGAGCATGTTCCGCCCCCGCAACACCGCCCGCTACAGCGGTGCCGCGGTGCTCGCCGCCGAGGACCGTCTGCTTGCACGCTCCCGCGAGCAGGTTGCACCGCGCCTGGCCGACGCAACCATCGCGCACGCGCTGCAACCCCACCGTGGGCGCACGCTCGGCGACGACCAGCGCGCCGCGCTCGCAGCGATTGCGTCGTCGGGTCGGGTACTCGACCTGCTCGTCGGCCCTGCGGGGGCGGGGAAGACCACCGCGCTGCGCGCGCTGCGGCGTGCGTGGGAGGCCGAGCACGGGCGCGGCGCGGTCGTCGGTCTGGCACCGTCCGCGGTCGCGGCCGAGGTGCTGGCCGGTGACCTCGGCATCCCGACGGAGAACACCGCGAAGTGGTGGCAGACCCACCGCGACCACGGCACCGGGTTCACCGCCGGGCAGCTCGTGATCGTGGACGAGGCATCCCTCGCCGGGACGCTCGCGCTCGACCGGCTCGTGCGCGTCGCAGCCGACGCCGGAGCGAAGGTGCTGCTCGTGGGCGATCCCGCGCAACTCCAGTCCGTCGACGCCGGGGGAGCGTTCGGGATGCTCGTCGCCGACCGTGCCGACGTGCCCGAGTTGACCGACGTGCGCCGCATCACCGCAGCCTGGGAGAAGGGTGCCACCCGCGATCTACGCAACGGCCGCATCGAAGCCATCGACACCTACCAGGCCCACGGTCGTATCCGGGCGGGCGAAACCGAGCGCATGGCCGACGCCGCCTACGCCGCCTGGCAGCGCGACCGCGCGTTGGGGCTGGCGAGCATCCTCATTGCCGAGTCGAGCGCGATGGTCACCACCCTGAACCGGCGCGCCCGCGCCGACCTCATCCTCGCCGGGCAGGTCGACGCGCGCGCCGAGGTGCGGCTGCACGACTGCACCGAGGCGTCCGTCGGGGACGCGATCATCACCCGCCGCAACGACCGTGAACTGCGCACCGGACGCGGCTGGGTGCGCAACGGCAGCCGGTGGACGATCACCGCCATCGGCATCGACGGGTCGCTACGAGTGCGGCCTGCCGGGCGACGCGGAGGCGCGACGCTGCGACTCCCTGCCGGATACGTCGCCGAGCATGTCGAACTCGGCTACGCGGTCACCGCATACCGGGCGCAAGGAGTCACGGTCGACACCGGACACACGCTCATCGAGCCCGGCGCGACCCGCGAGAACTTCTACGTCGCCATGACCCGTGGCAAGGCCGGGAACTTCGCCTATGTCTCCCTCAACCGCCCCGATGATGACCACATTCACCCGCCCGCTCAGGACACCCTCGTGGTCGCGGCGCGCAAGGTGCTCGCCGGGGTGCTCCAGCACGTCGGCGCGGAACTCTCCGCCCGCCAGACGATCGCCGCCGAGCAGGATGTGTGGGGCTCGGTCGCGCAACTCGCCGCCGAATACGAGACCATCGCCGCCGCCGCGCAACAGCCACGGTGGGAGGCTCTGCTGCGAAGGACGCGGCTCACCGAGGCCGAGGCATCCGCAGCAATCGACTCGACCGCGTTCGGCGTGCTCAGCGCAGAGCTGCGCCGAGCCGAAGCCGACGGCTACGATGCCGAGCGCCTTCTGAGCGCTCTCGTCGCTTCTCGTCCGCTCAATGACGCGGGCGATGTGGCCGCGGTGCTCCACGAGCGGGTGATCCGCGCCCTGGAGCACACGAACGGCGCGGGGCGCGTGCGCCAGCCCGCCACGCCCATCGCCGGAGTCGTCACTCCCGCGCTCGGCCCGATGGACGACGATATGCGCAGCGCACTCCGTGAACGTGCCGCGCTCATCGAGCAGCGAGCAGACGCGCTCGTCACCGAGGCCGTCGAGTCCTCGGGGGAGTGGATCTCGGGACTCGGGATGGAACCCTCTGATCCGCAGCTCGCCGCACTTTGGCGACGCGAGGCACGCACCGTCGCGGCCTATCGCGACAAGTACGGCATCGCCGTGGCCAGGGGGCTCGGCCTTGTCGGCGATGATGCTTCGCAACGCGCAGACGCGGCACGAGCACGCGCCGCGACCCTTCGCGCGCAACAGCTCGCGGTACGCGCGGCAGAACCTGGACCGACCACCCGCAGTCTCAGGGTCGCTGGGCCGCGCCTGTAAGGGCAGAACGGGCATGCTCAGCGACTGCTCATTGCGAGCCGACATGCCACTGGGCTGGAGTGCGCGCCAGACGCGGGGCTCCTTACTTGGCGCTCTCGCGACTCCCGCCGCATCCCTTCCGCGTCTCGCGGGTCGGGCGTACCCTGATCTTGAGGTAGTAGCCACGATTTCTAGGTCGCTTTCGACGGTCCCTCGGGACACTCACCACATGATCTACCTCCTCGGCGGAGCTACGCACCCTCTCGGGAGGCGGACATCGTGTTCCGACTGCTCTGGAATCTCAGCATCCGAGTTCGGCTGTTCCTGCGGACGTACATGCCGACGAACATCCTGCTCGACGCGCTGCACACGCGCCGCGGCCTGAAGTGGGGCGTGCCCGCCATGCTCATCGCCGTGCTGTACCTGCTCGGCGCGTGGCTGCTGACGGTGTGGATCGCCGACGGCGGGCCGGGCTGGCTGAACCTGGTCGTGCTGCTGTTCATCTGGAACGCGCTGAAGTTCCTCGTCAACGGCCCGATCACCCTCATCATCCTGATCCGGGCTCGCCGCGCCGAGCGGCGCCAAGCCTTCGAGCAGAAGTCGGCGGCTTACGCGATGGGCGGGCCTCCTCCGGTGCTCGCCTCTACGAGAGGCTGACAAGCCCCGCTGTCGCGCCTCTCATACCGCAGGCCGCGCGAAAGGGGGGAGGGAGCGACCGAGGCGCTACCGCGCTAGCGCGCCGATTAGCCGACTCCGGCTGTTCGTTGGACGCCGTCAGGCGCAAGAAGCACCGACGCGTGGAAGGTTCGGAGTTGGCATCGACGGGGGGCCACTCATGGCACATAGAATCCGACGACGATGACGATTGAGCACTTTCTGGGGGCTACGGATGACCGTCGTGCTGGTGCTGAACGCGGGCTCCTCCTCGATCAAGTGGCGGCTGGTCGACGGGCAGTCCGGAACGGCAATCCGGGGCGGCACCGTGGAACGGCTCGGTCACGATGCCTCCGAGGGAACGGGGCACGGTGCCGCGATCCGGGATCTGCTTGCCGAGCTGCGCCATGAACCTGTCGGCGTCATCGGTCACCGGGTGGTGCACGGCGGCAGCCGGTTCGATTCCGCGACGCTGATCACCGACGAGGTGGAGCAGCAGATCGACGATCTCGCCGCCTTGGCGCCGCTGCACAACCCAGTCAATCTCGCGGGCATCCGCGCCGCCCGCGCCGTGTTCCCCGGCGTCCCGAACGTGGCGGTGTTCGATACCGCGTTCCACCGCACCCTGCGCCCGGCAGCCACCGCCTATGCGCTGCCGCCGGAGCTCGTCCGGCAGCATCGGATCCGCCGGTACGGGTTCCACGGCATCTCCTACCAATACGTCTCCGCCCGGGCGGCCGAGCGGCTGGGGCGGCCGCTGTCGGAGCTGCGGCTGATCGTCTTCCATCTGGGGAACGGCGCCTCCGCCTGCGCGATCGCCGGCGGGCGGTCCGTGGACACCTCGATGGGCATGACGCCCTTGGCAGGACTCGTCATGGGCACCCGCGCCGGCGACCTCGATCCCGGAGTGCTCATCGCCCTCGGCCGAGCGGGCCTCGGATGGGACGAGCTTGAGGAGCTGCTGACCCGCGAGAGCGGCTTGCGCGCTTTGGCCGGCACCGAGGACATGCGCGACATCCACGCGGCTGCGGTCGCCGGCGATCCCGCCGCGACTGCGGCGCTGGAGGTCTACCACTACCGGCTGCGGCACTACCTCGGCGCCTACCTCGGCCAGCTCGGCGGCGCCGACGCGATCGTGTTCACCGGCGGTGTCGGCGAGAATGCCCCGGCGACCCGCGCCGCCGCCGTCTCCGGCATGGAGCGTCTCGGGATTCGCCTCGACGACGAGCGCAACCGCGCGACGGCGGGGCGGGAGGCGCGGACGGTCTCCGACTCCCGCTCCCCGACCGCCGTCCTGGTCGTGCCCACAAACGAGGAGCTCGAGATCGCCCGGCAGTCTCTAGCCGCGGTGACTCGGCCCGACGCTGATCCAGCAGGGCCGGTCTAGTTCCCGAGCCGCTGCAGGATGTCCTTCATCTGATCGATTTCTTGTTGCTGGGACTCGACGATCTCGCCGCAGAGGTCTTTGATCTCCAGGTCGGTGATGTTCGACTGTTCGCAGAGCAGGATGGCTCGGGAGTGGTGGGGGATCATCGAGTCCAGGAACTGCTGGTTTCCCACGAACGTCGCGGCCCTTCCCATGAAGAACGCGCCGACCGTGAGCAGGGCGAATGCGACGATGAGCCCGATGTTGAGCGGCTTGTTCGGGAACATGCGCCACATGATCGCGATCATGATGATGCCCATCGGGAACACCATCATCAGGGCCATGTAGAGGTTGCTGATGTTCAGGTAGAGATCGCCGACGACGTTGATCAGTGCGAACGTGAAGAAGTACATCACCACCAGGCTCAGGGCCAGCGCGATGAGCAGGCGCAGGTAGCTCTTCGCACCGCCGGTGTGCGAGGCCCGTTCGTGCGGGGTGTGGTCGCTCACAGCAGGCCGAGCAGCTTCTCGCAGGCCTGCTCGCAGGTCCGGCAGGCTTCCGCGCACACCCGGCAGTGCTCGTGCATGCCGGCGTGCTGTTCGCATTCGTCGGCGCAGGCCGTGCACGCGGTGCGGCAGGCTTCCAGGGTGGCTCGCGTGACGTTCGCGTCGTAGCCGGTGCGCCGCGACAGGATGCGACCGGTTGTCTCGCATAGGTCCGCGCAGTCGAGGTTGGTCCTCACACACTTGGTGAGGTCGGCGATCATGTCCTCGCTCAAACAGGCGTCGGCGCACGCGCTGCACGCCTGGGCGCAGTCGACGCAGGCCTGAATGCAGGCCAGTAGTGCCGCCTGATCGAGGTCTCCCAGATCCTTCGGGTGGGTCCGGAGCATCTGATCCGCGATGGTCATCTCAGTCCTCCTTCTCGTCGGCCCGTATCGGGTCGGTTGCGAAGAACCGTAGGCCGGGCGGCAGCGGTCGACGACCGGCTTGCATACGCTAGGGGGGTATGTTATGAGGAGTCCTGCCTTCCACACCCGGGCAGTAGGCGCCCGGGAGCGGCGACCGGCGCTAGAGCCGGTCGAGGATGAAGTCGACCCGCTCCTGCGCCCCGAGCACTGGGACGTGCACGATCGGGAACGGCAGCGCCGCGTATACCTCGGTGAGCAGGTGATGGATCCGCTGCTGGGCGGCGGTGTCCTCGGTGCGGGCGTAGTCCGGCGCCAGCGGCAGCAGGTCCAGGATGAACGTCGTGCGGTAGTCCACCTGCTCGAGCGCGGCCACCAGGATCGGGTCGGGTTCGAGCTGCAGGAAGCGGTAGTAGGCCAGCGAGTCTGGGATGGCCCGGTCCAGAAACACCGTCGTGGCGGGATCGAGGGCGGCTTCCTCGGCGAGCTGCATGTCCAGCACGCCGCGCTGGAACTCGCGCTGCTTGGCGCGGACCTCCTCGACGGTTCGCCCCTCGATGCGCTGGAGATCGATGTAGTGGCGGGCGTGCTCGATGGTGGTGGTGTAGCCGCGGTCGCGTAGCAGGTTCACGGTCGTGGTCTTGCCCGAGCTAGGCCCACCGGTGATGACGTACCAGTTAGTCACGTTCGCCCTTTCAATTTGCGTTCTCCGGGAATATTTGGACTGACATGTACCCTATACCCCTAGTAGGTATATGGTCAGGTAGGAGGTGGTCGGAATGGCACACGGATACGTGGATGACAAGCAGGCGCTGCTGGCGCGGTTGCGTCGTGCGGAGGGTCAGGTGCGCGGGATCGCGCGGATGGTCGATGAGGACGTGTACTGCATCGACATCCTCACCCAGGTCTCCGCGGTGACGAAGGCGCTGGAGTCGGTCGCGCTGACCCTGCTCGAGGATCACCTCGGGCACTGCGTCGCCCAGGCGACCGCCGAGGGTGGCCCCGTCGCGGAGGAGAAGCTGCGTGAGGCGAACGCCGCGATCGCGCGGCTGGTCCGCTCCTAAACATTCGTCCCCACAAACATTCATTCAATGCTCGCGAAGGGAGCACATCATGACCGGACAGGGATTCCAGGACCTCGGACTGCAGGCGACTAGCGGCGGCGGTTGCGCGTGTTGCAGCCCGACCACGCACGGCACCGCGGCGAAGGCCGAGGCTGCACCGCCGGCTCAGCCTGGGGTGGGTGGCGTGTCGGCGCAGTTCCTGGTGGAAGGGATGACCTGCTCGCATTGCGTGCGCAGTGTGACCGAGGAGGTCTCCGCCATCGACGGCGTCTCCGGCGTCGAGGTCGATCTGCACGCGGGCGGCGTCTCGACGGTGACCGTGTCCAGCACCGCCCCGGTGGACGCTGCCCGCGTGAGGGAGGCGGTCGAGGAGGCCGGATACAGCCTCGCCAGCGCGTCATGAGTACGGCTACGGATGTCGATCTCGACATCACCGGGATGACGTGCGCGTCGTGCGCGACGCGGGTCGAGCGGAAGCTGAACAAGCTGCCCGGGGTGGAGGCGACCGTCAACTTCGCCACCGAGAAGGCCCGTGTCCACGCCGAGTCCCCGGTGGCGGTGGAGGAGCTGATCGCGGCCATCGAGCAGGCGGGGTACGGGGCGACCGTTCCTGCCCCACCCGCCACCGACCCCGTCGAGGGGCAAGCTGGTGCGCCTCGCGATGAGGAGCTGCTGTCGTTGCGGCAGCGGCTAATCATCTCGACGCTTCTGGCGGTGCCCGTCGGGGTGCTGTCGATGATCCCTGCGCTGCAGTTCACCTCCTGGCAGTGGCTCGCCCTGACCCTCGCCGCCCCCGTGGTGGTGTGGGGGGCATGGCCGTTCCACCGGGCCGCGGCGATCAACGCCCGCCACGGCGCGGCCACGATGGACACCCTGATCAGCGTCGGCGTGCTGGCCGCGTTCGGCTGGTCGCTGTATGCGCTGTTCTTCGGCGGCGCCGGGATGCCAGGGATGCGGATGAGCGTCACCTTCGTCGGCACCCCGCAGTCCGGCGGTCACGAGGTATACCTGGAGGTCGCCGCGCTGGTGACCGTGTTCATCCTGCTCGGCCGCTACCTCGAGGTCCGCGCCAAGCGGCAGTCCGGGGAAGCGCTTCGAGCCCTGCTCGAGCTCGGCGCGAAGGACGCGGTGGTCCTCCGGACAGGCGTCGAGCAGCGCATCCCCGTCGGCCAGCTCGTCCCCGGCGACCGCGTCGTGGTGCGGCCGGGCGAGAAGATCCCCGCCGACGGCCTGGTCGCCGAGGGCGTCTCGGCGGTGGACGAGTCGATGCTCACCGGCGAGTCCGTGCCGGTGGAAGTCGGCCCCGGCTCCCGCGTCGTCGGCGCGACCGTGAACACCGGCGGTCGCCTGCTGGTGGAGATCACCCGCGTCGGAGCGGACACCGAGCTGGCCCGGATGGCCCGGCTGGTCGAGGAGGCGCAGACCGGCAAGGCGCAGGTGCAGCGCCTCGCCGATCGGGTCTCGGCGATCTTCGTGCCCGTCGTCATCGTCCTCTCGTTGGCCGCGTTCGCCGGCTGGCTGATCGCCGGAGCCGGGCTGGAGGTCGCCTTCACCGCCGCGGTGACGACCCTGATCATCGCGTGCCCGTGCGCGCTCGGGCTGGCGACGCCGACCGCGTTGCTGGTGGGAACCGGCCGCGGCGCGCAGCTGGGCATCCTGATCCGCGGACCGCAGGTGCTGGAGCAGACCCGCCGCATCGACACCGTCGTGCTGGACAAGACCGGCACGGTCACCGCCGGCACCATGACCGTCACCGGCATCCACCCCGCCGAAGGCACCGACCCGGCGGAACTGCTCCGAGTCGCCGCCGCGCTGGAGCACGGCTCAGAGCACCCCATCGGCCGCGCCATCACCGCCGCCGCGACCGTTGCGGCAGGCGCGGTGGAGTCCTTCTCCGCCGAAGCCGGTCAGGGCGTGCACGGCATCGTCGAGGGCCGGATGGTCGCTGCCGGCCGCGCCTCGTGGATCACGACGCGATGGGCCATCCCGGTCCCCGAGGAGCTCGCCGCGACGATCGCGGCGGACGAATCGGCGGGAGCGACCGTGACGGTGGTGGCGTGGGACGGGCAGATGCGCGGCACGATCAGCGTCGCCGACACCGTCAAGCCCACCAGCCCCGAGGCGATCGCCCGACTCCGAGCGCTCGGGCTGACCCCGATCCTGCTCACCGGCGACAACCCGGGCGCCGCCCGCGCGATCGCCGACCAGGTCGGCATCGAGGACGTCCGTGCCGGGGTCACCCCGCAGGGCAAGCTCGACACCATCCGAGAGCTCCAGGCCGCGGGACGCGTGGTCGCGATGGTCGGCGACGGCGTGAACGACGCCGCCGCCCTGGCCGCCGCGGACCTCGGCATCGCGATGGGCACCGGCACCGATGCGGCCATCACCGCCGCCGACCTGACCATCGTCTCCGGAGACCTGGTGCTGGTCCCGGATGCGATCCGGCTGGCCCGCCGCACCCTGGGCACGATCAAGGGGAACCTGTTCTGGGCGTTCGCGTACAACGTCGCCGCGATCCCGGTCGCGATGCTCGCCCTGCTCAACCCCATCCTCGCCGGCGCCGCTATGGCGTTCAGCAGCGTGTTCGTGGTCACCAACAGCCTCCGGCTGCGCCGCTTCCGCCCCCTGTCCGTCCCGACCCCCAGCGCAGCCCCGGTCTCGCGGGAGCCCGCCCCGATCCGGGCCTGACCCATCGCTCAAGAAGGAGAAGACATCATGTCCCACGACCACGATCACTCGGGGCGCGACCACACGGATGACCACGCTCACGAGCATGCTCACGGAGCGCAGAATCACAGCGCGCACGAGCATCACCATCACGAGCCTCCGGCGGGGGCAACGAACCTGGTGACCTGTCCGGTGATGCCCGGCAACCGGGTCGATCCGGCGTGGGCCGAGCAACGCGGCCTGTTCCGGGACTACGAGGGCGCCCGCTACTGGTTCTGCTGCCCCGAGTGCGGTCCGCTGTTCGACGCCGACCCGGCCCGCTACGCCCACGCCGCCTGACTGACGACGGCGACAGAACGGAGCGCACGGTGGACACCGCGGTTGGATTGGTGCAAGCGTACTTGCGGGTAAACGGATACTTCACCGTCGCCGAGTACCCGGTGCTGGACGCGGCCGGTGCCGACAGGCCCCGCACCGTCACCGACCTGGACATCCTCGCGATCCGGCTCAACCGCGCACCCGGCGACGATCCGGACCCTGCGCTCGGCGCCCGGCCGGGCATGCCGGACATGATCGTGGGCGAGGTCAAGGAAGGCGCCCCTAAACTCAACCCGGCTATGCGCGACCCCGCTGTGCTGGAAGCCGCCTTCGCGCGGTTCGGCTGCTGCTCACCCGCCGACGCGCCCGCCCTCGTGCAAGAGCTGCTCACGGTCGGGCAGGTCACCGCCCCGGAAGGTCACCTGATTCGCGCCGTCGCGTTCGGCAATACCGCGAATCCAGCCCAATCGGCCTCGTGGCACACCGTCGCCCTCGCGCACGTCCTCGACTACCTCCGTCGCCACCTGGACCGCAACTGGGCGGCCGTCGGACGCACCCAGATCAAAGACGACACCCTCGGGCTGCTCGCACTGATCGAGAAGTCCCATCGCAGCGGGGCCGGCCTACGATGACCGAGCGCCCGACACGTGCCATCCAGGATCTTCGCCCGCACCGCGGCCCGGTTCAGTCGACTCGGCTGGTCACGACGCTCGCGCGTCGCCTCAGGTGCGCGCCGATCAGAATCCGGCGCGCCCGGAGTAACCTGGATGCGGGAAGGAGGTCGGCGGTGAACCACATCCGAGCTCTCGTGCACGCCCGGTCCGGGCTGCACCGGCTCCTGCTGACCTTCACCACCGCCCTTCTGCTGATCGCCGGCCTGCTGGCCATGCATACACTCACCGGCACCCTCTTGGGCGGGCATTCCGACACGACGGCGACCGCGTTCGAATCCGCCCATGTGGACGCCGGCACCGACATGAGCGCCGTCACCGCGACCGAGACCACGCCCGGCATGAACTCCGAAGCTGCTGCCGGTCATTGCGCAGGCGACTGTGGCGGCTCGGGCGGAGTGCCGGATCACTCGATGCTGACGATGGTGTGCGCGCTAGCACTGCTAGCCGCCGCCATCGTGCTGCTGGCGCCGGTCCTGCTGGCTCGCCTCGGCGTCGCCCTCGCCCTGCTGCGACTCCACGGACGCATTGTCCTGGCCGCGCTGCCGCACCCGCGACCACCCTCTCTCCTCGTCCTGTCCATCAGTCGAACCTGATTCCCCGCCCGTGCCGGCGCGACCGCGTGCCGGACGGTTCTCTCGCCGTGCCCACCCCGGGCGGGCGGAATCAGCTCACCCGTTTCGACTGACAGATAAGGACCCCTCTCATGCGTTTCCGTACCCTCGCGCTGACCACCGGCGCTCTCGCCATCGCGCTCGTGCTCGCCGGCTGCGCCCCCACGGGCAGCTCTATGCCCGGCATGGATCACGGCCCCGGCGGCATGACCAGCACGACACCCGACACCACCGAGGAAGCGTCGTTCAACTCGGCGGACGAGATGTTCGTGACGATGATGATCCCCCACCACGAGCAGGCCATCCAGATGGCCGATCAGATCCTGGCCAAGGACGGCATCGACGAGCGGGTCGTGGCCCTCGCCGAGCAGATCAAGGCCGCTCAGGATCCCGAGATCCAGACCATGAAGGGCTGGCTCGAGGACTGGGGCATCCCCTACGACGACTCCATGTCCGGCATCGGCGGCATGGAGGGCATGGACCACGGCGACGGGATGATGTCCGAGGAGGACATGGCGGCCCTCGATGCCGCTACCGGTGTCGAGGCGACCCGCCTGTTTCTGGAGGGCATGATCACCCACCACCAGGGCGCGGTCATGATGGCCGAGATGGTGCTCGACAACGGGCAGAACCCGGATGTCGCCGCGCTGGCGCAGCAGATCATCGACGGGCAGACCGACGAGATCACCACGATGCAGGACATCCTCGCCACCCTCTGACCCCCCCGGCCCCTCGGGCGGAGCCGATACCAAGCCGGCTCCGCCCGAGCCCCGGCGACCCGCCAGGCCATCGCTTCCAGGAACCGGCAGCGTGACCCGTCGAAAGGCCCCCGTCATGACGTCCCGCACCCTGGCCGCCTCCCTGGTGGCCATCCTCCTCGCCCTGATCATCCTGTCCGTGGCGACTGTTCTCTTCATCGGAGCCATCGCATGAGAAGCCAAACCATCACCGTCGCCGCGGCGGCAATCGTCGCCGTCGGGCTCCTCCTGGCCGGCTGCGCGGGCTCTACCGCCCCGGCGCCCGCACCGACCGAGCCTGCGTTCGGGCATGTGCACGGCATCATCGACCTCGGTGAGGGCACCGTGCTGCTCGGCGCGCACACGGGCCTGTACACGCTCACTGCCGCCGGCGTGCTCGCAGGCCCGGTGGGAGGCAACGACTTCGACGCGATGGGCCTCACCGCCCACGGCGACACGCTCTACGCATCCGGGCACCCGGGACCGGCCACGCCGACCGAGCTCGGTGAGCACAACCTCGGCATCGTCCGCAGCATCGACGCCGGCGCCACCTGGGAGCCGGTCGCCTTCACCGGGCAGGAAGACTTCCACGTCCTCACCGCCACCGCCGAGGCGATCTACGGGATCGGGTCCAGCTCGATCACCGTGCGCACCAGCCCCGACGGCGGAACCACCTGGGTCGACGGCGCCAATCTGCCTGCCGTCGACCTTGCCGCCACACTCGACGGCGCCCTCTACGCGGCGACGCAGGATGGGGTCCAGGAGAGCCGCGATGCCGGAGCCACCTTCGCCCCTGTCCCCGACGCGCCGCTGCTGTACCTGCTGGAGTCTGATCCGGCGGGCGGGCTGGTCGGCGTCGACACTGACGGCGCCCTCTGGCGCCTCAACGGCGCCGGCTGGGAGAGGTCCGGAACGGCCAGCGGCACCGTCCAGGCGCTCGGCACCACCGCCGACGGCGCGATCGTGCTCGTCGACGACCGCGGCGTCGTGTGGATGCGCGGCACCGAAGCCACCGTGGTCCTCCCGTCAGGAGCACGATCATGAACACCATCACACCCGGCGGCCGCTGCAGCCGCGGATCCGGAGGACACCGACCATGAGCACGACATCGACCCGCTGGGTCCGCCACACCACCCCGCTCACCGCGGAAACCCTGTCCGGGGTGGACGCGTGGTGGCGCGCGGCGAACTATCTGAGCATCGGGCAGATCTACCTGCAGGGCAACCCGCTGCTGCGCACGCCCCTCACCCGTGACGACATCAAGCCGCGGCTGCTGGGGCACTGGGGCACGACCCCGGGGCTGAACTTCCTCTACGCGCACCTGAACCGGGCGATCATCGACCGCGACCTGGACACCCTGTACGTCACGGGGCCAGGGCACGGCGGGCCGGGGATGGTTGCCAACGCCTATCTCGACGGCACTTACACGGAGCTGTTCCCCCAGATCGCTCAGAACGAGGACGGGCTGCGGGCGCTGTTCCGGCAGTTCTCCTTCCCCGGTGGCATCCCCTCGCACGCGTCCCCGGAGACGCCCGGGTCGATCAACGAGGGCGGGGAGCTCGGGTACTCCCTCGTGCACGCCTACGGCGCCGCGTTCGACAACCCGGGCCTGCTGGTCGCGTGCGTGATCGGCGATGGGGAGGCTGAGACCGGGCCGCTGGCCACGGCCTGGCACGGCAACAAGTTCCTCAACCCCGCCCACGACGGCGTCGTCCTGCCGATCCTGCACCTGAACGGTTACAAGATCGCCAACCCGACCGTGCTGTCCCGCATCCCCGAGGAGGAGCTGGTCGCGTTGCTGCGCGGCTACGGTCACGAGCCGTTCGTCGTCACCGTCGGCTTCGACGACGAGGACCCGCGGGAGTCTCACGCGCGGTTCGCGGGAGTGCTGGACACGGTGCTGGACCGCATCGCCGACATCAAGGGCCGCGCCGCGAACGGAACTTTGGAGGGGCGGCCAGTGTGGCCGGCGATCGTGTTGCGCAGCCCGAAAGGCTGGACCTGCCCGCCGGTCATCGACGGGCTCCCCGTGGAGGGCACCTGGCGCGCCCACCAGGTCCCGCTCGCCGAGGTCCGCGACAACCCGGAGCATCTGCGGATCCTCGAGGACTGGCTTCGCTCCTACCGTCCCGACGAACTCTTCGACGCCGCCGGCGCCCCGCTCCCGGCGACGGTCGCGGTCGCGCCAGACGGCGCGCGGCGGATGAGCGCGAACCCCGTCGGCAATGGCGGGCAGCTGAGCGTCCCGCTGCGCCTCGGTGACTTCCGCGCGTACGCCCACCTGGTTCACCCGGATAGGCGGGGCGCCACATCGGCGGAGGCGACTCGGGTGCTCGGAGAATGGCTTGCCGATGTGATCCGGGACAACCCGGACAACTTCCGCATCTTCGGACCCGACGAGACCGCCTCCAACCGGATCGCACCCGCCGTCTACGAAGCCACCGGCAAACAGTGGAACGCGGCCGTGCTCCCGGTAGACGAGCACCTCGCCCCGACCGGCCGCGTGATCGAGGTGCTCAGCGAGCATCAGTGCCAGGGCTGGCTCGAAGGCTACGTGCTGACCGGGCGACACGGGCTGTTCAACTGCTACGAGGCATTCACCCACATCGTCGACTCGATGTTCAACCAGCACGCCAAGTGGCTCGAAGCCGCCCGGCATGTGCCGTGGCGGGAGCCCATCCCGAGCTTCAACTACCTGCTGTCCAGTCACGTCTGGCGGCAGGACCACAACGGATTCAGCCACCAAGACCCCGGCTTCATCGACGTCGCGCTGAACAAGAGCCCCGACGTCGTGCGGGTCTACCTGCCGTTCGACGCGAACACCCTGCTGTCCACCTACGACCACTGCCTGCGTTCCACCGGGTACATCAACGTCGTCGTCGCCGGCAAGCAGCCCGCCCCGCAGTGGCTGACCATGGATGAGGCGATCGAGCACTGCACCCGCGGGCTCGGCATCCTGCCCTGGGCCGGCACCGAGACCGAAGGCACCGAGCCGGATGTCGTCCTCGCCGCTGCCGGAGACGTGCCCACCCTCGAGACCCTCGCCGCGGCCGCGCTGCTGCGCGAGCACATCCCGGAGCTGAGCGTGCGGGTCGTCAACGTCGTCGACCTGACCCGTCTGCAGTCCGAGGACCAGCACCCGCACGGACTGTCGGATAGGGAGTTCGACGCGATCTTCACTCCCGACAAGCCGGTGATCTTCGCCTACCACGGCTACCCGTGGCTGATCCACCGGCTCACGTACAAGCGCGCGGGGCACCAGAACCTGCACGTCCACGGCTTCGTGGAGAAGGGCACCACCACGACCCGTTCGACATGGTCATGCTCAACGACCCTGGACCGGTACCGGCTCGCGATCGACGTTCTGGACCCGTCCCAGGCCTGGCCGCACGTCGCGCCGAACTGCGTCAGGAGTTGCAGGACGCCGGTTGCGCCCGCCCCACACTCTGCGAGCACGGCACCGACATCCCCGCCGTCGCCGACTGGCAACGGCCCCATCGGCACCACCGACCTCGCCATCGGAAGGAACCCCAATGAACGACACCAAGACCGTGACGTTGCAGGTCAGCGGCATGATCCGCGCGACTTCGAAGAATGTCACCGAAGCCCACCTGGCCCGCCAGCCGGGTGTGATCAGCGTCGACGCGAACCCCGTCTCGCAGACCGCGACCGTCACCTACGATCCGCAGACCACCTCCGTCGCGTACCTGCAGCAGTGGGTCATCGAATGCGGGTACCACTGCGCCGGGCAGTCCGTGCCCGACCACATCTGCGACCCCACCCACGAGCCGCACGACCACGCGACCACGCAGGGGCACGACACGCATGTCGGCCACGGGGGCCACGAGGCGCGCACCGATCACGGCGGGCATCCCGAGCATGCTGGCCATGAACCGCACGACGGGCACGAGGGGCATGAAGGCCATCAGGCAATCGCAGCGGACGGACACGATCACGTTGGTACCGCGGTCGCTGGCGAGCACGCCCACCCGGCGGCGGGCGCGGGTGATGAGCATGCTGGCCATCCGGCAACCGCCGCGGACGGGCACGATCACGGGACGGAGGCGTCCGGGCACAGTGCGCAGGAGATGATGGGCCACGGCGGGCACGGCGGGATGTCGATGGACGCGATGATCCGCGACATGCGCAACCGGTTCCTGGTCGCGCTGATCCTGTCGATCCCGATCACCCTGTGGTCGCCGATCGGCCGGGAGGTGATCGGGTTCGAGGTGCCGGCCCCGTTCGGGCTGCGCGATGACGTGTTCATGCTGATCCTGTCGCTGCCGGTGATCTTCTACTCGGCCTGGATCTTCTTCGACGGGGCCTACCGTGCCCTGCGCGCCCGCACACTGGACATGATGGTGCTGGTCGCGGTCGGCGTCGGCGCCGGTTGGATCTACAGCCTGATCATCACCCTCACCGGCGGCGGCGAGGTGTTCTACGAGGCCGCGACCGTGCTGGCCACCTTCGTGCTGCTCGGGCACTGGGTGGAGATGCGTGCCCGCGGTGGGGCGAACGACGCCATCCGCCGCCTACTGGAGCTCGCCCCGGCCCGCGCAGTCGTCATCCGCGGTGGCGAGGAGGTGGAGATCCCCACGTCCGAGGTGGTCCCTGGCGACCTGATGCTGATCCGCCCCGGGGCGAAGATCCCCACCGACGGCACGGTGGATGAAGGGGAGTCCGAGGTCGACGAGTCGATGGTCACTGGCGAGTCCATGCCGGTTTGAGAAGGCGCCGGGCTCAGAGGTGATCGGCGCGACCTGCGTGAACACCGTCGGCACGCGCTGCGAGTACGGGCGACGAGGTCGGCGCCGACACCGCGCTCGCGCAGATCGTCAAGCTCGTGCAGGAGGCGCAGAATTCAAGGCACCCGGGCAGCGTCTTGCCGACCGGGCGGCGTTCTGGCTCGTCCTGGTCGCCCTGATCGGCGGCACCCTCACCTTCCTGGTCTGGTTCCTCGCCGGGATGGACGTGCCGATGGCGATCCTGTTCGCCATCACCGTCGTGGTCATCACCTGCCCCGACGCTCTCGGACTCGCGACCCCGACCGCGATCATGGTCGGCACCGGCCTGGGCGCCAAGCGCGGCGTGCTGTTCAAGAACGCCTCCGGGATCGAGACCGCCGCCCGCATCGACACAGTCGTGTTGGACAAGACCGGCACCCTCACCAAGGGCGAACCGGAGGTCACCGACTACCTCCCGGTCGGCACGGACGACCTGGAGCTGCTGTCCCTCGCTGCGGCGCTCGAGCGAGAGTCCGAGCACCCGCTGGCGAAAGCGATCGTGACCTATGCCGACGAGCGCGGCATCCCTCGGCGGACCGCGACGGCATTCCGCAACGTCACCGGGCAGGGGGCGATCGCGACCGTCAACGGGAAGCAGGTCGTCCTCGGCAACGCTCGGCTGATGGCGTCCGAGGGCATCGACACCAGCGCGGTCGCCGCGCAGCAGCAGGCCCTCGCCAACGGTGGTCGCACCGCGATCATGTTCGCTGTCGACGGGAAGATCGCCGGGGTCATCGCCCTTGCCGATGCCGCCCGTGACACCGCAAGAGCAGCGATCGACGCGCTGCATGAGCAGGGTATCGAGGTGGCGATGCTCACGGGCGACAACAAGCCCACCGCCGAACGGATCGCGTCGCTGCTGGGCATCGACACGGTCATCGCCGACGTGCTCCCCGAGGACAAGTCCGCGAAGATCGCCGAGCTGCAAAAGGCCGGCAAGAAGGTCGCGATGGTCGGCGACGGCGTCAACGACGCGCCCGCCCTCGCCCAGGCGGACCTCGGCATCGCGATCGGCGCTGGCACCGACGTCGCGATCGAGACCGCCGACGTCGTGCTGATGCGCTCCGACCCGCTGGACGTCGCAATCGCGCTGAAGATCGGCAAGGGAACGCTACGGAAGATGCGGCAGAACCTTGGCTGGGCCATCGGATACAACGCCATCGCGCTGCCCATCGCTGCCGGAGTGTTCTACCCGGCCTTCGGGATCATGCTCACCCCAGAGATCGCCGCCATCAGCATGTCCGGCTCCAGCGTCATCGTCGCAGTCAACGCGCTCCTTCTGAAGCGGCTGCGCCTGCCCGCCCCGGCCGATCCGGCAACCGCGAGCACTCCCACCACGGCCTCGGCGTCCGGCGGTGCGTCATGAACCCTCACGGTGCGTCACGATGAGGGCCGATCGGCGATCGCAGGCGCAGAGGACTCATCGTCTTGACACTGCCTACGACGCAGTCCTCTTCGACCTGGACGGCGTCGTGACGAACACCGCCGCCATCCATGCCGCCGCGTGGAAGCAGCTCTTCGACGAGGTGCTGCGAGATTCGCGCGTCCACGTGGATGATCCGCAGAACACCTTCGACCCGGTGGCTGACTATCGGCGATACGTGGACGGGCGGAGCCGAGAGGACGGAGTGGCGAGATACCTCGCCGCCCGCGGCGTCAGGCTGGATGCCGGGCAATCCGACGACCCACCGTCGGCATGGACGATCGCCGGGATCGCCGCGCGCAAGAACGCACTCTTCCTTGCCGAGCTGCGCACGCGCGGACTGCGGGTCTATCCGGGCACGGCAGCGCTGCTGCGGCGCCTGCGGGACGCGGCCGTACCGGCCGGTCTGGTCACCGCGAGTCGAAACGCGCAGCAACTGCTGAACACAGCCGGTCTTACCGGCGCCTTCGACACGGTCGTGGACGGCCAAACCGCGCTCACGCATCACTTGCAGGGCAAGCCTTACCCCGACATGTTCGCCGAGGCAGCACGCCGCCTCGGCGTTCCTCCCGCTCGCATTGCGATCGTCGAGGACTCGGTCGCCGGCGTGGAAGCCGGCCAACGCGGCGGTTTCGGGCTCGTCGTCGGAATCGACCGCGCCGAACAGCGCGAGCAACTCGAAGCCGCGGGCGCCGACGTCGTGCTCAACGATGTCGGCGAGCTGGATCTGGGCCTCTCCACGACGGATCCCTGGCGGCTGGTCTACGAAGGCTTCGACCCCGCGCACGAGGGGCACCGGGAGACACTCACCGCGCTGGGCAACGGCTATCTGGTGACGCGAGGGGTACGTCCCGAGCACCACGACGACGGCATCCACTACCCGGGCACCTACCTCGCTGGCGTCTACAACCGACTGATGAGCACTATCCACGGCCGCGCTGTCGAAGAAGAACACCTCGTCAACACACCGAACTGGCTTCCGGTGGACCTCCGAATCGGAAACGGACCATGGCTTTCCTCCGGACAGGCGCCGACGCTCAGCGAACGACGCGAGCTCGACCTCCGACGCGGGCTCGCCACACGCCGCGCCGTCCTTGCCGGCCCGGACGGGCATCAGCTCTTCCTCGTGCAGAGGTCCTTCATCTCCATGGACGACCCTCACCTGGCCGTCCTGGAGACCACGATCAGTGCACCCGACTGGAACGGCACGCTCACCCTGCGAGCAGGAGTCGACGCGGGGGTACGCAACTCCAACGTGGCCGCCTATATCGGTTCGGACACCACACACCTCGCCCCGCCGGCGTTCCGCCACGCCGACGACATCACCGTGTGCGAGACACACACCCGGCAGAGCCGGATCCGTATCGTCACCGCCGTCCGCACGCGTCTGACCGGTGCCGCCGCCGTGACGGAACACCTCACCGAAACGGCCTCGCAGGCAACGCGAGAGTTCCGCGTCGAGCTGGAACGGGGCCGAGCGGTCACTCTCACCAAGACCGCGGCGATCTTCACCTCCCACGACCGAGCCATCAGCGAACCGAGTGCCGCCGCACTCGACCTGTTCGAGAGGCGCGGCCAGGATGTCGCAGGGCTCCTCGAACGGCACGAGGCGGAATGGCGACGCCTCTGGCACCTGTTCGCGGTGACGCTGGACGCCGATACGCACAGTCAACTCGTACTGAATCTGCACGTCCTGCACCTGCTGCAGACCGTGTCCACTCACACCACCGCGCTCGACGCAGGGGTGCCCGCACGCGGCCTGCACGGTGAGGGGTATCGAGGTCACGTCTTCTGGGACGAGGTCTTCGTGCTGCCCATCCTCGACACCCGCGCCCCGCAAGTGAGCCGGTCGCTGATCGAGTACCGGTGGCGGCGCCTGAACGAAGCTCGCACAGCCGCGACGGCCGCCGGCCTGGGCGGGGCGCTGTTTCCCTGGCAGAGCGGCAGCGACGGCCGCGAGGAGACGCCCACCGCGCTCTACAACCCGCGTTCCGGCAGATGGATGCCGGACAACTCACGTCGCCAGCGTCACGTCGGGCTCGCCATCGCCCACAACGCCTGGCAGCACTATCAGGCCACCGGCGATCTCGACTGGCTCGCCGAGCGCGGCGCCGAGCTCATCATCGAGGTGACCCGCCTGTTCGCCTCCCTCGCCGAACACGACCCGACCACGGACAGATTCCACATCGCCGGAGTGATGGGTCCCGACGAGTTCCACGATGGCCCGCCGGACGCTCCCGGCACCGGGCTGCGCGACAACACCTACACCAATGTCCTGGCCTCTTGGGTCGCCCAGCGGGCCGGCGACACGCTGGGAGTCCTGGCCGGCTACCGAGCCGACGGCCTGTGCGACCGGCTCAACGTCACCGACGACGAGATCGCGCTCTGGGCGCGCCTGAGCAGACGGCTCACCGTCGGGTTCCACGCCGATGGGATCCTCACCCAGTTCGACGGTTATGAGGACCTGGAGGAGCTGGACTGGGGTCACTACCGCGACGAGTACGGGAACATCGGCCGACTCGATCTCATCCTCGAATCCGAGAACGACAGCACCAATCGGTACAAGCTCGCCAAGCAGCCCGACGTCGTCATGCTCGTCTACCTTCTCGGCCGTGACGGGCTCCGTAAGCAGCTCGCCGCCCTCGGCTACCCGTTCTCCGAGGCCGACCTGGTCCGCACCGTCAACTACTACCTGACCCGAACCGCCAACGGTTCTACGCTCAGCCGCGTCGTGAACGCCTCTGTCCTGGCCGGCATCGACCCTGCACGCTCGTGGATCGCGTTCCGCGAAGCCCTGATCGCCGACCTCGACGACTCCCAAGGCGGCACGACTCGCGAAGGGATCCACCTGGGTGCGATGGCCGGCACGGTAGATCTGCCCGTCCGCTCCTTCGCCGGCATGACCGTCGGCGACGACGAGCTGACCTTCGCGCCGCAACTCCCTCCACACCTGACCCGAGTCGCGTTCCAGGTCAGATATCGCGACCATCTCCTCGACGTGACTCTCGGCCGAAGCGGTCTAGAACTGCACGCCCACCCGACCACGGCCCCAGTCATCCGGCTGCGCGTCGGCAGCGACGGCGGCCAGCTCTCCGCCGGCGAAACGAAGGTGTTCGCCGTCCGCTCAGCTGATGCCAGGACACGCTCCGTCTCCAAGGAGTCTCGATGAGCACGCACCGGCGCCGATACCGGCGGATCGCATCGGTTCTGGAGAGGCATGGCCTCGGCCTGGCCACCGGCCTGATCGGTGCCGGCGCGGGCGCGGTCACCTCCCTCGGCGGCTATCTGCTATGGACCACGCGGCGGCGACGATGACGACCGCGCCCCCCGCCCCCTCTCAGAAAGGCACGCTCATGAACCCCATCCGAGTCGGCGTCAACGGCTATGGTGTCATCGGCAAGCGCGTCGCTGACGCGATCCTCCTGCAACCGGACATGCGCCTGATCGGCGTCGCGGACATCGCCACCGACTGGCGCATCAAGTCCGCCGCGAACCGATTGCCCGTGTTCGCCTCCACCGCTGAGGTGCGGCAGGGTATGCACGACGCGGGTGTGACCGTCCGCGGGAGCCTCGACGAGCTGCTCACGCAGTGCGACGTGATCGTCGACACCACCCCCAAGCATGTCGCGGCCGGCAACCTGGAGCGCTACCGCGGGGCTGGGGTGAAAGCGGTGCTGCAGGGTGGCGAATCCCACGCCACCACTGGGCATTCGTTCGTCGCCCAAGCCAATTACGCCACCGCCCTCGGCCGCGACAGCACCCGGGTGGTGTCCTGCAATACGACCAGCATCGTCCGCGTCCTCGGCGCCTTGGACACGGCGGGGCTGCTTCAGCGCGCCCGCGGAGTGCTCATCCGCCGCGCCACCGACCCGTGGGAGTCGCACCTGGGTGGCATCATGAACACGATGGTCCCGGAGCCGACCATCCCCTCCCACCAAGGTCCCGACGCGCAGACCGTTCTCCCGGGCCTGGATGTCGTCACCATCGCAGCCAAGGGCGCCCACACCCAGACGCACACCCACTTCTGGACACTGCAACTATCCCGGGAGGCCGCCCGGGATGAGGTGCTGGACGCCCTCCGTGCCGCGCCCCGCATAGCCTTCATCCGCATGTCCGACGGCTTGATCGCCCTCAATTCCACCATCGAGCTGATGCGCGACCTCGGCCGGCCCCGAGGGGACATGTGGGAAGTCGCCATATGGGAAGACCTGGTCACCGTCACCGGCAACGAAGCGTACCTCGCCTACCAGGTCTACAACGAGGCCATCGTCGTGCCCGAGACCATCGACGCGATCCGCGCCCTCTCCGGCACCGTCACCGATGCCGAGACCTCGATCCGCCTTACTGACAAGAGCCTTGGCATGCGCCAGGACTTTCTCACCCGTCCGGAGGACTCCGACCATGACCGATGACCAGCATCCGCACCCCGGTCAGGAACCAGGTGTCGCTGCGCCGCGGCGACGGATGCCCCTGTCTGCCTGGGCCATCATCGGCCTGGCCGTCGTCGGAATCGTCATCTACCTGTTCATCGACCACTTGCCGCACGTGCTCGCGGCCCTCCCATATGTGGCGATCATTGGCATGGCAGCGATGCACATCTTCGGCCACGGCCACCACGGCGGCAGCCATCACACCAATCACGACCACGCAGGCGGTGCTCGCCAGGATGGCGCCGCCGTCGACGGTGAGACCAGCAATGGCCCCCGCGATCCGTCATGACCGTCGCCCACCCGTGGCTGCGTGCCACCCCAGTCGGACATCCTCGGCCCTGGCGGATGCTGTGGATCACGGCAGCCTGGGGTTCCTGTTTCGTCGGCATCACCATCGCCCTTGAGGACGCGCCGGTGCTGTGGCTCGCGGCACTGCGGGCCCTCATCGCTGGTGCCGCCCTCGCGTTGCTCATCGGCATCCAACGGGTGCCGATCCCGCGCGACCCGCGGACCTGGGCGCTCGTTGTCTGCCTCGGAGCGGTGAACATCGCCGTGGTGTTCGCGACGATGTTCGGCGCTGCTACCGGACTGTCTACCGGAATCGTGTCGGTGCTCGCCAACGCTCAGCCGATCCTCATCCTTCTGCCCGCGTGGTGGATCTATCGCGAACGCCCCACCCCCGTCGCCATCGTCGCCATCGCCCTCGGCTTCGCCGGGCTGCTCGTGATCGTGTTGCCGGTAGGGCTTGGCAGTGGGGCGTGGATCGCGTTGACCTCGGCGGCCGCTACGACTGCCGGCACCCTCATCGGGCGGATCGTGCAGGCGGACCCGCGATTCGTGGCCGCCGCGCAACTGCTCATCGGAGGGGCTCTCCTCGCTGGCACCGCCGCTTTCGCGGAAGGACCCCCGAGGATCTACTGGAGCATCCCGTTCCTTCTCGCCCTCCTGTTCCTGTCGCTGGTCGGGACCGCCGCGACGACAGTCGCGTGGTTCACCGAAACCCGACGTGCCCGTCTTGACATCCTCGCTGCGTGGACCCTGCTCGTGCCGGTGTTCGGAGTGCTCCTGTCCCTGGTGGTCCTGCGGGAAGACCCCGGTCTGTGGGGCTGGATCGGCATTGTCATCGTGCTGATCTCGATGGCCTTGCTCGCAGCGGGATCCCGGTGCCGATCCTCCGCGGCGGGAATCGCGGCAGTAGCTACCGTCCCACGAACCGCCGAACACGCAACGCCCGACTCGGACGGACGAGACGAAAGTCACCGCCACCCCATGCGACCCGAGAGGAAACACCGATGACTGTGCCATCAGACCCGCGTACCCGCTTCCTGCTCACACGACGAGCGTTCCTCGGCGTTAGCGTCGGCACCCTCGCGACCATTGCGCTGGCCTCCTGCGCTCCCGCTGCGAACTGGGTGCAGCCCGACGGCGCCCCCGTGCGGGAGGCCGAACGCCGCCGCGGAGGCACCGGCAAGGTCACCACCGCGACATTGACCGCCGCACCCAGTGCGCTTGACCTCGCCGGGACCACCGCAGCCACCTGGGCGTTCGGTTCGATCCCGGCCCCCGTGATCCGTCTCGGCGCTGGAGACACACTGAAAGCGACCGTGCGCAACCAGCTGGACACCGACACCTCCGTGCACTGGCACGGGCTCGCACTGCGCAACGACATGGACGGCGTACCGCCAGTCACCCAGCAGCCCATTCGGCCCGACGAGAGCTTCGACTATGAGTTCATCGCCTCCGACCCTGGAACCTACTGGTTCCACCCCCACGTCGGGGTGCAGCTGGACCGCGGCCTCTACGGAGCACTGATCGTCGAGGATCCTGCCGAGGCCGGAGATTACGACGACGAATGGGTCATCATCCTCGACGACTGGCTCGACGGCGTTACCGCCACTCCCGACGAGGTCCTCGCCGAGTTGAGCCGGGGGATGGGAACGATGACAGGCGACATGTTCATGCGCATGGGCAACACGCTCATGGGCGCCACGTCCGACCTACTCGGCGGCGACGCCGGTGACGTCTACTACCCGACCTACCTCATCAACGGGAAACCGGCTGGGGACCCCGCCCAGTTCACTGCCTCGCCTGGTCAGCGGATTCGGCTTCGGATCATCAACGCCGGTAGCGACACCGCATTCCGCGTCGTAGTCGGCGGACACACGCTCACGATCACTCACACGGATGGGTTTCCCGTCACTCCGAGCGAAGTCGACAGCATCCTCATCGGCATGGGAGAGCGATACGACGCGGTCATCACCCTTGCAGATGGCGTCTTCCCCCTGATCGCGCAAGCCGAAGGCAAACGCGACCGCGGTTTCGCGCTCGTCCGCACCGGCGACGGCTCGGTGCCTGCAGTCGACGTAAGCGTCCCGGAACTGGACAGCGACCGCGTCGGTACCGCAGACCTACTCAGGGCAGCCGGTGAGGTAACGCTGCCGACAAGAGGGCCCGATCGACAGGTCTCCATCGCGCTCACCGGAAGCATGGCCGCCTACGACTGGGGCGTCGACGGCCGCCGCTTCGACATGAGCGACCCGCTCCGAGGCGCACATGAGATCCGGCAGGGGGAGCGTGTCCGGCTCACGATCGACAACCAGACGACGATGTGGCATCCCTTCCATCTGCACGGTCACACCTACCAGCATCAAGACGGCGGCCCCCGGAAGGACACCTCGATCATCCTGCCGCAACAGACCCTCACCGTCGACTTCGACGCCGACAACCCCGGCCTCTGGGTCGCCCACTGCCACAACATCTACCACGCAGAAACCGGCATGACCACGGTGATCGGCTATCGGGCGTGACTACGGACCCGGTCACGACAGTGAACAGGTAACAGCGCCGTCGACCGGACGGGGGCCGTGGGTCAATGCGGTGTGACCGCATCGTCACACGACGCGGCTTGATTGTCGGTCAGCCTGGCCGCGCCGCAGCCGCTGACGGCACCGCAGAAGCGGTCGTCCGTCCCGTCCGAAAACCTGTCCGTTTACCGCCCGTAGCCGTCCGTAAACGTCCAGAGGTAGACTGAGCCCCAGACGGCGACTGCCGCCTGGGGCTCAGTAAATTGCTGGCCTCTGAGACCGGGAGTGCGGTCCCAAAACCCCTCGGAATCAGACCCCGAAGTAGAGCTCGAACTCGTAGGGGTGCGGGCGCTGAGCGAGGGCGAGGATCTCCTTCTCGCGTTTGAGCGCGATCCAGGTGGTGATGAGGTCTTCGCTGAACACGCCCCCCGCGGTGAGGAAGTCGTGGTCCTTCTCGAGTGCGGCGAGCGACTCCTCGAGAGAACCGGGAACCTGCGGGATGTTCTTGGCCTCCTCGGGCGGCAGCTCGTAGAGGTCCTTGTCGACCGGCTCGTGCGGCTCGATCTTGTTCTTGATGCCGTCGAGGCCCGCCATGAGCTGCGCGGCGAACGCGAGATACGGGTTGCCCGAGGCATCCGGGGCGCGGAACTCGATGCGCTTCGCCTTGGGGTTCGTTCCCGTGATCGGGATGCGGATGGCCGCCGAGCGGTTGCCCGCCGAGTAGACCAGGTTCACGGGTGCCTCGAAGCCCTTGACGAGACGACGGTAGCTGTTCACCGAGGGGTTCGTGAACGCGAGCACCGCGGGCGCGTGGGCGAGCAGGCCGCCGATGTACCAGCGCGCGATGTCGGAGAGGCCGCCGTAGCCCTTCTCGTCGTAGAAGAGCGGCGCTCCGTCGTTCCACAGCGACTGGTGCACGTGCATGCCGGAGCCGTTGTCGCCGAAGAGCGGCTTCGGCATGAACGTCGCCGTCTTGCCCCACTCGTGCGCGGTGTTCTTGACGACGTACTTGAACTTGAGGATGTCGTCGGCCGCCTGCACCATCGTGTCGAAGCGGTAGTTGATCTCGCCCTGGCCCGCGGTGCCGACCTCGTGGTGGGAACGCTCGACCGCGAGACCGACCTCCTTGAGCTTGAGCACGATGTCGTCGCGCAGGTCGGCGTGCTGGTCGAGCGGGCTCACCGGAAAGTAGCCGCCCTTGTACGGGGTCTTGTTGGCGAGGTTGCCGCCCTCCTCGACGCGGCCCGTGTTCCACGCGCCCTCGCTCGAGTCGACGGAGTAGAAGCTCGCGTATGGCTTGGTCTCGTAGCGCACGTCGTCGAAGATGTAGAACTCGGCCTCGGGGGCGAAGAATGCGGTGTCGGCGATGCCCGTCGACGCGAGGTAGCGCTCCGCCTTCTTCGCGATCTGGCGAGGGTCGCGACCGTAGATCTCACCGCTGCGCGGGTTGTAGATGTCGAAGACCATGACGAGGGTGCGCGCGACACGGAAGGGGTCGACGTAGGCGGTCGAGACATCCGGGATCAGCTGCATGTCGGACTCGTGGATCCCCTGGAAGCCCCGAATCGACGAACCGTCGAACAGCTGACCGACACTGAAGAAGTCCTCGTCGACGGTGCTCGCCGGAATGGTGAAGTGCTGCTGCACGCCGGGCAGGTCGGTGAAACGGATGTCGAGAAAGGCGACGTTCGTGTCCTTGATGTAGGCAAGAACCTCGGCGGAATCCTTAAACATTCAGGGCGCTCCTTCGATACGGGTGAGGGCGGGCGGCACTCACCACCCGAGTCGAGGGTAGGGGTACGCGATTTCACAGCGGTGTCACGGATGTTTCAGCCATGTTTCCTGCGCCTGTTCCCGGGCACCGCGGTCGGGCGGCTCAGGATGCGGTCGGGGCTTTATAGACTTGCAGGATGCCCAGCACCGCTTCGTCTGACCCGCTCGATCAGCGTTGGCCGGGTGAGCGACTGGGGCTGCCCAAGGAGGGATCGCGCTCGATCGGCCGCTTCGGCCGCCGACTCCTCGCCCTCATCATCGACTGGGGGCTCGCGGTTCTCGTCTCGCTCGCGTTCTTCGACTACGACCCGTGGGCGAACCTGGCGATCTTCGCCGTGGCGCAGATTCTGTTCCTCACGCTGCTCAGCGGCAGCATCGGTCACCTGATCGTGGGGCTGCGCGTTGTGCCGCTTGAGGGCGGGTGGATCGGCTGGTGGCGGCCGCTGGTGCGCACCCTCTTGCTGTGCCTCGTGATCCCCGCCGTCATCTGGGATCGCGACCAGCGTGGCCTGCACGACAAAGCGGCCGGTACGATCCTCGTCCGTCGCTGAGAGTTTCGCCGGTCGAGCAGCGGGCGAAGCCCGCGTATCGAAACCAGCGCTGAGCGAGGGGGTCTCGATACGCACCTGCGGCGCTACTCGACCACCGGAAGTCTCAACCTATGGAGTTAGCGCGGACGCCCCGCCCGCACCTTCATGGGGTCGATGCCCTTCGGGATCGGCAGCGGTGTCGCTTTCGCGAGTGACGCCAGCCGGTTGCTCACGGCCATCACCTCGGCCTTGTTGAGCACCTTCTTGTGCGCCCGCAGCGATCGTGCGAGCTTGTGCAGGGGCGCGGCATCGGGGTCCGGGCCGACGTGCACGACGTTGACGGGCACGTTCGGCAGGATCTTGGCGATCTTGCGGCGCTCGTCGTCGAGCATCCGCTGTGTGCGGGTGGCTGGCCCTTCGCCGATGAGCACGATGCCGCCCCGCCCGACAGCGCGGTAGACGGCATCCTGAGTGCGGGGGCTCACGGCGACGGGCATCTCACTGCCGATCCAGCCACGGGGGAGCGAGCTCTTCATGACGGCGCCGACGGCACCGGCCTGGCCTTCGATCTGCGAGTACGCGGCACGCTCGGCCTTGCGACCGAGAACGACGAGAAAGCCCAGCAGGCCCGTCATGAGACCGGCGACGACCCACAGGATGATTCCGATGATGTTGTCGCGCGAGATCAGCACGGCGGCGAGCACGCCGAGCAGCACCGGAATGAGGAAGGCGAGAGCCATCCATACCACCGACGACGGGTCGTAGCGCCTCGTCATGCGGAAGACCTGGTACATCTGCTTCAGGCGACCGGGTTCTTTCGCCGACTTCTCACTCTTGTTTCGTGCCATGGTTCAACTTTATCGGTCTGCTCCCTCCCAATTCGCCCTCAGGTGGAATAGTGCACAGTTGGCCGACCAGTGGTGTTCGAGTCGGTCGAGGCTCAGGAACACTCTGGCCGTGGACACCATCGCCGGATACCGACTCGTACGGGTACTCGCTCGCGGACGACACAGCGAGGTCTGGCTCGGGGCGACGCGCGCGACGGATGCGGCAGCCGCCCCCGTCGCGATCAAACTGTTTCACCCAGGGGTGCCCCTGACGCGGATCGACACCGAGGTCGAGGCTCTCGGCCGGGCAAGCCACCGGCACCTTCAGCGGCTGGTCGATCTGTCGCTGGATCCCGACGGACGCGCGTGCCTCGTGCTCGAGCGCCTGGGAACGAGTCTGGCGAAGGTGCTCGGCACTCGTGGCCGACTCGCAATGGGCGAAGCGGTGACCGCGCTCGCGCCCGTTGCCTTGGCCGTCGGCGAGCTGCACCGCGTCGGAATCGCGCACGGTCGGATAGACGCCGGATCGATCCTGTTCGATCATTCCGGTGCGCCCGTGCTCTCCTGCTTCGGTGACGCGACGCTCGTGGGGGAGTTCCCGCACCCTCCGGCGTCATCGAGCCTCACCCCCGCGGAGGCAGCCAGCCAACCGATGCTCCGTGCAGATCGTCAACAGCTCGCCTCCCTCACGCAGAGCGTGCTCGAGCGCACCGACGACGCGGGCCAGATGCTGGGTTGGGTGCGGCAGCAGTCTGATGGTCTCCCGGACTTCGCTGCCGAGCTCGTCGATCGGCTCTTCTCGAGCGCATCGGCGACCCCCGTGGCGCTGACCGAGGCGGTCGAGCGGGTTCAGCCCCGTCCGCTCGAGCTTCGAGACTCGTGGTCGGTCGCGATCGGCGCGCAGGTGGCGGAGGACTCCGCGTCGCAGGAGGCGGGGCGCGCGGAATCGCTTGCGCGCCTACTCAACGACCTGCGAACAGCAGTGCATCTGCCCGAGTGGCTCGACTCGATGCTCGACGGATGGCTCGGTACCGTGCGTGCACGCGAGTGGGTGGCGCGTGGACGCGCCGCAGTGGCTACCGTGCGCAAGCCCGTCTGGGTCGCCGCAGCACTTGGCTCGATCGCCCTCGTCATTTCCGCCACCGTGCTCGGCGGCGGCGCGCCATCCGCGGAACAGCCAGTGACCGGCTCGACGAGCTCGGTGCTCGCCCCCACGAGCGCGCCTGTCCCGACGGAACCCGCGGGGCTGCACGACACCGATCCGGTCGCCGCAGCTCGCGCGCTGCTCATGCTGCGCGACTCCTGCATCCGAGCGCTCTCTGTGCTGTGCCTTGACCACGTCAATCAGCCCGGCTCTGCGGCGATGGACGCGGATCGACAGCACATCCGTCAACACCAGCAGGGAGTGGCCCCCATCGAAGCGCGTGACTGGGCCGCCGCCGAGATCGTTCTCATCGAGGAGTTCGGCGATGGCGCACTCCTCGATCTCGTGCTGGAAGGCGTCGTCGCCGTGGGCGTCGAGCCCGCCATCGCCTCGCTGCTGCTCGTGCGCACTGAGACCGGCTGGCTCATCCGCGACCTCGTGCACTGAAGAGCACGTCGCCCGCGAACGCAGTGCTCGCCGGGGACGTGCCTCAGAAAAGGATCAGAGGCCGAGCACAGAGTCGAAGTTCGCGGCCTCGAGGCGGGTCTTGATCGCGCCGAGGAATCGAGCGGCATCCGCACCGTCGATGATGCGGTGGTCGTACGACAGCGCGAGGTAGACCATCGAGCGAACGCCGATGGCGTCCTGGCCGCCACCCGAGAGCACCACGGGACGCTTCGTCACGATTCCCGTGCCGAGGATCGCCGACTGGGGCAGGAACACGATGGGGGTGTCGAAGAGCGCGCCGCGTGAGCCGGTGTTGGTCACGGTGAAGGTTCCGCCGGCGAGCTCGTCGGGCATGAGCTTATTGTCCCGGGTGCGGTCGGCGAGGTCGGCGATCTGCTGCGCGATCTGAGCGATGGTGAGGTCGCTCGCGTTGCGCAGCACGGGCGTGAGCAGACCGCGCTCAGTGTCGACCGCGATCGAGATGTTCTCGTGCGGCGGGTAGACGATGTTCTCGCCCTCGATCGTCGAGTTGATGATGGGGAACGCCTTGAGCGCCTCAGCAGCGGCCAGGGTGAAGAACGGCAGGAAGGAGAGCTTGGTGCCCGTGCTCTGCTGGAACCGGTCCTTGATCTGGTTGCGCAGAGTCGCGACGGCCGTGACATCGACCTCGACCACGGTCGTCAGCTGCGCAGAGGACTGCATCGAGATGACGGCGCGCTCGGCGACGACCTTGCGCAGTCGCGACATGGGCACCGAGGTGCCGCGCAGCGGCGACGTCTCGAGCACCGGCGCAGCGGCCGAGACGCCGCTGGTCGAGCCCTGAGCGGCGGCGAGGACATCCTGCTTGCGGATGCGTCCACCGACACCCGTGCCGAGAACCTTGCCCAGGTCGACACCAGTGTCGCTCGCGAGTTTGCGCACCAGTGGGGTCACGTAGGTGGCCCCCGACGAATCGGGGCTGGTGGCCGGTGCGCCCGGCATGGGGGTTACCGGTGCGGGCGCCGCCGGGGCAGGCTCCGCCGCAGGCGCAGGCGCAGGCGCAGGCTCGGCGGCGGGTGCGGGTGGCGCGGGAGCAGGTGCGGGCTCAGCAGGAGCCGGTGCTGCGGCGGGAGCCTCGGCAACCGGCGCGGACTCAACGGGAGCAGGTGCGGGGGCAGGGGGAGCTTCGGCAACCGGCGCAGCAGGAGCCTCGGCGGCGGGGGCGGCAGGAGCGGCGCCACCCCCCGATCCGTCTCCGACGATGGCGAGGGGGCTGCCGACCTCGACGGTTTCGTCTTCCTGAACGAGAATCTGCTCGAGCACGCCGGCGATGGGCGACGGGATCTCGGTGTCGACCTTGTCGGTGGAGACCTCGACGAGCGGCTCGTCAACTGCGACCTGGTCGCCGACCTGCTTTAGCCACCGGGTCACCGTACCCTCGGTGACACTCTCTCCGAGTGCCGGGAGGTTGACGGGTTCGCTCATGTTGTGCTGCTCCTTCGAGAAGTTTCCGTGCCGACTCAGTCAAGCTTAGTTCGGCGTTGCTGCTGGGGTCAGATGGCGTGCAGAGGCTTTCCGGCGAGGGCGAGGAACGCTTCGCCGAGCGCCTCATTCTGCGTGGGGTGCGCGTGCAGGAGCGGGGCGACATCCTCAGGGTATGCCTCCCAGTTGACCGCGAGCTGCGCTTCGCCGATGAGCTCACCCACGCGCGCACCGATCATGTGCACGCCGACGACGGGGCCGTCCTTGACGCGCACGACCTTGATCGAACCACTCGTGCCGATGATGTGGCTCTTGCCGTTGCCGGCGAGGTTGAAGTCGTAGGCGACGACGGCATCCGCGCCGTGCTCTTCCTTCGCCTTGGCCTCGGTGAGGCCGATCGAGGCGACCTCGGGGTCTGAGTAGGTCACCTTGGGGATGTTGACGTCGGAGATGACGACGGGGTTGAGACCTGCGATCTCCTCGGCGACGAAGATTCCCTGCTGGAAACCGCGGTGAGCGAGTTGCAGACCGGGAACGATGTCGCCCACCGCGTAGACGCCGGGGACGTTGGTGGCGAGACGCTCATTGGTGATGACGAAGCCGCGATCCATCGTGAGACCGGCCTCCTCGAAGCCGAGACCGGAGGTGACGGGGCCACGACCCACGGCCACGAGCAGGAGTTCCGCCTCGATGGTCTCGCCATTCTCGAGCGTGACCACCACGCCCGAGTCGTTCTGCGTCACCGACTGGAACTTGACGCCGAGCTTGTAGTCGATTCCGCGCTTGCGGAACGCACGCTCGAACTGCTTGCTGATCGATTCGTCCTCGTTCGGCACGAGGTGGGGGAGCGCCTCGATGATCGTGACCTCGGCGCCCCACGAGCGCCACACGCTCGAGAGCTCGACACCGATGACACCGCCACCGAGCACGGCGACCTGCTTGGGGACGAAATCGAGGGCGAGGG
>JAHBSW010000018.1 GCA_019638935.1 Cryobacterium sp.
CGAGCTCGCGTGGTGGCGTTCCGCGCTCGACAGCCTGCTCGAGCAGGAGCGCGCTCTGCTCGGCGCCAACACCTCGGTGCTCGATCGACTCGAGGCCGACTTCCGACTGGTCGATGAGGCGCACGCGGCCGGCAGCGCCCAGCTGCTCGCATGGCAGCTCGCCGAGAGCTGGAGCATCGGACTCGTCGACTGGCCCGAGGAGGCGGCGGCGCTCAAGAAGTCCCTGCGTCGCGACACGATCAACTCGCGCGAGCTGCACGAGAGCGCTCCGCACCTCGCCCGTGCGATCGCGCCCGTCTGGCTGGCCTCGCCCTACGAGGTTCACGAGGTGAGCGATGCGGTGCGATTCGACACGGTCATCCTCGTCGATGCGGGCGCGACGACCCTCGCGGAGAACGCCGCAGCCATCAAGCGCGCCAAACAGGTCGTCGCCTTCGGCGACCCGGTCGCGCAGACGCCGGCGCCCTTCGCGATCGGGCTGGGTCAGCATCCGCGGTTCGATGACGACGCGGAGGCCCTCGAGGCCCGTCACGCGGAGTCGGCCCTCGCCAGACTCGACACCCTGCTGCCGACGCTGACACTCACTCGCAGCTACCGCGCCGGCGGCGAGGATCTCGCCGAGCTCGTCAACCGTCGCTTCTACGGTGGCCGCATCGAGTCGCTGCCGTGGGCCGGCAGCTTTCTCGGGCACAACAGCATTCGCATCGACTATGTCGAAGACGGCGCGGGGATGCCCGATGAGCACTCCGGCGCGGTGGAGAGCGTCGATGCTGAGGTGGATCGCGTCGTCGAGCTCGTGCTCGAGCATGCCGAGCAGCGACCCAAGGAGTCGCTCATGGTCATCACGGCGAGCCAGCGCCACGCGGCTCGCGTGCACCGCGCGGTGCTGGGCGCGGTCGCGGGCCGCCCCGGCGCGCTGCAGCAGTTCGTCGTCGGCGATCGCGCGGAGCCGTTCGCGGTCATGACGATCGACAAGGCCGTTGCCGAGAGCCGCGACCGCGTCATCTTCTCGATCGGGTACGGTCGCACCCCGCACGGTCGGGTGCTCTCGGACTTCGGCGCACTCGGTCGGCCCGGTGGCGACCGCCTGCTCGCGGTCGCCATGACGCGCGCCCGCCGCGCCATGGTCGTCGTGTCCTGCTTCACGGCGGAGGATCTCGACGAGGAGCGCATGGAGCACGGCGCGCTCGCGCTCGCCGAACTGCTCTCCGACGTGACGGCACGCACTCGGATCGAGAGCGTTCCGGATGACAGCGACCCACTGCTCGTGGATCTTGCTCGCCGCCTCGAGGCGCGGGGGCTGCGCGTCGCGCTCGGCCATCGAGGCAAGCTCGGCCTCGTCACCTCGCACGGCGGAATGTGCCTGACCATCGAGACCGACACCGCGCTGCAGACGAGTCTTCGGGAGTCGCTGCGCCTGCGCCCCTCGCTGCTGCGGCGCCTCGGCTGGCACTACCTGCGTGTGCACGCGTTCGAACTGTTCAGCAATCCGGATGCTGTCGCCGACTCGGTCGTCGCCATGCTCGGCGCCGCGCCACCGCCGCCACCCCCCGTGGCTCCTGTGCCTGCCGTGCCGACCGAGCCGATCGACATCGTTCCCGTCTCGCCGAGTCCGGCGGCGCCACGGCGAGTGCGCACCGAGCCGGTGCCGGGCAGCGACCCGCACCCGACACCCGAGCCCGCGCGGCACGAGCCGCACGAGAACGACGAGCGCCTGCGCGGCGACAAGCCGCCGCACTGGAGCTGAGGAGCGCACCCCCTCCCGGTGATCGCAACCGGCCCCTGTTTCCGGTGATCGAGTAACGGCGAAGCCGCGTATCTTCCGGTGGTCGAGTAGCGGCGACGCCGCGTATCGAGATCTGGTGGGCGGGTCTCGATACACCGCCTGCGGCGGCACTCGACCAGCGCGCTGGAGCTTGGAGCGAAGGCCATTTCTGGCCTTCGTGGCGACGCCAGCGCCGAGGCCCGTCTCGGGCCTCGGTAACGGCCTACTTACTCCTTGCGCGCCGCCAGCAGGTCGCGAATCTCGGTGAGCAGCGACAGCTCGTCGGGTGCGACCTCGGCCTCGGTGGCGCCTGCCGCGCGACGTGCCTCTGCGCGCTCGCGCATCTTGTTCATGGGGAAGACGAGCACGAAGTAGACGGCGGCAGCGACGAGCAGGAACTGGATCGCCGCGGCCACGACGGCACCGAACGCGAGCACTGCCGGCTCACCACCCGAGAGCGAGGGGATCTCGACCGTCCACGCGGCCTTGAGGTTGTCTGCGCTGAAGAGCGCACCGAGCGCGGGGTTGAGCAGTCCCTCCACCAGTGCGTTGACGACAGCGGTGAACGCCGCGCCGATGACGACCGCGACGGCGAGGTCGATCACATTGCCGCGCATGACGAATTCTTTGAAGCCCTTGAGCATGGCCCCTCCCGGTTCTCGTGGTGACATCAACCTAAACGGTTCGCCGGGCAGATTCCATCATTGCGAGGCGGCCGGTGTCTTGTTCGAGGTCGTGGCGGCAGAACTCGACGAGTCGGACTTGGCGGGAGCGCTCGACGCACCCCCGGCATCCTTGACACTGCCCGTCGAGGCCTCCGACGGCTTCTTCGCATCACTCGATGTCGACTTCGACTCGCGCGAGTCGGTGCGGTAGAACCCGCTGCCGCTGAAGGTCACACCGACGTTGCCGAAGACTTTGCGCAGGGTGCCGCCGCATTCGGGGCAGACGGTGAGCGAGTCATCGGTGAAGGCCTGCTGGATGTCGAAGGCATGGGCGCAGTCGGCACAACGGTAGGAGTAGGTGGGCACGTCGGTTCTCTCGTCGGTATCGGGTTGCGGCTACGGCTGGTCGAAGGTGGTGATGCCGGAGGGGGTGATCACTCCGTCCACCGCCTTGTCGTGCAACTCGGTCGGAACGCGCTCGACGAGTTCGCCGTCGAAGATGACAGCATAGACCGGCGGACGCACTTCCATCGAACCGAGCAATCGGTCGAAGTAGCCGCGGCCCCAACCGAGGCGCATCCCTGTGGCGTCGACCGCTGCCGCCGGGATGATCATGAGGTCGACCTCGTCCACCGCCATCGGCCCCAGAAGCTCACCGACCGGTTCGGGCACACCGTACTCCCCGACCACCTCGTCGTCGATGTCGACCACCCAGTCGAGCAAGCCGTCCTCGCGCGACACCGGCATCAGGGTGCGCACGCCGTTCTCGCTCGCCCAGTTCAGGAAGGGTCGAATGTCGGGCTCGTCCTGTGCGGGCAGGTATGCGGCGATCGACGTGGCGCCCGTGTTCTGCACCAGGCTCGTGAGCTGCTCGGCGAACGCGGCCGTCGCATTGTCGCGCTCGGGTGCCGTGAGGTTGCGCCGTCGTGCGCGCAGCTCCGCGCGCAGGGCACGCTTCTGGCGGCTCTCGTCACCCGTCATGACAGCCAGTCTAGGTGTTGCCGGTAGCCTTGCCCCATGGCGAATCGGATTACCAAGGCGGTCATTCCCGCGGCAGGCCTCGGCACGAGGTTCCTTCCTGCGACGAAGGCGATGCCGAAGGAGATGCTGCCCGTCGTCGACAAGCCGGCCATCCAGTACGTCGTCGAAGAAGCGGTCGAAGCCGGACTCACCGACGTGCTCATGATCACGGGCCGTAACAAGAGCGCCCTGGAGAATCACTTCGACCGCGTGGGCGAGCTCGAGGCCGTTCTCGAGCGCAAGGGAGACATCGACCGGCTGCGCAAGGTCAACGAGTCGACCCGGCTCGCCGAGATGCACTACACCCGGCAGGGTGACCCACTCGGGCTCGGGCACGCCGTGCTGCGGGCCAAGATGCACGTCGGACGGGAGCCCTTCGCGGTTCTGCTCGGCGATGACCTCATCGATGAGCGCGATGAGCTGCTCTCGCGCATGCTCGAGGTGCAGGGCGAGCGCGACGCGAGTGTCGTCGCGCTGCTGGAGGTCGAGCCGTCGCAGACTCACCTCTACGGAATCGCGACCGTCGAACCCACCGGCGATGACGACGTCGTGCGCGTGACGGGGCTCGTCGAGAAGCCCGCTCCGGGCGAGCAGCCCTCGAACTTCGCCGTCATCGGGCGCTACGTGCTGCGCCCCGAAGTCTTCGAGGTTCTGGAGCACACCCAGCCCGGCAAGGGCGGCGAGATTCAACTGACGGATGCGCTGCAGGTGCTCGCCGCCGAGTCCGAGCGTGCGGGCGGTGTCTACGGTGTCGTCTTCCGTGGTCGTCGCTACGACACCGGCGATCGGCTCGACTACATCAAGGCGATCATCCAGCTCGCTGCCGACCGCGACGACCTCGGACCCGAGCTTCGCCCGTGGCTCGCATCGTTCGTCGAGACGCTCGACTAGGCACACGGGGACGACGGCCGTGCAGATCCCGACCCTGACCGAGGGCGCGGTCACGATCCGTCCCCTTCGCGTGAGGGATGCGCGCAGACTCGACCGCGAACTGCGCGACAACCGCGGCTGGTTGCGGCAGTGGGAGGCGACCAACCCGGGCGGACCGGCTCCGTACGACCTGAGGGGCAGCATCCGGAACCTGCTCGTGCGCGCCCGTGCGGGCGAGGGTCTGCCCTTCGCGATGGAACACGACGGCGACTTCGCGGGGCAGCTCAACGTGTCGAGCATCCAGTGGGGGTCGGTGTCGTCGGCAACGATCGGCTACTGGGTGTCGCAGCGGTTCGCGGGCAAGAGCGTGACACCCACCGCTGTCGCACTGGCGACCGACTACTGCTTCTTCAGTCTGCAGCTGCACCGCATGGAGATCTGCATTCGACCCGAGAACAAGCCGAGCCTGCGGGTCGTCGAGAAGCTGGGGTTCCGCTATGAGGGCCTGCGTCGCCGATACATCCACATCGACGGTGACTGGCGCGACCACTACTGCTTCGCGTTGACGAACGACGAGGTGCCGACGGGTGTGCTGCGGCGGTGGCTCGACGGCCGGGCACCCGAATCGGCGGCGGCCCGCCCGCCGGCGCTCGACTAGAGGTCGCCCACCCACAAACCGGCTCCCACACCCACATACTTCGGGGTGCCGGAGACGGCAACGGGGTGTGCGAAGCGCGCGAGCATGCGGCGGGTGCGCAGCCTGTCAGCACGCGGAGTGCGCGGCGCGCCAACGTCGCCCGCGCGCGCTGCCGCTTTACGGTTGTGGGCATGGGAATTGACGGCGTCGGCTCGAGCGTGATCATCGCGTTCGCGGCGCTGCTGTGGTTCATCTACCTCGTTCCCACCTGGCTGCGCCGCCGCGAGTACCTGTCGACCGAGCGCAACGCCGTGCGCCTGCAGCAGACGCTGCGCATCATGGCGGAGACCGCGCAGGTGCCGGATGCCGTGCGCATCGAAACCCAGGCGCGCGCCATCGCGGCGCAGCAGCGTGCCCTGCGGGCGCGACGCGCGGCGCTCGGCGAGACCGGGCCCGTCGCGCCGGTCACCGAGTTCGAGGGGGTCGAATCGGGCGCGTCACGGACTGCGACCGAGAGCCGGGTCGCGCGCGGGGTCGTGCACGCAGGATCTGCGGCGAGCTCCTCCGCGTCGCGCAGGCTGCGGCGCTCGCGCGGTGTGACGGCACTCGTGCTGTTCGCCGCGGTGACGGGGCTCGGTTTCGGGGTCGCCGAGGCCGTGACGACGGGAGCATGGGTGCTGCTGGCGGCATCCGTCGTCGTCGCCCTCGGTGCGATCGCTCTGCTCAACCAGATGGCGGCGGTCGCGAGGATGCGACGCGAGGGCAGTGCGGTGCGACGCACACCCGCGCGCACCGTGCTCTACGACGACGCAGAGCACGACGAGGTCGAGGCGGATCGAGGATGGATGCCGCAGCCGATTCCGAAACCCCTCTACCTGCAGGCGCGGGAGCAGGCCGAGGCGGCAGCATCGATCGCCCAAGCGGCACCGGTGCCTGCTGCGGATCACAGCAACCGGGCGGCTCCGCACGACGAACTGCTCGCGGCCGCGGCGGCGGCCACGCAAGCGCTGCGGGCTGCGCACGCCGAGGTCACGCGCGTCAGCGCACCTGCTCGCCCGGTGCGCGCCGAGGAACCCAACCGCTTCGCGCGCATGGGCGTCATCGATGAGACGGATGCCGCTCCCGCCAACCTCGATGAGATCCTCGCGCGCCGTCGGGCGGTCGGCTGACAGCCCGCCCGGTAGCGCGGGTCCGTTTGCCATGCAGGGTCACTTGAGCAACCGCGACAGCACACGGTCGGCGAGAGGCTTGCCGCCGGTCTGGCACGTCGGGCAGTACTGGAACGTCGAGTCAGCGTGGATCACCTGCCGCACGGTGTCGCCGCACACGGGACAGGGCTCGCCGGTGCGCCCGTGCACCCGCAGGTTCGACCTCTTCTCGCGCTTGAGCTCGGCCGCGGCGAGCCCGTCGGCACGCGCGATCGCGTCGCGCAGGGTCGACTGCATCGCGTCGAAGAGCCGTTCGGCGTCATCCGCACTCATCACCGCCGGCTTGAAGGGCGACATCCTGGCCGCGTGCAGGATCTCGTCGGAGTACGCGTTTCCGATGCCCGCGATCGTCGACTGGTCGCGCAGCAGACCCTTGATCTGCTTGCGGCCGGCCGCGTCGAGGATGCGCCGGAAGCGGTCGAGGGTGAAGGCCGGATCGAGGGGGTCGGGTCCGAGTCGCGCGATGCCCGGCACCTCGCGCGGGTTGCGGACGATGTGGATCGCGAGGCTCTTCTTCGTGCCGGCCTCGGTCACGTCGAAACCGGAGCCCTTGGCGAGGGTCGTGCCGTCGTGCCCTGTTCGGACTGGCCCTGCGCCATCATCGAGCACGAGCCGGGCGGCGAGCGGAGTCTTACCCGGCCGGCCCGAGCGCTGCGGCGCCGCCTCGCGCCAGCGCACCCAGCCGGCACGCGCGAGGTGCATCACGAGGTGCAGCTCGTGGGGACCGGCGTCGTCGAACCGCAGGTCGAGGAACTTTCCATGCCTCGTGACGTCGGCGACCGTGCGACCGGCGAGTGCAGAGACGGGAGGATCGAAGGTCTTGAGCGCCGCGAAGGCGACGATCTCGAGCCGCTCCACGGTCCGGCCGCGCAGGCGCGAGCCGAGATCGGTCGCGAGGGCGTGCACCTCGGGCAGTTCCGGCATGCCTCCAGTCTCCACCGGGCCAGCGCGCTGCGCCAGCGATCCGCGGACCATGCCGGTCGTGATAATCTGACTAACGCACTTGGGGCTATGGCGCAGTTGGTAGCGCGCTTCGTTCGCATCGAAGAGGTCAGGAGTTCGAATCTCCTTAGCTCCACCCAAGAGAGAAGATGCGCGCGCGGGTGACTGTTTGGTCAGGCTTCGGTCGGCGTACGCCCGACACTGTGCGCGAGCTCCACGGCGTCGAAGATGGCGGCGTCGATGTTGCGCGGGTAGACCCTGTCTCCGATCTCCACCACGCGTACCGATGGCGGCGCGGTGAAGGGCTCGGCGACGGGTTCACGCGGGGTGGAGGACACGACAACGTCCACGTCCCCGAGTTCGGTGATCTCTCCGGTGAGGGTGTCGCGCAAGGTCAGCGCGCGACCGCGGCGTGCCGTCGCGACCGTGGACTCGTAGCGGTGCAGTGTGCCGTGGGAGAGCCGCTCCAGCAGCAGGGGCCGATCGTAGCCGGCACGCACATGCGGGAACAGATTCTCGAAGACGGTCACCACGTGCAGCTCCACGCCCGCCGCAGCGAGAGCGAGCGCCGCCGCGGCGCCGTAGTTCGATCCGTCGTCGTCGATGACGACGGCGCGCGGCCCTGTGGGGTTCAGTACCGCCTCCGCCACCGACACGGTTCTGCCCAAAACGCCCGGGGCTGTAGCCGCGAAGGAGAGCGAGGTCACCGCGGGTGCGCGTGAGCCGGTGGCGAGCACCACACCCTCCGGGTCCAGCGCCGCCACCGTTGCCGAGTCGCCGTCGACGCCGAGCCGCACATCCACCTTTAGACGGTTCAGGTCTCGCGTGAGGTCGTCGATGAGCAGTTGGATGCTCTCCCTGCCCGGCACCCGGCGCGCGACGAGCAGCTGACCGCCGAGCTGTGCCGACCTCTCGAACAGCGTGACGCGGTGGCCGCTCTCCGCCAGTTCGACCGCGGCCCGCATCCCCGCCGGGCCACCGCCGACCACCACCCAGCGCTGCACGCCGGTCGCCGCGCGCTCACCGCGATCAGCCTCACGGCCCGCAACCGGGTTCACCGTGCACGACATCGGCAGTCCGGTGCTGCCACGACCCAGGCACCCCTGGTTGAGGCGGATGCAGTGCCGCACCCGATCGGTTTGGCCGGTGCGCAGCTTCAGCGCCAGGTCGGGGTCGGCGATCTGGGCCCGCGTCAACGCCACCATGTCGGCGATGCCGGAGGTGATCACTTCCTCGGCATCCTCGACAGAGAGCGCCGAACCGACGCCGAACACCGCGATGTCGGGGTTCTCGGCCTTCACCGCCGCGGTCTGCTCCCGCAGCCACGCCGTCGGCATCGGTGAGGACGGGAACACGTAGTGCACGTTGTGGTAGCCGCCCGCGGCCAGGTCGAGGAAGTCGAGGCGTGTCTCCGCGCGCAGCCGTGCGATGACCTCGCGCAGTTCGGCCGGACCGAGCCCGCCGGGGTGAGCCTCGTCGGCGACGATGCGAATCCCCACCGTGTAGTCGTCCCCCACCGCCGCGCGCACCGCGCGCAGCACCTCGCGCGGAAACCGGGTGCGGCCCTCCAGATCGCCCCCGTATTCGTCGGTGCGGGCGTTGTAGAGGGGGGAGAGGAACTCGTGCAGGAGATAGCTGTGCGCCATGTGCACCTCGACCCCGTCGAACCCCGCCTCGCGGGCCAGCTCGGCCGATCGCGCCCACGCATCCACGAAGGAGCGGATGTCTGCGGCGGACGCCGCACGCGTCGCGTGCCCGGTCGAGGGCGACAGCAGGCGTGACGCCGAGAAGACCGGCCGTGGCCCCTCAGGGCCGTCCGGCCCGGCCTGGGCACCATGGTGATTGAGCTGCACGAGGATTCGCGCACCCTCACCGTGAACCGCTTCCGTCAACGCGCGCCCGTGCTCGACCGACTCGGTGCGGTAGGCATCCTGGAACCAGCGCACCGAACTGGTCGGGTGCACGAGGTGGTTGCCCGCGACGAACAGCCCGCACCCGCCGCGCGCCCGGCGCACGAAATAGTCGATCTCGCGCTGCGACTCCGTCCGGTCCGAGTACCCCTTCGAGTGCGCGGTCTGCATGATGCGATTGGGGACGGTCACGGTGCCGAACGCGAGCGGACTGAACAGTGCGGGGCCGACCATGGACGCAGTCTAGGGGAGCGCAGAAGCGTCAGCGCCGAGACCGCCGACGGCGAGGTCGCTGCGAAAGTACCTGCACGCCGCTCATCGCGCGCCTCGAAAGGGGGGTGTATCGGCCGCGGTCAGTTGAGGCCATTGGCCGCTCCTGTCCACGCACTCGTCGCTATCGTGAGCCTGTCTGCTCCTAGTGAGCGATAGGAAACCTCGCGAAGGAGCGCCGTGGCGGAGAGCCAGAACACCCCAACGAACCCGTCCGCGACCGCATCGACCCGGGCAGCTCTGGGCCGCACGGTCGCCGAGGCCGGCCGACGATTCGTGCACGGATGGCTGCCCGTCACCCTGCTGCTCACGGTGTTCTCATTCCTTGCCGGCCTGGTCGCCACGGCGGCGCTCGCCGCCGTGCAGCCGGTCGCTCTCGCCCAGGTGCCGATCCTGTTCAATCCGGACGGTTCCGGAATCAGCACCTGGGGGATGGTGCTGCTCGCGATTCAGATCGGGCTGCCCGCATTCCTCATCATCGCCTGGATCGCCGCCATCGCCTTCGGAACCTCTCTGCGGCTCTTCGATTCGGTGCGCGACGGTGGCCGCCCACTGTTCGGGCGCACCCTGCTTCAGGCGGTGCGCCGCTCTCCCGCCCTGCTGATCGCACTCGCGCTCCACCTCGTCATGATCGTGCTGTCGCTCGTGCTGACACCGTTCTTCATGGTTGTGGGGCTCATCGGTCTCATCGTTACCGGGGTTCAGCGTGCGCGGGGCCGCACCGCGCGGGTTCCGGTCGGCTACTTCGTGGCGGCGCTCATACCCCTGGGCGCTCTCGCTGTCGTCATCGTACGATTCGCCCTCGCAGCCACGCTGACCGTGCTCGAGGGTGGCGGACCACTGCGCGCGCTCCGCCGCAGCTGGGCGGCTACCGGCCGTTCGATGCTGCCCGCGGCTCTTGCGATCATCCTCAGCTTCGTCGCCTACTTCGCGCTGCAGTTCGGCATCAGCCTGCTGCTGGGCGAGCTCGCCGACGACCCCCTGATCATGGTGGGCGTCGTCATCGTGCAGTCGTTCACGTTCGGCTATCCGCTCGCCGTGCTCGCGGTTCTCGGCCGGGAGCTTCGCGACGACGACGTGGCGATCGAGCCGTTGCCTCACGCCTGGCGCCGCGGGCTTGTGGCGGCCACGGCGACCGCACTGTCGCTCGTCATGTTCGTCACCTCGGGTGCCGTGACGCCCGCGTATGCGGGTGAGGATGCCGCGTCCGGGGTCGAGTGGAGCGAGCCGCCCGCCGACACTGGTACCGAGACCTCGCCCACGGATGGCCCGCTCGGTCTCGTCAACGCACTGAGCGGCGAGGGCGGCGCCGAGGGTGAGGACACCGAGGGTGGCACCGAGGAGGGCGGCTCCGGCGAGGGCTCCGAGGAGCCCGGTGGTTCGGGCGAGCAGGGACCGTCGCGAGTGGCGGTCGATGATCCTCGCTTCGAGGCGACGCTGATCGTTCGCGAGGGCTCGTCGACGGTCCACGGCGACCCGGTCACGCTGTGGGTGACGGCCACGAGCACCGACGCGACTCCCGTTGTCTCCAACTTCTCCGTCACCTACTTCCTACTGGGTGCCGACGAGCAGTGGCGGGAGCTCGGCACCAACCAGTACTCGGGCTGGTACGGGGCTTCCTCGTTCGAGATCGACCTGCTGGAGCATCCGCTGCCCCCTGGCTCGTACCGTTTCGGTGCCCAGGTGCTCGGTGAACTCCCGTCCGAGGGCGTTCCGCCGTCGAATCTTGGGCCGTGGCTCGAGGTAGCCCACACGGTCGCGGCGGGCGTCTCCTCGACGGTGACGACCCTGGTCGCTCCGCAGCAGGTTCGAGTGGATGCGCCGATTCCTGTGGAGGTGTCGGTCACGTCCGGAGGCGAGCCGGTGACGAAGGGGTGGGTGCGGGTGCGGTTGAACAACCTCGTCAGTGTGCCGGACCTGTGGCTTCCGCTCGGAACGGACGGTGTCGCCAGCGGTGACTTCATGGTGCCCGCCGTGGGGTCTGCCCAGCTCGAGGCGAGCTACTTCGGAGCACCCCCGCTGCTGAGCTCCACCTCGCCCGCGGTCACGGTCGACATCGCCAAGATTCCGGTGGCGGTCGGGTTGACGCAGTCAGCGACGACCACGAGCTTCGGCGACCCGGTGACGTTCGATGTCACGCTCGTCGCGGGGGATGGCGGCAGCCTCGGTTCGGGGGTGCCGGTGCAGCTGCGTCTCGACGACCCCGATTCCGGCGCGGTGCTCGAAACGGCGTGGCCCGACATCAACGGTCTGGTCAGCATCACCACGACCGCTCTGCCCGCGGGGTCCTCGCTGATCTACGCCGTCTACAACCCGAGCGGTGGCGACTCGCCGCGGTACGCGCGCTCCGTCTCGGCCCCGGTTGCTCACGGCACCGGTGTCGTTCCCGTCACCTTCACGATCGAGTCGGCCGAGGGCGACTCGCTGTATCGGGGCGAGAGGACCGACCTGCTCATCGACGCGGTGGTGCCCGCGGGGTCGCCCGGGTTGACGGACGGCGTCATCACGGTGATCATCGGCACCGAGGAGTACATCCTCGACGACTACCTGCTCCCCCTGGGATTCCAGGCCACCATGACCGGTGACAGCGTCGACGTCACAGTGTCGCTGCAGGGCTCCTCCTCGCACGCCGCGGCGACGGATGCGCAGCTCACCCTCACCCGGCGCGCGTCCGCGACCACCGTGTCGATCATGCCGCCGCAGGCCGCCCTCCCGGGAACCGCGCATACCGTTGCGTTCGGAGTGGCGGGAGAGAACCCTTACCTCAACCCCACGACGGGAGCGTTCGAGTACCGCGTCGACGGCGGCGCGTGGAGCACGGTCGCGGCGCAAGGTGCGGGAGCCAGCATCCAGCTCGTGCTCGACCTCGGCCGCCACACCATCGACGCGCGCTACCTCACCGACGACGCGACCGAGTTCGAGTCGTCGCCGATCGCGTCGCGGGAGCTGGAGGTGGGACTCGTACCCACCACCGTGAGCGGCACCGCTCCCGGCGTTCGCGTGGGCGAGTCGATCGACGTCGCCGTCGAGGTGTCGGCGGCGGCCTGGCTCGGCGCCCCCACGACGGGCAGCATCAGCCTCGAGGATGCCGCCGGCACCGTGCTCGGCACAGCAGCACTGAACGGCACCTCCGTGGCGTTGGTGAGCATCCCGGCGCGGTCCGCCGGCGCGCACGAGCTCACGGCCAGGTTCAGCGGAAACGACCAGTATGCGGCGTCGTCGTCGCCCGTTACGGTCGCCGTGGGCCTCTGGCCGACGACCCTCACCCTCGTCGGGCCGGGCGAGACCACCGCCTACGCGCCCACGACCTACACCGCAACCGTGGGAGCGGATGCCGCGGCTCCGGTCCCGCTCGCCGGCGGCCTCGTCACCTTCACCACGAACGGCGGCCTTGAACTGGGCACCGCAACGCTCGACGCGAACGGGGTCGCGACGCACGAGGCCCTGCTGCCGTTCTCGAGCTCAGTCCAGCAGGTCTTCGCCACCTACACGGATCCCGCGGGGGTCTTCGCCTCCTCGAGCGACATGAAGCTCACCCTCGCGCTGAAGGCATCCACCAGCCTCACCCTCGAGTACCTGCCGACGAATCCCGCGCCGGGGCAGGAGGTGCAGATTCGTGTCACCGTCTCCGTCGACAGCCCCAGCCGGGCGCCGCTCGGCAACGGGTACCTGATCTTCTCGGGCGACTTCTTCCCCACCGGATTCAACCTGCAGCCGGGCGCGGACGGCGTGGCCACCTACACGGTCGCCGCCCCGCCCCCCGGTGGTCCCAACCCGTACACCGCGGTGCAGTTCACCGGGTCGGATCACGTCAGCGCGTCGTACGCGAGCGGGTACCTGACCTCGCGCAAGGCGAACGTCAGCGTCGTGGTCACCCCTCCGGCGGGTGAGGTGAATGCGGGCGTCAACCCCGTCGTGCGGGTCTCGGTCATCTCCGAGGCGGGGGCCACCGCACCCAACCACGGCACCGTCACCCTGAGGTCGGGTTCGACGGTTCTCGGAACCCAGACCCTCAGCGCCTCGACGGCGATGCCCCTCGACTTCACCGTGGACGCCACCGCACTCGGCCTCGGAACCCACAGCCTCGTCGCCGAGTACACGGGCGGCCCGCACTTCGAAGCCGGTGCATCGGATGCCGCCCAGCTCGTGCTCGTCGGCTACGAGACCGGCGTGCTGCTCACCGCGACGCCGCAGCACAGCTCCACACTCGGCGACACCGTCATCGTGACGGCAAGCGTCGACGCGCTCGGCTACGAGCACGTGCCCGTCGGGCAGGTGCGGTTCGAGGTCGACGGCGTTGTCGTCGGGACGGAGCCCCTCGTGCCCGTCGGCGGCACCGGGCCCGGAAGCGACCGGGCCGCGGCAACTCTCACCGTGCCGCCGCTCGCCATCGGGGAGCACAGCATCCGTGCCGTGTACGTGCCGAGCAGCACCGCCTTCGCGGGCTCGACCTCCGCGCCGCTGACGCACACCGTCGAGGGCAAGGAGGCCTCGGTATGGCCGCAGGTTCCTCAGCTCATCACCGGCAGGCAGGCCGCGATCGGCGTGACCGTGTCCAGCCTGAGCGGCACGGGGTATCCTCTCGGAACCGTGGAACTGTGGCTCGACGGCACCCCCACCGGCATCACCGCGACACTGCTGCCGGACTCGCCCAACACCACCACGTCCACCCTCACCGTGCCGGGAACCGCACTCCAGGTCGGCGATCGGCAACTGAGCGTTCGCTACACACCCGACGACGGAGTCCACTCGCCCGCCCAGTTCGGCGGACTCACCACCGTCTACCCCAACACGCCCGCCATCGCCGTCAACAGCACCTCGCCCGCCGAAGTGCTGTGGGGCACCGAGGTCTTCGTCACCGTCACGGTCGGTCGCGACGCCACCGACACCCTCGCCCAGGTTCCCTTGCCCACCGGTGCCCCCACCGTCGCGCTGCTCGGGGGACCCGAATGCACCAACATATCCGGGCCTCTCTACAGCTGCACGGCTGACCGCGTTGGACCCATGACACTGAGTGTCAGCTACCCGGGCGACACACGGTACACCGCCGCCAGTCGCGACGAGGTCATCGCCCAGGCCATCGTCCGCACGCCACTGCTCACCGTCACCCTGTCGACGAGTGCACCCGAAACCGGCGCACTGGTGACCCTCGACTGGAGCCTCGTCGGCCCCGGCGTGCGCCCCCAGATCTCCGGGCTGCCCGCAGGGGCGCAGTGCACCGGTGACGCCGTCGGATCCTGCGAGTTCCGCTACACCCTCGCCGACGCGTCCAGCGCCCAGCCCATCACGGTCGAGTACGCCCGAACCGCGCTCTGGGCCGAGGCCCGGTGGAGTCAGCAGGTCAACCCCATCGCCTGCTACCCCGTGGCGCGCAACGTCAGCCCCACGGGCGCAGGAGCCGTCGCCATCGAGACCGCAGCCAACTGCGTCGACGGCGGTTACCGCGCAGGAACCCCGATCGTGGTTCGCGTCACCGCCGCCGACACGGGCAGCCCCGCGCAGCGCTGGCGACTCATCGACATCGGTGGCCGCCTCGTCGCCGACCCGGCACCCGCACTCCACTTCTTCGAGGTCGGCCCCGCCGCGAACCAGACCCAGTCGGTGTCGGCGATCTTCGAGCTGCGCGCCGAGTGCGTCACCGTCACCAACGTCATGAGCAACATGCGGCACAACTATGGCGGTCAGATGTTCGTCGGGGGGATGCCGAACTGCCCCGGCGACGACGCCTGGTCGGTCACCAGCGCCCCTAACGCGCACGGAGGCCGCGATGTGAGCTGGACCGGGAGATTCCTCGTCGGCACGGCCGTCTCCTCAGACCGGCCGACCGCCATCAGCGGTTACGAGTACTACGGCGTCACCGTCGACGGCGGTGCCTACCAGCCGAAGGGCGCGGTCACGCGCACCCTCGACCGCGACCTGCGCGTGGTCTCCCTCTTCGGCCCCGTCTGCTACCCGATCGACGTCGAGTTTCGCGGACCGGGAACCGCATACGTCACAGGCCCGACGCAAGCATCCCGCTGCCCCGACCCCGCCCGCGCTGATCAGTTCGCGGTGGGCGGCACCGTCCTCGTGCTCATGACGCCGGACCCGAGCGTTCCGCTCGCGTACCCGAGCAGCGTCGAAGGGCTGCACCGAGCAGCGGTCAGCCTCGTCGGCGAGAACATCGGTCGCCTGGGCAGCGGCACCACGGAGCGCAGCTTCGTCGTCGAGAGCGCCGGGCGCATCACGGTCGAGTTCGCCACCTGCGCGGTGCTCACCGTCGTGCCGCAGTTCAAGGGCTACGCCTCGGGCACCGTGACCACCTCGGCGAAGTCGAACTGCCCTGTCGGCCCGACCTCGACCCCGGCGAGCACGTGGCATCTCACCCCGGGCACCTCGGTGAACCTCAGCGCCGTGCCGGAGCAGGTCGCGGGCTTCGGCGCGCGGTTCGCCAAGTGGAACATCCCGGGCATCGGCGACAACGCCACACTCGCCTTCCGCAACACCTTCGAGCACCTGTCGCTGCAGATCAATGAGGACACCGTTCTTCGCCCCTCCTTCGTGCAGGACTTCGCCTGCTCGGAGTTCCGCTCGCAGGTTCACAACTCCGAGATCGAGCTGCGCCTGGAGTTCAGCGCGGATGCACTCGGCTTCTGCGACGAAGGCATCCTGGGCGTGGGCGAGTGGAGTCAGAACCCGCAGTGGGGCAAGGTCACCTCGGGAACCGTGACGGGGCACGTGCGTGCGGTCAGCGGCGACCCGCTGCTCGGATGGCGACTGAAGCATCCCGATCTCGGCACCTACGGGGTGCCCGGCTCGGAGGTCACCATGTCGCTGCGCGACCGCGCGGGCTACGCCGGCGCGCTGCGCCTCGACGCCTTCGCCTGTCAGCGGGTGCTGCCGTTCGTCACGATCGTCGACGTGGCGGGCAACCCGCACACGGCACTGCAGCAGACCGGGGACTACATTCAGATCTCTCCGGCCCCCAACTGCCCCTACGACTCCACGGCCTGGATCGTCGGCACCGATCTCACCTTCACTGCGGGGGCGGATGCGCGCGGCTACGCCTTCGCGAACTGGGAGGGCGTGGCGGGCGGCGGAACCGAGAAGGTCGGCGAGAGCTACCGCGTCAACGCCGCTGCACCCGAGGCCGCCGTCATGGCCGTCTACGACCTCATCTGCGACACGCTCACCATCACCGGCAAACCGCACCGGGTGACCCGCCTGCCCGAGGCGAACTGCAACGGAGCGGCCGCGCCGACCAGCAAGGACGACGTCTGGACGGGCTCCTACATCGGCGGAACGAGCGTGGCCCTGTTCGGCGAGGTTCCCGGCGGCAACGTCTGGCAGGGCTGGGCTGGCGATGTCGAGAAGACGGGCAAGGTCGACGTCGCCGTCGTCGTCATGGATGGGGACAAGACGGTGGCCCACCGCTACCGGGAGAAGTCGTGGGACGAGAAGGCCGCCGACTTCTTCAGCGAGGCCGGCAACCAGCTCGCGATCGCCGCGAAGAAGGTGGTCGGGGTGGCCGGGTTCGCCGCCAATCAGGCGTTCTCCTACGTGCCCCCGTTCAATGCGGTGGGCCCGGTGCTCGGAGGACTCTCGAAGGTCGGCGACGTGCTCGAGGAGCTCGGAGTTTCGGAGTCGGTCACCAAGTACTTCTCGTACCCCGGAGACACGTTCAAGTGGGTCACCGATCAGTACCTCTGCGTTGCCGCATGGGGTCTCTCGGGGGGCTCGGCAAGCGTCTATCTCGGCGACTACACCGCCCCGATCGAAGACTGGATGATGGACAACGTCGGTGAGGGCATCGGCGCGGTCGGCGGAGTGGCTCCAATCGGCGCGATCGGGGGGCCGATGAACCCGATCGGCGATATCGATCCCGATAATCCGGGCGAGGGCCTCGATGACGCCTGGGGCGATATCGGCGACGGTGCCGGCCTCGCCGAGCTCGGGGGAGCCGACCTGGGCAAGGTGGGAAGCGGCCTCGGCTACCTCGACACGGCGCTCACCGGCTACAAGCTGCTCACCAACCCGCAGGGCCTCGGCTGGGACAACAACGCGAGCGACGCCTGGTCGTACGACAACTTCAACGAGCGGATGTCGGGCTGCTCCAGCGCCGCGATGCCCGACTTCCTTCGCGAGGAGATCTATCCCGATCGCACCGAGGAAGAGTGGGCCGAGATCGAGAAGAAGTACGGGGGGCTGTGATGCGTGCACGCATCCTGATGATCGCGACGCTTGGCACCCTCGTGCTGAGCGGATGCTCGGCCGGCCTCGCACAGGCGATCGGCGACGCCGATGCATGCCGGGCGGCAGCAGCGGTGAGCGCCGTGCCCGTCGCCGATCCCGCGCGGCTGGTTGACGTGCTCGACACGTTCAGCGCCGAAGCCCCCGAGCCGCTGCACGCGCCGATCGCGGTGCTGAGACTCGTGCCGCAGGCCGCGCTCGCCGCCGCAGGGCAGGATCAGTCGGCACCTGCTGTCCCCGTCGACCTGTCTGCCGAGCTCGAGGAGTCGGCCACGCACGCAGCCGCGCTGCGTGAGGTTCGTGCCTGGGTGGCGGAGCGCTGCGACAGCCGCTTCTTCATGGGCAGCCTGCCCGAGGCGGTGACGGATGCCGCGCTCGCCACACTCGACGACTTCGAGGTTATCGTCGGTCGCGATCGTGACGCCGTCAGTGTTGCGGTGGCGGGGGCCACGCGCACCGACGTCGCCGTGGCGCTCTGCGAGCAGGCGGAAGCAGCGCACGGGGCGGGCGTCGATGCGGTCTCCGTGCGGGTCTTCGGCGCATCCAGCAGGATGCTCGCGTCCAACGACAGCGGAGCGTGCGCGCCGACAGCAACGCCGAACGGTTAGCCGCGCCACCGCGCGCCACCGCATCCACCACCGCAGCGGTGTTCACGACACAATGGGTGCACTGTAGTTATCGCTGAAGAGGAAACGGAAGAGTGAGCCAAGCGCCCGAACTGAGTCAACTTGCCGAGCTCATCCCCGTGCTCGGCGTCGCCCTGCGCACCAGGGCGCAGACCCCTGCCGAGCTCGCCCGCATCGTCGGCCAGCCCGAGGACGGCGTGCGGTCCCAGCTCGAGCAGCTCGAGAGCCTCGGGTTCGTCAGCGTCACCAACGATGTCATCACCTATCGGCGGCCCGAGGCCGCCGTGGCCGGAATCGCCGAAGGGGTGGCCGACGTGCTCGGACGCACGGTCACCGGTGCACTCGCCGGGCTCCAGGGAGCCTTCGGCGCGGTGCCGGGGATGCTCGACGCCTGGGCCGAGGGCAACGCCGACGCCGCTCTGCACACCGATGTACTGCACGGCCCCTGGGCAGCGGCGGACATGTGGCGACTTCAGTTCACGCGACGCGTCCCCGAGGTCTCCGACGTATGCATGCCCGATACGACCGCGCTGTTCTCGTCCCAGGATGAGTACCTCGCCTCGTTCTGGGCGGCTCGCGCCGGTCAAGACATCAAGGTGCGCTTGCTCATGAGCGTGAGCGATGCGACCCACCCCTTGGCGCGGGAGCGCATTCAGGGCGAGCTCGACTCGGGTGTGCGAATCAGGATGCACCCCAACCTCCCCAGTTTCTTCTGGATCACCGACAGTGACACCGTCGGCTTCCCGCTCATCTGGGGGCAGCACTGGCCGACGAGCGTCATGGCGGTGCAGTCCTCCGCGTTCGCGGCCGTGATGAGCTGGATGTACGAGCGGCTGTGGAGCGAGGCGGTTCCGGTCGACCGCACCGAGGATCCCTGGAATCCGATGCTGACACTCATGGGAAAGGGCATGACGATGAACGCGGCAGCCTCGGCACTCGGCATCGCGCCCCGCACGGGACGGCGTCGGGTCGAGGCGGCGATGGCCCACTACGGGGCCATCAGCCAGTTCTCGCTCGGCGCGGCCTGGGCACAAGCGCAAACGGGAGCTGGTGCTGAGCCGTCGTCGACATCCTGACGGCGGATTCTCAGCCAAGGGTGTCGGCGAGAGCGTGACGACCGTGTACTCTGGAGGGCTGCCGTTTCCGCGCTCCTTCGCCGAAAGTACCCATGACGCACCACGACCTAGGCACTCCTGTGCCCGAAGACTCGGCTCCTGCCGACATCCTTGACCCTGCTGACGCCACCGCGCAGGGCGCCGACGCGCGCCCGCACTGGGTGCGCAACGCCATCCTCTTCCTCGGCGGGCAGACCGCCTCGCTGTTCGGATCGATGCTCGTGCAGTACGCCATCATGTGGCACCTCACGCTCGAGACGAAGTCGGGGCTCGTGCTGGGGCTCGCCGCCGTCTTCGGCTTCCTGCCGCAGGCGCTCATCTCGATCTTCGCCGGCGTGTGGGCCGACCGCATGAACCGCAAGGTGCTCATCATCGCGGCGGATGCCTCGATCGCCCTCACGACGCTCGCCCTCGCCCTCTACATGCTCAGCGGTCACGACGACCTCTGGCTCATCTACCTCACGCTCGCCATCCGCTCGGTGGGCGCCGGCATCCAGATGCCCGCGGTGGCGGCGATCATCCCGCAGATCGTGCCCATGAACCAGCTCATGCGCATCAACGGCATCAACGGATCGATCCAGTCGGCGATGGCGCTGCTCGCGCCCGCCGCGGCGATGCTCGTCTACGTCAACTTCTCGATCATCGCCATCTTCTTCATCGATGTCGTCACCGCCGCCATCGGCATCGGGCTGCTCCTCCTCATTCCCGTGCCGACGATCCGCAAGGCGAGCGACGTCGCGCTCAACTACTTCGAAGACCTCGTCGAGGGCGTGCGCTACGTGTGGACCCACTCCTTCGTGCGCTGGCTGCTCATGCTCTTCGGCGTCGTCTTCCTGCTCGCGGCCGGTCCCTCCTATCTCACACCCCTCATGCTCGTGCGGTCGTTCGGCGAGGAGGCGTGGATGCTCGCGGTGCTCGAGATCTCCTTCAGCGTCGGGATGATGCTCGCCGGCATCCTCATCGCCATCTGGGCGGGAACGAAGAACCGTGTCGCCATGATCGTCATCACCGCGATGTCGTTCGCGGTCCTGACCCTCGGCATGGGGCTCACGACCAACCTCTGGGTGTTCTTCGGGCTCATGTTCCTCTTCGGCCTCGCCGTGCCGTACTTCTCGACCCCCTCGATGACGCTCCTGCAGGAGAAGGTCGAGCCCGAGCGTCACGGTCGCGTCTTCAGCATCATGGGGATCGTCATGGCGATCGCCATGCCGCTCGGCATGGTCGTGCTCGGTCCGCTGGCCGACATCTACACCGTCGAGTCGCTGCTCTTCGTGTGCGGCGGGCTCATGATCATCGCGGTCACCATCGCCATCGCCGTTCCCGCCGGCCGCAGGGCGATGGCCGCGGCGAATGCGCCGACCGTGCCTGAGACTGCGGCCGATCCCGCGCCCGAGAGCGCGGCCGAGCCTGCCGCCCAGGACTCGCCTCACGTAGGTTAGGAGAAAACCTGCGGAAGGCGGCATCCGGTGGACTACGGACACGTGCTCGAGTTCGGCACCTTCATCACACCGCTGAACGACCCGCCCCGGCACGCGGTCGACCTCGCGGTGCTCGCGGAGCGACTCGGCTTCGACCTCGTCACCCTGCAGGACCACCCGTATCAGCCGCGGTTCCACGACACGCTGACCCTGCTCACCTGGATCGCGGCGCGCACCGAGCGGGTTCGGCTCATGGCGAACGTGCACAACCTGCCGCTGCGCCCGCCCGCGGTGCTCGCGCGCGCTGCGGCGAGCCTTGACCTGCTGAGCGGCGGGAGGTTCGATCTCGGCCTCGGCGCGGGTGGGTTCTGGGACGCCATCGAGGCCATGGGCGGCCGGCGCCTGACACCCGGTCAGGCCGTCGACGCGCTCGGCGAGGCGATCGATATCGTGCGCGGGCTGTGGCATGCCGACAGCCCTGAGGCGTTCCGCGTCGACGGAGAGTTCTACAGCGTCGACGGCGCCAAGCGCGGCCCCGCGCCCGCCCACGACATCCCCATCGTGCTCGGCGCCTACAAGCCGCGCATGCTGCGACTGCTCGGCGCGAAGGCCGACGGCTGGCTCCCCTCCTTCGGTTACCTGCAGCCGGGCGATATTCCGAAGGCCAACGCGGTGATCGACGCGGCGGCGACGGATGCCGGGCGCACCCCCGCAGACATCCGTCGCCTCCTCAACATCGGCGGCCGGTTCTCTGCGCGCAGCGGCGGCCCCTTCGACGGGCCGGCGAGCGACTGGGCTGAGCAGATCGCCCGTCTGGCGCTCGAGGATGGCTTCGGCACGTTCATCCTCGCCTCCGACGACGCGGAGACCATGCGCGAGTTCGCCGAGAGCGTCGTGCCCGCGGTTTGCGAAGCGGTCTCCGCGGCCCGTCGCGCATAATCGAAGGGTGACCGCCGACGAGAGCCCAGCCGAGGGGAGCCCCGCCGAGGGTGCCGAGACGCCCGACGACGCTCTCGCGAACCTGGGTCGGGAGATCGAGCTGCTGGCGGCATCCGCGAGCCTTGCCCGCCGCGACGGTGCCGCCCGGAGCAGCGCCGACGAGCTCTTCGACCGCGCGGCGGTGCTGCGCGACAACGCGATGGGCATAATCTACGACGGCGACGGCTCGACCGAGCAGGAGCGCATCGGGCGGCTCATCGCGCTCGTGCCGGCCCTGCTCACCGTCGTGGACGAAGCCCGCGACACCATCGAGCGGCTGCGCGAGGCCGCGGCAGAGAAGGATCCGCCCAAGCTCGTGAGCCCCTACGACGCGGCGGGAAAGGGCGAGCCCAGTCGTCCCTCCTGGAACTCCTGAGCTCGTACCTGAGTTCCGCGCGGGGCTCTACTCGGTCTTCGGAGCGCTCGACCCGCGGCTCGCGCGCTTCACGATCAGAACGACCCCGAGCACGATGAGCCCGATGAGCACCAGCCACGGAGCGAGCACGCCCAGTGCGACGAGCATGCCGGCCCAGAATGCGACGAAGGCGTCCCAGCCTGTCTGCAGGCCGGTCCAGAAGTTGTCGGGCTCGTCGATCGGCGCGTCGCGCTCGGCGACGAGGTAGACGGCGATCGTGCTCATCGCGACCTGGTCGTCGAGGTAGCGCTTCTGCGCCTTGAGACCCTCGAGCTCGGCCTGACGCTGCGAGAGCTCCCGCTCGATCGTGATGAGGGTGTCGGTGTCGTCGGCGCGCTCGAGCAGCGCGAGCAGGCGGTCGACGGATGTCTCCAGCGCCGTGATCCGTGCGCTGATGTCCTGCGACTGCTGCGTGACGTCCGTGGACGAGATCGTCGTATCGCGCGCCTCGCCGAGCTCCTTGAGGCTCGTCAGCACGGCGTCAAGACGGTTCGAGGGGATGCGCAGCGTGAGGTCGGCGCGGCCCGGGTTGCCCGGCGTGCCGACGTACTCGTTGCGGGACTCGACGTGACCGCCCGCGGCCGCGACGATGCGGGTCACCTCATCGGCGGTCCCGACCGGGTCGGCGACCGTGACACTCAGGGAGCCGTGGGTGATGACCTGCTGGCCGCCCGGTCTCGCGACGTCGCCGTCAGCACCGTAGGCGGTCTCGCCTATTGCCTCCCGGTATGCGTCACCCCCGCCCGGCATCGTGGCGGGTGCCGGTGCGCCCATGTCAACGGTCGGCATGTTGTAGCCCGCTGAAGAGCATCCGACAAGGCCGAACGCGGTCGCGGCCACCAGTGTGGAGATCAGAATTCGCCTCATGCGAGAAACGGTACTGGCAAGGGCGCCTCGAGCACACCCAACGTTTCGCAGAAGTTACTCGTCTGGCGCGCAAACGTTACCTCGTGGCATCCGCCGGTCTCTGCCCCCGGCCGCGCCTGCGCTCGCGTGGCCCATAATTGACGCATGCGGCTCTTCGACCGGTGGCGACGTCGCAAGGCACCCCTCCTCACGGTAACCGGCGATGTCGGTTCCGGCCCTGTCGTGGTGCTCATCCACGGGATCGCCTCGTCGTCGGTGACCTTCGAGAACCTCGTGCCCCTGATCTCCGAGACGCACCGCGTCGTGTCGATCGACCTGCTCGGCTTCGGCCAGTCTCCGGCTCCGGATGCCGCGACCTTCACCATCGAGGAGCACGTCGACTCCCTTGCCCGCACTCTCGACTCGCTGAAGCTCGAGCAGGAGTTCGTGCTCGTCGGCCACTCCATGGGGAGCCTCATCGCGACGCGGTACGCGGCTGCCGAGTCCCGCAGGCTCAGCAAGCTCGTGCTCGTGAGCCCGCCCGTCTATGTCACGCCCTCCGCGGTCGCCGACCCCCTCGATCGCACGGCCCTCGGGCTCTACCTCAGGGCATACGAGTTCCTGCGGCTCAACAAGGACTTCACGATCGCCGCTGCCGCCGGGCTGGCGCGCCTGGCGCCGATCAAGGGGGTTCTCGACGTGTCCGAGGCGAACTGGCGCGCGTTCGTCGAGTCGCTCAAGAACCTCATCGAGACGCAGACGACCATCAGCGACCTCGCGGCGGTGACGGTTCCCGTGGAGGTCGTCTACGGGGCGCTCGACCCCTTCCTGGCGCCGGCGGGGCTGCGCATCGTCGAGCAGCTGCGCGGCGTGACCGTGCACCGTGTCGAGGCCGTCGATCATGTGGTGCGCAAGCGTCTCGCGCGTGTCGTCGCCGCTGCGATCGGGTGACGCGGCTTTCGCAGTGGAATGTCGATCGCGTAGCCGAGCTCGATTCTCCCGCATCGACACAGGGCTCCTCACGGGAGCGGCGAGGGCGGACTTGCGCGACGGCAAAACGCGATATATCTTGAATGAGGCATCGAGCTATATCGTGACTGACCGATCGGGGAGACCATGACCGCGAAGACCAGAGTGCCGCTCGGAGCGGCGTTCGCCAACGTCTTCACCGCGAACATCGCGAGCAGCCTCGGCGACGGCATCGCCCGCACGGCCATCCCCCTGCTCGCGGTCCGGATCACGGATGACGCACTCTTCATCTCGGGAATCGCCGCCCTCGCCATGCTCCCCTGGCTGCTCTTCGCCATCCCCGCCGGCATCCTCATCGACCGCATCGACCGCCGCGTCGCCCTCGCCACCGCCAACACCGTGCGAACCGGCCTCGCGATCACCCTCTTCGTCGTCACCGCGACCGGCAACCTCACCATCTGGTGGCTCTACGCCATCATCTTCATCTACGGCATCTTCGAGACCGTGTACGACGGGGCGATCCGCGCGGTCGTACCCAGCCTCCTGCCCAAGGCCCAGCTGCCCCGCGCCAACTCGCTCATCGAGGCGGGGGAGCAGGTCATCCAGAGCTTCGTATCCGGGCCGGCGACCTCGCTGCTCTTCGCCGTGTCGGCGCTCATCCCACTCGGGACGAACGCCGCCGTGTACGCGATCGCGGTCGTGCTCGCCCTGTTCCTGCCCGCGGTCGCATCCGGTCGTCAGTATGCGGCGGCGCACGCACGCACGGGAGGGGCCGCGGAAGGGCCCTGGTACAAGCAGTTCGTCGACGGCTGGAACTTCATCATGACGAGCAGGCTGCTCAAGACGCTGTGGTTGCTGAGCACCCTCACGGGCATGGCGATCTCCTTCGCGACCGCGAGCTTCGTGCTCTACCTCATCGGTCAGCTCGGGCTGCCGGAGGAGCTCTTCGGAATCTTCATGCTCACGGGCGCGGTCGGTGCGATCGCCGCCTCGGTCGTCACCCAGCAGCTCAAGGTGCGGTTCGGCACCGGGCCGACGGTTGCCGCGGTGAACGTGCTCGCCGGACTCGGCGTGGTCATGGTCGGCCTCATCCACAACCTCTGGGCGATCGCGATCGGCTGGTTCGTCGTGAGCGGGTCGATTACGGTGTGGAACATCCTCATCATGTCGCTGCGGCAGAGCATCATCCCCGGCCGCCTGCTCGGTCGCGTTCACGGCACCTGGCGCACCCTGCTGTGGGGGAGCATGCCCCTCGGCTCGCTGCTCGGCGGCCTCGTCGGACGCATCGACCTCACGCTGCCGTTCGTCATCGGCGGCGGTGCCTCAGTGCTCATCGGACTCGTCTGGTATCGCTTCCTCATGCGGCTGCCCAACCCCGAGGACGTCGACAACGGCGATGAGGCGGCGCTCGCCGCACCGTCCGAGGCGGCACCCGCGCCGCCGACGCCGATCCCGCCCACATAACCCCGCACCTCAACCCGGCCATCCCACGGTTTGTGGCAACTTCAACCGAACGTTCGGGCGAACTTGCCACAAACCGTTGAAGGGTTCGGCCGATCACGCCTGCAAGCCCGCGTCGAGCAGGTGTCGGCGCAACTGCGCCGGCGATCGAGCCATACCCCACCCCCACCGGGCGAAGCCATAGTTCGCAGCCCTGAGGTCGTCTTCGCGAAACTTCTCGTCGAGGAGGATGCGCTTCGGCGTGCGTTCGTTGGCGAACTCGGGGTTGGTGTACTTCCACTCACCATCGAACTCTCCGATGAGCCGGTTCCCGGGCCAATAGAAGTCAACGCGCCACTCTCTCCCGCTTCGCCCTCGTAGCGGCGCCTGCAGTTGCGGCGCCGGCAGCCGAGCCCGGAGCATGCTGACGCGACTGAGCGATTCACCGGGCCGGTCGGCTTGGGGGTCGGCGAAGGCGATCACGTTCCGAGCCTTCACCGCACCACGATTCACTGGCACTCGGGCAAGTTCGTGCTGAAGATCATGCCGCGAAAGCGTTGTTGCCGGGAGCCCGCCGAGCGGATGTGCCGTCCGTCGCAGCGCGGCATCCGCGATCGTGACCGCTCGTTCGAACGTCAGCGCGCACGCGAGGTCGACGACCGTCCGGGCGAGTGATGTGACTGTCAGGCCGTCGATCACCTCGACACTCGGGGGAACACCCGTCGTGTGCCGTGTGATCGCTGGCGTCGAGAGGCGACCCGCGTCGGCTTGCTCCGCTAGGTGGATGCGATGCGGCCAGGGTCCGATCCACGGAAGCCTCCACATCGCTGCGGCAGAGTGATGCGAGAACACGAACCCCGGTCGGTCTGACGCTGCGACGACGACTCGGTACTGTGCATCGGGGCCTAGTTCGTTCCAGGTCGTTGTCGGAAGATAGGCGCCTCGAACGACACGCGTGAACTCGCCTGCCCTGACGCGCCGATAGAAGTCGCTTCGTTCGCCCGGGATCGTGAGGTCGCGGGTGCGCACGATGCCGTTGAGCTGATGGGTGAGGTGAAGATCCCGGATGTCGTGGTCGAGCATCCGGTAATCGTCGCGTCGTGTGCTCTGCCGATTTGCTGCATGGGCCGACCAATGTGGGAACGCTCGGTCAACCACGTGGGTGTGGAGGACGGGAGAGGCATTTCGCGGGCCAGCCGCCGCCCCTCAGCGGTTTGTGGCAACTTCAACCGAACGTTCGGTTGAAGTTGCCACAAACCGCTGAGGGATTGGGTGGGCAAGGGTGCGTCGCGCTACGGGCGCAGCGTCTGAACCGGCTCGGTGTCGGGCAGCGGGCTCGCATCGCGTCCGCGCAGGTCGGGGTGCGCGCGGCGGAAGACGGTCGGCACGATGAACCCCGCGAGCGCGAACGCGATCGCGACCCAGATGGCCCCCGGGGCGTCGTAGGCGTCGATCATGAAGCCCGCCACGGCAGACCCGATCGCGGCGCCGATGAGCTGGCCGGTGCCGACCCATCCATAGGCCTCCGCGGTCTCCGAGAACTTCACGCTCGCCGAGATGATGGCGAACATGACGGCGAGGGCGGGGGCGATGCCGATTCCGGCGATGAACAGCGCAAGCGAGAGCCACCAGAAGTCGAGCGAGGCCGCGGCGAGAGCCATGCCGCCGAAGACGATGAGCATGCGACGCGCGAGCGCCCACGGCCCGATGGGCACGTGCCCGAGGGCCAGGCCGCCGATGAGCGAGCCGACCGAGAAGATGGCGAGCACGATCCCCGAGTTTGGGCTGTCATGACCGAAGGATGCGACGACCCCCGCCTCGATCGCCGCGCAGGCTCCGACGAGCAGGAACCCGGTCGCGGTGGCGAGCAGCACGGGCGGCCGGAACAGGATGGCGCCGAAGCGCCGCTTGCTGCGCGGGATGCGCACCCTGCCGAGCTCGGGCGAGGACAGGAACCACACGCCACCGACCGCGAGGCACACGATCGCGACGGCGATCGCGAGCATGGTGCTGATCTGGGTGGCGACGAAGGTCGCGACGACGGGCCCGACGACCCAGATGATCTCCTGGGCGGAGGCGTCGAGCGAGAAGAGCGGCGTCAGCTGCCTGGAGTTGACCATCTTGGGGTAGATGGTGCGCACCGCCGGTTGGATCGGCGGGGTCGAGATCCCGCCGACGAACCCGACCGCCATGTAGACGGGCACGGGCAGGGTCGGTGCGAAGGCGATGACGCTGAGCGATGCGACGCACACGATGAGCGTGAGCACGATGACGGGGCGCATCCCCCACACCCCCATCCACCGGCTCGTCATCGGCCCCGCGATGGCCTGCCCGATGCTCGTCGCGGCGAGCACGAGACCCGCCGCGCCGTAGGAGTCGTGCAGGCGCTCGATGTGCAGCAGGAACGCGAGCGAGATCATCCCGAACGGAAAGCGCGCCAGCAGCTGCGCCGACATGATGCGCGCGACACCCCTGACTCGGAGGATCTCGACGTAACTGCGCACCACTCGATTCTCTCACCTCGGAAATGGTGGCCTCGCACCACAATCGACCCGAAAACTCGCTCACAGGCTGTGGAGAACTCGCACAACTTTTGCACAATTGTGGACGACACGCCCACAACATGTAGCGATTCAGCATCCGGAATAACCCGCTATATAGTGATGTGACTGAAGAAGCGCGAGAACCCCCCAGATCTCGTTTCGGGACGTTTCTTGCTCTCTCCAGCGCCTCGCTGCCACGGCGAGATGAGGACCCGCGAGGGCCCACGCAAACACGGGAATCGCTGGTCGGAGCGGGGATTCCCCGGACCCATCAGGAGAAAAGCCAGTGAGCATCACGGTTGTCAAGCGCAACGGCCAGCGGGAAGCGTACGACGCGAACAAGATCAACCTCGCCATCGAGAAGGCGAGCGAGGGACTCGACGAGAACATCACCTGGGTCACCCAGATCGCGAGCGAGCTCGAGCTCACGCTCTTCGATGGCATCACGACGCAGCAGCTCGACGAGGCCGTCATCCAGGTGGCGCTGCAGAACGTCAAGGACGACCCCGCGTTCGACACTGTCGCCGCTCGCCTCCTGCTCAAGACGATCTACAAGCGCGTTCTCGGCGATTACGAGACCGACGAGGAGCTCGCACGGCTTCACCTCGAGCACTTCGAGCCCAATCTCCGCCGCGGCGTCGAGGAGGGTCTGCTCGACACGCGTCTCATCGAGCTCTTCGACATTCCGCGACTCGCCGCTGCCCTCAACCATGAGCGCGACGATCTGCTCAAGTACATCGGCGTCGTCACCCTCAACAACCGCTACGGCATCAAGGGGCGCAACGGAGACGCGCTCGAGGTTCCCCAGTACTTCTGGATGCGGGTCGCCATGGGCCTCAGCCTCAACGAAGACGACCCCACGACGCAGGCTCTGGGGTTCTACGAGAAGATGTCGAAGCTCGAGTACCTTGCCGCGGGCTCGACCCTCGTCAACGCGGGCACCAGCTACCCTCAGCTCGCGAACTGCTTCGTCATGGAGATGCAGGACGACATCGAGCACATCGCCAAGACCGTGCGCGACGTCATGTGGCTCACGAAGGGCACCGGCGGCATCGGGCTCTCGGTGACGAAGCTGCGCTCCATGGGCTCGCCCATCCGTTCGAACAACACGACCTCGACCGGGCCGATCCCGTTCATGCACACGATCGACTCGGTGCTGCGCGCGGTGAGCCGCGGCGGCAAGAAGTTCGGCGCGCTCGCGTTCTACATGGAGAACTGGCACCTCGACTTTCCCGAGTTCCTCGACCTGCGCCAGAACTCGGGCGACCCGTACCGTCGCACTCGCACGGCGAACACCGCGGTCTGGGTGAGCGACGAGTTCATGAAGCGCGTGCAGAGCGACGCCGACTGGTACCTCTTCGACCCGCTCGAGGTGAGCGAGCTCAACGAGCTCTACGGTGCCGAGTTCTCGGCGCGCTACAACGAGTACGTCGCGGATGCCGAGGCCGGCAAGCTGCGGATGTTCAAGAAGATCAAGGCACGCGAGCAGTTCAAGGCGATGCTCATGTCGCTGCAGGCGTCGGCGCACCCCTGGTTGACCTGGAAGGACACCATCAACCTCCGCGCCCTCAACAACAACACGGGCACCATCCACCTGTCGAACCTGTGCACCGAGATCACCCTGCCGCAGGACGAGGACAACGTCTCGGTCTGCAACCTGGCCTCGATCAACCTGTCCCGTCACATCGTCCCTTCGACAGGCTCAGGACAAGCGAGGTTCACGGTCGACTTCGCCCGGCTTGAGGAGAGCGCCCGCACGGCGGTGCGTCAGCTCGACAACCTCATCGACATCACCAAGTCGAGTGTGAAGGAGGCGGACTTCTCGAACCAGCAGAACCGCGCCGTCGGTCTCGGGGTGATGGGCTTCACAGACGCGATCGAGCAGCTCGGCTTCGCCTACGACAGCGAGCAGGCCTATGACTTCATCGACGAGGTCATGGAGCACATCTCCTACGCCGCGATCGATGAGTCCACCGAGCTCGCCAAGGAGCGCGGCGCCTACCCCAACTTCGAGGGCTCGGGCTGGTCGAACGGGCTCGTTCCGCTCGACACCATCGACCGCAACGAGGCAGATCGCGGGGTGCCGATCACGGTGTCGCGAAAGTCGACGCTCGACTGGGATTCCATGCGCGAGAAGGTCAAGAAGGGCATGCGCAACGCGACCCTCATGGCGATCGCGCCCACGGCATCCATCGGCCTTGTCGCCGGCACCACGCCGGGACTCGACCCGCAGTTCACGCAGATCTTCAGCCGCAACACGTCGTCGGGCAAGTTCCTCGAGGTCAACCGCAACCTCGTCGCCGATCTGCAGAAGCTCGGGATGTGGGAGCAGGTGCGCGAGTCGATTCTGCGCAGCCAGGGCGACGTGCAGGGCATCGCCGCCCTGCCCGACCACATCAAGGAGGTGTACAAGACGAGCTTCCAGATCTCGCCGTACGCGTTCCTCGAGGTCGCCGCGCGCGCCCAGAAGTGGATCGACCAGGCCATCAGCCGCAACATGTACCTCGAGTCGCGCGACCTCGGCGACATGATGGATGTCTACATCGGCGCCTGGGAGCGCGGGGTCAAGACCACCTATTACCTGCACATGAAGCCGCGCCATCAGGCGGAGCAGTCGACGGTCAAGGTCAACAAGGCGGAGGAGCTCTCGGATGCCGCGTCGGCTCGCGCGGCGGGCGAGGGCGAGAAGGTGGGGGCCGGCGCTGCGCCCGCTCGTCGCGGTTTCGGCTTCTCCGGGCTCGCGACGAAGGGGGAGTAGTCACATGAATCCGGAGAGCGCGAACGAGTACTACGTTCCGGTCGACCCCATGGACGACCTGCAGTGCGACAGCTGTCAGTAATGCGGCGGATGGTGGTTTCGAGACGGTCAGCTGACGCCGACCTCCTCAACCACCAAGTAGACGCAGAACTTGTTGGTTGAGGGATCGCCGTAGGCGATCGTCTCGAAACCAACCGACCAGAAAGAAGGATCAGCGATGTCAGGCATTCTCGGCACCGGTGTACAAGAGGGCCTGCTGCTCAAGCCCGTGAAGTACCAGTGGGCGATGGACCTCTACGACCAGGCGGTCGCGAACACGTGGTTCCCGAACGAGATCCAGCTCGATCAGGACATCGCCGACTTCAAGCGCATGACCGATGAGGAGCGTCACGCGATCACCTACCTCATGAGCTACTTCAACCCGAACGAGCTGCTGGTGAACAAGGCGCTCGCGTTCGGCGTGTACCCCTACGTCAACGCCGCCGAGGCGCACCTCTACCTGGCGAAGCAGATGTGGGAGGAGGCCAATCACTGCATGAGCTTCGAGTACGTGCTGGAGACCTTCCCCATCGACCGCGATGAGGCGTACAACGCCCACGTCGACGTGCCGTCGATGGCGCGCAAGGAGGAGTTTCAGGTCAACTTCATCAAGCGCATGACCGAGCAGACCCTCGACATCACGACGACGGAGGGCAAGCAGGACTTCGTGCGCAACCTCGTCGCCTACAACATCGTGCTCGAGGGAATCTGGTTCTACTCGGGGTTCATGGTCGCCCTGTCGTTCCGGCAGCGCAACCTGCTGCGCAACTTCGGCGGACTCATCGACTGGGTGGTGCGCGACGAGTCGCTGCACCTCAAGTTCGGCATCAACCTCATCCTCACGGTGCTCGAGGAGAACCCCGACCTGCAGACGCCCGAGTTCGCGGCCGAGATCAAGCAGATGATTCTGGATGCCGTGGAGATGGAGGAGGAGTACAACCGCGACCTGCTCCCCAGCGGCATCCTGGGGCTCAACGCCAACTACATCAACCAGTACGTGAAGTACCTCGCCGATCGTCGCCTGGAGGAGCTCGGCTTCGAGCCCGAGTACAAGGTGTCGAACCCGGCGAAGTGGATGGCGACGGCGAACGACACCTACGAGCTGGTGAACTTCTTCGAGTCGACGAACACGTCCTACGAGACGAACGCGAAGTCGGTGACGGGCTCGAAGTCGGAGTAAGCGATCCCGCTGGTCGAGTGGCCGCGCAGCGGCGTATCGAGACCGGCTACCTCGAAAGCAGTTCTCCGAGCAGCGTCACCCAGCGCTCCATGACCGCGGCGGGCCCGAGGCGGTCGCCGGTGGCGTGCGCACCCGCGGCGAGGCGCGCGCGGAGTTCGACGTTTTCGAGAACCTGGCCGATCGCATCCGTCAGCGCCTCGACATCGCCGGGGGGAACGAGCAGTCCGTTGACGCCGTGCTCGATCATGTCGCGCGGGCCGTAGTTGATGTCGTAGCTCACGACCGGGGTTCCCTGCATGAGAGCCTCGAGAATGGCGAGTGGCTGACCCTCGTAGGTGCTCGTGAGTGCGGATACCGCGGCGCGACCGACGCGTACGGCGGGATCGGGAACGTGGCCGAGGAGCGTCACGGCGTCCGCAACATCGAGCTCGGCGATGAGCGCCTCGAGCTCGCCGCGCGTCGGCCCATCGCCGTACACCTCGAGGCGCACCGGCGTTCCTCGCGAGCGAAGGGCGGCAACCGCCCGGATGACGTGGTCGACCCGCTTGAGCGGTACGAGCCGCGTGATCATCGCCACGAGCTGCGGATCGCGCACCGGGTCGTCGGTCGGGGTTGCCTCGAGCGCGTGCGGAACCACCTCGAGCCGCGTCTGCTCCCCGAACCGGCGGGCAACGTCATCGCGCTGCCCCGTGGTCGGAAAGACGACGGCGTCGTAGCGGTCGAGGTGCTCGAGCCAGCCGCCCCAGAGATCGTCGACGGGGGAGTCCCAGTGGTGCGGCGGCATGGTGTGGGCGCTGTGCACCGTGTGCACGAGGCGAACACGATCGGAGCGCAGTGGCCACAGCAGTTCGCCGACCTGGCGCGACTCGGCGATGATCACGGTCGGTTTCGACGCGGTTTCGGGGCTTGCGTCGAGTCCGGCCAAGACGTGGCTCACCCAGGCCCGGTACAGCGCTCCGAAACCCTCGAAACCGCCCACCACCCGACCCTCACGAAAGGCGAGCACCGGCTCGCCGGCTCGATGCCAATCGGGGCGGGGAATCCTCGGCGTGCGAAGCACGGGGTTGCCCGCGGCATCCTCGTGATCGTCATACTCGGCCGTCGTCTCGGTGAGGTGCGGGTCGGCCGCGGACCACAGCCACTCGGGGTCGCTGATCGCCTCTTCGAAGAGGTTGCGGATGACGGTCGAGTCGTCGGCGAGGCCGAGCTCGCGAAAGCCTGCGCGATGCTCCTCATAGCTGGGCGTGAGGTCGACGGTGAGCAGGAGTGGCCTTGCGCCACCGACCGCGGCGAACTGCTGCGCTCGTCGCAGCACCGAGACGGTGTAGCCGCCGTCCCGCCCCGGGTGCAGGCGGCTCGTCGCGAAGAGGTAGTGGGCGTCGGGGAGGCGGGTCATGAGGCGGCGGCATCCGCGGCATGTTGCGGCTGCTCCTCGAAGTACGCGAGCTGGGCGCGCACCGAGGCCTCCGCGGCGAATCGCACGTCGGCGGGGGTGTCGTGGTAGACAGCGTCGGTGACGGCGGCCACGGTTGCGGCATCGGTCGACGCCGACAGCCCCGCCCGCTCGAGCGCGTCGCGAACGTGACCGAGTCGAGTGGCGCGGTGCGCGAGGTAGCTGTCGCTCGCGTCGGCGAGGTTCGGCAGTGAGGGCCCGTGCGCGGGCAGCACCGTCGCGGGCCCGAGCGCGCGCAGCGTCGTGAGGGAGTCGAGGTAGTCGCGCAGTGTGCCCTCGGGATGCACGATGACGGTCGTGCCGCGCCCCAGCATCGTGTCGCCCGTGATGACGCTGCCGCGGGCTGTGCCACCGTGCGGCTCGTCGTCGGGCAGGTGGAAGCACACCGAATCGGCGGTGTGGCCCGGAGTCGCGATGACCCGGATGCGCACGCCCGCCGCCGTGAACTCCTCGCCGTCTGCGAGGGGTTCGGCGTTGATGCAGAAGGCGGGGTCGAGCGCGCGCACCGGTGCGCCCGTGCGGTGGGCGAACTCGACGCTTGCCTCCGTGTGGTCTGCGTGGTGGTGGGTGATGAGCACGAGTTCGACGGGGCGTTCGGCGAGCGCGGCAAGGTGAGTGTCATCGAGAGGGCCGGGGTCGACCACGACGGTCGGCGCTGCGGGGTCGTCGTTGGCGCTGAGCACGTAGGAGTTCGTGCCGTCGAGGGTCATCGGACCCGCGTTGGGAGCGAGCACCCGGCGAGCGAGCGGCGTCCAGACTTCACCCGAGAGCTTCTGCGGCATGATGCCAGCGTATCCGGGCCTGCAAGCGAGTTCGCACCGACCTGGCTAGTGTTTTGGTAGGGAGAGGGGATCTACGTGGCAGCGGAGGGCGACGGGTCGCCGGTGGAGTACGGCGTTGGTGGCGATCGTCCTCTCGACGGAATCGCGGCAACGGTCGTGCTGCTGCGCGACGGCGTGGAGGGGCTCGAGATCCTGCTGCTCGAGCGTCCCCACGACCGCGGGTCATTCGCGGGAGCCTGGGTGTTCCCCGGCGGAGTGGTGGAGGCCGCCGACCACGAGGGTGCGACAGGCGACAGCGTGGTCGACGACGCCGCAGCGCTTCGCCGTGCGGGCGCACGGGAGACGTTCGAGGAGACCGCGCTCGTCGTGGAACCCGACGACCTCGTGCACCTGTCGACGTGGCACCCGCCGCAGCACCCCGGAAGGCGCTACCTCACCACGTTCTTCATCGCGGCGGCGCCTGCTGGCGCAATCGTGCCCTCCCCCGACGAGGTAGCCGACTACCAGTGGGCGCGACCCGCGGATGCGATCGACCGCCACACCGAGAAACGGTTGCTGCTGTTCCCACCCACCTGGGTGACGCTGCGGAGCTTCGCGGGGGATGCCACGGTCGCCGAAGCATTGGCTCGAGTGGCAGCGAGCGAGCCTGCCCATTTCGCGACACGCTTCGCGAGCGACCGCAGTGCGATCTTCTTCGAGGGCGATGTCGCCTACGACGACGAGTCGCTCCTCGATGCGACCGGACCCCGGCACAGGGTCAGCCTGGCCTCACGCCCGTGGGTCTACTCGCGCTCGGCGTGATGCCGCGGCCTCAACCGCAGTTGAGGTCTTGACCTATTCCGGTTGCTATGTCGAACGTCGCGTCACTCATGATGTATTGGGGCGTCGGCGAGTGGGCGCTGTGCTGCAGTTCTGACCCGTCTGCGCCAAGGAACACGACGGCGTAGGAGCTGGTTACCGCTTCGGCGAGTTCGCCGGCGACGACCGGCTGGGTGGTTCTGCAGATCTGGCCGATCCGGTGGTGCGCGATCTCGTGCTTGATGGCGTCGATGAAGCCGGGGTCGCTCTGAAAGCCGGGGTAGCCCCAGAAGCCGGTGTTGATCCACACCACGTGTGGGTGCACTATGCAGTAGGCCGCGATGGTGTTGTTCGACGTGGTGCGTCGAGTGCAGTAGTCGTAGGCGCGTTCGAAGTCCCGGCTGAGTTCGAGGCCGAACATGTGAGCGAGTTCGGTGGCCGATTCGACGTAGGTGCCGTTGGCGTCGAGGTGGGGCACGAACGATCGGGCTGCGGCTTCCGCCTCCCTGGGGGTGAGGATGGCGGACCTGTTCGACCCGTCGGACTCGTACACGCTGCCGTCGGCACGTTCCACGCGGATGGTGACATTGAAGTCTTCGCCGGCGTGGAGTTTGCGCTCCAGATCGAGGGCATAGCCGATTTTGCTGTCGATGATGTCGTCGAGTTCGCCGGGGTCGGTGCTCGAGGTGAGCACCCCGAAACGGATGCCGCCCACTTCGTCGAGGAGAATTCTGAGGAAGTCGTGGAAGTAGTGGGCACCGTTGACGGTGGTTCCGACGATTTCTGTGTAGCTGCCGTCGTCGAGCATGCGATTGTAGTCGTCGTACATGCCCGCGACGACGGTGACCATTTCGTCGTAGCGCGGGCGCTCCGTGATCCAGTACTCCGCGGATTCACTCGTGGCGGAAGCGTTGTCACCGTTGTTGAGGGCGTCTCGCAGGTCCTGGCTGGCCTGCTGAAACGGCGTCAGGATGGCGTTGAGGATGAGCGCAATGACTCCGACGACCGCACCGATCACGGCGAGCACGCCGACGATGATGCCGATGACGAGACCCGCCCGGCTCTTCCTGCGCGGAGGCGGGGGCGCCGTGTACTGCTGGTGCTGCCGCTGATAGGGCGGGGGCGGGGGGATGTGCGTCATCCTGGCCCTCCTATTCGTGTGTGGGCAAGACGTAGGCGAGCTGTGCGCTGACGAGGCCGCGGTCGCGGCTGACGATCTGTGCCCGGCCGGGGGCGGCAGGCACGGCTTTGACCTTGCCGATGAGCTGTCCTTCGTCGGGGCTTCCGCTGAGCAGGATGCCGGTCGTTCCGAGGTCGGTCATCCTCTGGATGACGGGGTCGTACGATGCGCGTCCCGCTCCGCCGGTGCGTCGGGTGAGGATGACGTGCAGGCCGAGGTCGGCGGCTTGCGCGAGTAGCGGCACCAGGGGGGCGAGGGGGTTGCCCTGGGAGGTGGAGACGAGGTCGTAGTCGTCGACGAGCACGAATCCTTCTGCTCCCTGCCACCAGGAGCGGTTGCGCAACTGCTCGGGGGTCACGTCGGGGCCGGGGATGCGTCCTTGGAAGAACGATGCGAGTTCGGCGATGCCGCTTGTGGCGAGCTCGTGGGAGGTGTGGTAGCCGCCCAGGTAGTCTTCGGGGATCTCGCCGAGGAGTGCGCGCCGGTAGTCGACCATGAAGATGCGCGCCTGCTTGGGCGGGTAGAGCCGCATGATTTCGTGAACATAGGCGCGCAGCATCGAGGACTTGCCGGAGTCGGCGTCACCGTAGAGGTAGAGGTGCGGCTCGGCCAGAGGGTCGATCCCGAACGGGGCGAGGTTTGCTTCGTCGACGCCGAGCAGCACCTGCCGTGTGTCGGCGGGGGCGGTGGCGCGCAGTTCGTCGAGCGTGATGAGGTCGGGCAGCAGCCGAAGTTTGGGGCCGGGGGCACCGGTCCACGCCTCGGTCGTGCGGCGGACGAGATCGTCGACGCCCGCGGAGAGCGAGTTGGCATCGTCACTCCCGTCGATGCGGGGCAGCGCCGTGAGCATGTGCAGCTTGCGCTCGCTGATGCCGCGGCCGGGCATGCCCGCGGGAATGTTGCCCGCCGCCTTTCGGTCGAATTCCGAGTCGGATGGGTCACCGAGCCGCAGTTCGAGGCGGGTGCCGAGAAGGTCTTTCAGGTTCGCGCGAATATCGAGCCATCGGTTCGCGGTGACGATCACGTGCACCCCGTAGGTGAGGCCACGCGCGGCGATCGCCTGAATCTGGGGTTCGAGCGTGTCGAACTCGCTGCGCAGGGTTGCCCAGCCGTCGATGATGAGAAAGACGTCGCCGTAGCCGTCGTCGGTGCGTCCTTCTGCTCGGCGCTGGCGGTAGGTCTGGATCGAGTCGATGCCGTTCTCGCGAAAGTACACTTCGCGCGAGTCGATGATGCTGGTGACTTCGGCGACGGTGCGGCGCACGACGTCGGGTTCTGAGCGGGTCGCGAGCCCCGACAGGTGGGGAAAGTTGGCGAGTCCGGCGAAGCTTCCCCCGCCGAAGTCGATCACGTAGAACTGAATCTCGGCGGGCGTCTGGGTGAGTGAGAGCGCCACCATGGTGCTGCGGGCGAGGGTGCTCTTTCCGCTCATGGGGCCGCCGACGATGGCCATGTGTCCCGCGGCACCGCCGAGTGACACGGTGAGCGGCTCGCGCCGCTGTTCGAGCGGGATGTCGACGATTCCGAGTGGAACGGTGAGTGAGCCTGCCTGACGCCACAGCGCCGACACCAGGCCCAGTTCTGGATCGACGGCGAGATCGTGCATGAGCTCGTCGAGCGAGGGGGGAACCTCGAGTGGGGGCAGCCACACCTGGTGGGCCGGCGACCCGGCCCCGCTCATCCGCTCAACCGCGATCTCGAACGTGCTGCGTTTCTCTTGGGGTTCGTCGACGAATTCGACTGCGACGACCTCGGGCTCGTCGTCGACCTTGCGGACGGGAGCGGCCGTGAACAACTCGATCCGCGCACCGGAGTCAGCCCCCGAGGCCTGAGTCGCTGCGCTGCGCTTGCGTCGCGGCGGCGGCCCGGAGACGTAGGCCGCACGGAACTGCGTCATCGTCTCGGTATCCGACTTCAGGATGCCGACACCGGGGCTGGTGGGGAGCGTGTAGGCGTCGGGTACGCCGAGCACGGAGCGCGACTCGGCGGCAGAGAAGGTGCGCAGTCCGATGCGGTACGACAGGTGGGAGTCGAGGCCCCGCAGTTTGCCCTCTTCGAGCCGCTGCGACGACATGAGCAGGTGAACCTGCAGCGAGCGACCGAGCCGGCCGATGGCGACGAAGGTATCGGCGAACTCGGGTTTGGCGGTGAGGAGCTCGGAGAACTCGTCGGCGACGATGAGCAGTGCAGGCAGGGGTGCGAGGTCGGTTCGGCCTCCGCGGCGAGCCTTTTCGTACTCGGAGACGTTGACGAAGTTGCCCGCCGATCTCAGCAGTTCCTGGCGGCGCGTCATTTCGCCCTGGAGGGCATCCTGCATCCGGTCGACGAGCGTGAGCTCTTCGCCGAGGTTGGTGATGATGGCCGACACGTGCGGCATCCCTTGCATCCCGGCGAAGGTTGCGCCGCCCTTGAAGTCGACGAGCACGAAGTTGAGTTGGTCGGGAGAGTGTGTGAGAGCGAGGGAGAGCACGAGGGTGCGCAGCACCTCGGACTTGCCGGAGCCGGTCGCGCCGATGATGAGACCGTGCGGTCCCATCCCCTGCTGGGCGGATTCCTTGATGTCGAGCACGAGGGGGGCTCCGTCGACGCCTTGACCGATCGGCACACGCAACCGGTCTCGTTCGAGCCGCCCGTGCCATGACACCGAGAAGTCGATGTCGCGCACGTCGGGCAGGCCGAGCAGGTCGACGAGCTCGAGTTGCTCGGTGCTCGTCGCTCGCGCACTCGAGACCTCCGAGGCTCCCGAGTAGAGGGGCATGAGGCGCCGAGCGGTTGCCTCTGCTTCGACGGTGCTGACGGTGTCGGCCACGAAGCCGATCGCGGGTGAGTGCGTCGTGATGAGCTCGCCGGGAGTCTCGGTGCTTGGTGTGCCCTGCTTCAGGGCGATTCGCAGCCAGCCCGAGTGCTCGAGTTCGCTCCATCGCGCGGGCAGGTCGATGATCGTCACTCCCTGAACGCCGTCTTCGGTGATGATCGAGCTGGTCGCCGGAATGCGGATGCCGTCGGTGATGATGACCACGTGCGGCAGCTGTCGTGATGCTTCGCGACCGAATCGCGGCCGTTCCTTGAGGTCTGCGGGCAGGAGTTGTTCGAGGTCGTCGAGCGAGGAGCCGATCATTCGCGCGGCACCGATGCCGTCGTAGGTTCGTTTCGAGTGGGTGTGGGGCAGCCACTTCGCCCACTCCCATTGCGGCAGCACCGAGTCGTCGGCGAGCACCGCGACCTGCAGATGATCGGGATGGTGGAGTGACACGAGGTGCAGCAGCATGGCTCGCGCGAGCGACCGCACCTCGAGTTCGTCGCCGATGACTTCGACTCGAGCGTGGGCGTTGAGCGAGAACGCCGTGGGCAGATTGGGTTGGATCTCGTGGGTGAGCAAGAATCGGTGGGCTGCGGATGCCGCAACCGGGTCGAGTTGGGCGAGCGGGGGAAGCTCGGGAACCTCGAGCTCGATGCACAGCGGCTGGTCGCTGGTGCCGACGCGTACGGCCAAGAAGTCCGCGTCGTCGGGGGATCTTTCCCACACGCGGGTGCGCTCCTCGGTGAGGAAGGGGAGTGTTGACGGTGCGGGATACTGCCAGTTCGCGGCTCGGCGTTGCTGTTTCGCGGCGACTCGAACGCTCTGTCTCAGTTCGCCGAGGTAGGCGAGGTACTCGCGGCGAGCTGCGAGTGTCGCGGATTGGCGCTGTGAGCGTTGGCGCCACCCGTTGACGGCGACGAAGCCGAGCGAGGAGACCAGGAACATCCCGCCGGTGATGAGACCGGAGATGCCTGCGCTCGATACCGCCATGACGATGGCGCCGATGCTTCCCACCATCGGGATGAGCATGGTGAGCATGTTGCCGCCGCCGTCGCTGGGGCTCAGCTCGGGCGGTGGCTGCACCGCGATGCGCCCGGAGGGCACGCGGGGAGGGGAGAGTCGAGTGCTTGCCACGGCTACCGTTCACCGCCCAGCATGAGGCTCACGGTAAAGGCACGGTTTCCGATCCGCACTCGTGTTCCTTCCTCTAGCAGCACGCGCTCGTTGGCGGCGAGCGTGATGACACTGCCGTCATCGTCGAGCAGGTCGGTGCCGTTGGTCGACCCGCGGTCGGTGACCCAGGTGCGTCCGCGTGAGTGCTCCAAGCGAAGGTGGGTTTTCGACACGCTCGATTCGGGGTCGTTCACGGTCACGAGGTGGTCGCTGGCTTCGTCGCGGGAGGGGTTGCGGCCGAGGTTGATCGACGCGGGGGAGGCGAACTGCTCGCGTTGGCCGGTGTCGAATATGAGCAGCACGTTTCCGGCGACGGGCTCGGCGGCGTCGCGGTCGAGGTCGTTCGAAACCGTGGTCTGCTCGGGTGCGGGTGCGGTTCTCGGGGCGGGGCTCGGCAGCTGTGGCACGGGCTCGGCCTGGACGGGCACTGGGGTGCTGGACGGCGATTGTGCGCCGGTCTGGGTTCCCGTCTGCGACCGGTTCACTGAGTCGTCGAGGGCAGAACCGTGCTGCGCGAGGGTGCTGACGACGACGGGCGCTGAGAGCACGACGGGTGCGGCCGAAATGGCGGGGATTCCGGCGGGCCGACTCGGTGTCGGTGCCGAGTGATCGACTCCGACACCGGTCACGGTGACGTTCATGGGCGAGTTCGTTGCGGAGCGAGCGCGCGCGGCTCGCGGCGGCACTGCGATCGACACGGTGCGGGCGGCCACGTCGGGCCAGCCCCTGCCGCCGTTGCCCCACGCCGCCGAACCGACCACGACCCACGCGCCGACGCCGCCAGCCAGTGCACCCAGGCCGGTCACGAGTCGGCGCACGAGGGAGCGCCCGACTCCGGGCGACTTCGGGGCGTCTGCCGTCGCCACGCGTACCCCTACGAGCCACAGTCCGAGGGTCGCCCCGGTGCGCGCCTCGAGAACCCACAGGGCCACCGCGATTTCGAAGAGTGCCAGCCCGGCGTAGACAAGGCTGTGGGTTGCCAGCCACACGAGCAGGGCTATGCCGACCGTGAGGATGACATCGAGGGTGAACCCTGCGAGGAGTTTGCCTGCCCCTGCGACGCTACCGGCGAAACTGTCTCCGAGGTGGGTGGAGAGTCGTGGGGCGCGAGGCGCGTGCAGGCCTGGACCGAGCCCTGAGCCCGCGTACCCTGCCGGTGGAGTGGCGGAGGGTGGAGTCGCGGGCAGTGGAGTTTTGTGCGCGCGGCCTTTGCCTTGCTTTCTTCCCAGTGGCGGCCGGCTCGCCGCCTGAATCGTTGGCGGCTGGCTGAGGGGTGACTGACTCGGGGTCGAGCCATCCGGTCGACCGGTGGCGAGTGGTGTCATCCCGGTGGGGGGAACCAGGTACTGCACGGGCTGGGCGTACTGGTCGACGCCGCAGTAGACGCAGCGAGCGCTGCCCGCTTTCAGTGATTGGCCACAGTTGTGGCATCTCAGGGCCTCGGTCATGCCATCACTCCGCGCAGAATGGTGAGCACGTCGCCGGCGAGCAGGGCCGCGGGTATCGACAGGGCGATGGCAAGCAGTTCGGTTCCGTCGGCGACCCGTGACCAGATGAGTGATGCTGCACCGCGCGCGATGAGTGTGAGCACGTACACGGTGACGAGGCTCAGGATGAGCAGTCCGCCGGCGGTGGCCAGAACAACGATGTCGCCAAGGTCGCCGCTGATGGTGATGATGGTGTGGAGCACGATGACGGCGGCCGAGGCGCGGGTTGCCCAGCGAAGCGGAGCTGACACGTAGTGCCGTGCTGCGAGGACGAGGGCGAGGACGAGGCAGAGGGGGAGCAAGACTGCTCCGAGGGTGACGAATACGTCGACGTGGCCTCGCGGTGGCGGAGCAAAGGGGTAGAACAGCGCCGCGGTGGCACTGAGTGCGACGATTCCGGTGGCGAGTTTCGCGGTGGAGGTTTCGACGATGTCGCGAACTTCGGCGGTGTCGACTCGGTCTATGGTTTCGGGGATCGTGCCGCGCACGGTCCACCGGCTGCTCATGAAGTGTTTGAAGTCGATGTGGTGGCCGTCGGCGACATTGACGAGCGTTGTCGGCACGTAGCGCAGGGCAACGGGAACGATTCCCGCCGAGAGCGCCGCTGCGGCCGCGGGGGTGGCGTTGGCGAGCAGGGTGATGCCCCAGATCGTGGCGAGCGTGAGCGCGAGGGCGGTGATGGTTGCGGTAGCGGCAGAGTAGCGATCGTCGCGGGCCATGGCGGTGTGGAGCGCGGAGAGCACACCCGTTGCGAGCAGGCCCGAGGTCACGGCAAGGTGCACCGTGCCGGCCGGTGTGGCGCTGACGGCGAGGGTTCCTGCGGCGAACGCGAGGCTGAGCGGTGCGGCGAGCACGGCCGTGTCGTGAGCGGTTGGGGGCGAGGCATGCCGTGTTCGCAGTAGTGAGCATCCGACTGCCGCTGCGGCGAGCACGAGTGCGGCGATGAGCTGACCGGTGTCGATCTGCGTGCGGTCGGTCGTTGCTACGGCGATGACGGATGCGATCACTCCGGCGACGGTGAGGGCCCACCAGGCCGTCTGGCGGTGTGGTCGCGCGGTCACCTCATCGGTCGCGTGCTCGGCGCGGGGCAGGTGCGCGCCCAGATCGACGACGGAGTACAGCGCTCCGTCTTCGAGTTGTGACGCTGTGAGTGCCGCATCGACCTGTGCGCCGCTGCGGTCGACTATGGCGTGGCTGCCGTTCTCGAAGGCGACACCGAGCCCCCGCAGCACACTGCCGAGGGTCTCGTCGGGGGGTATGGCGAGATCGACGCGGCGCTCGTCGCTGAGCACGACTACCCTGCGTCGGTCGGGTGCCTCGACAGTCATCGGTCAGAGACTACCGTGGAAGTCGCGCAACGACTTCGCGGTGCGGGCGAGTTGCTCTTGGGCGTGCCGCAGTTCTGCGAATTCGGCCTTGCTGTCGTCGAGGATGTCGGGAACTTCAGACTTCGCCTTGGCGAGGTTGGTGCCGACGACGCGGCGAACGGATTGGGCTTCCGGTGAAGTGTCGACGCCGTTGAGGATGTCGGCCTGTGTCGTCTTCTTGAGGTCGATGCGTTCTTGCAGCACCTGCCAGTCGCGACCGTGTTCTCCGTCACGGCGTTCGGCTTCGAGGCCTTCGCGCTCTTCGGCATTCTCTGCGCGTTCTCGAGCGGCTTCGTCTTGGGTTGCCCGAGTGGTGGAGCGGATCTGGGCTGTTGCCGCGCGAATCTGATCGAGAAGGTCCTGGATGTCGTCATCGTCCACCGCCGCCACCTCCCCCTCCTCCGCCGCCGGAGTACCCGCTACCGCCTAGCCCGCTGCCCGAGCTGCTGTCAGCGCCGACGGGGATGCGGCTCGGCCCGGCGAGGGTATCGATATTCTGGCGCTCGTTGTCGAAGTAGCGGGTGGCCTCATCGACCTGGCGTGCCGCCTCATCGACCGCACGCTGGGTCTGGTCGAGCTGGCTCGACACGGTCATGAGCAGTTCAGCGATCGCTTTGAGTTTGGCGAAGACCTTTTTGAAGATCTCCATGAAGCCGGCGATCTTGCCGACGAATCCGAAGAAGGTGTTGATCATGCCGATGAGCTTCGGGGTCCAGATGCCCAGTTTGGTCACGAGTTTGGTGATCCATACGGGTGTGGTGACCCCGCCGACGACGGTGGCCAGCGCGATGGTGAGTTCGAGAATGAACTCGGCGAGCGCGTTCGCGATGGCGAGCACGAACTCGGTGATTGCCTGGGCCATGTCGGCGAGTGCCGTGCACAGCTCGGACATGGCGTCGCATCCGCCCACGAGGGGTGTGGCGGCGCGTGCGAGCTTGAGTTGCGATTCCTGGAAGGTCACCGCGGCGCTGCCCTGCCAGGAATCGCCGATCTGGCCGGGGAGTGCCTCGATGTTCTCGAGCAGGTCTCCTACGGCTTTGCCGGCGTTCTTCCAGGCCACGGCGCCGCGGTCGAGCGCGCCCCAGTCGCCGCCGAGTGGTTTGGCTACCCACTCCTGCAGGGGGCTGAAACCGCTGAGCCAACTCACTACGGTGTCTATTCCACCGAGCACGACCCCGGCCGATTCGCGCAGTGCCCAGATGCGGTCGCCGGAGCCGGGCGCGCTGGGGTCTTGCAGCCAGTAGGCGGGGTCTGCCGGGGGGTTCAGTACGAGGCTCATCGGGTTGCTCCGCTCGGCTGCAGCATGCTGTCGGGAACGAAGATCTCGAAGCGGATCGTGCTGCCCTGGCGCGGCGCATCGGAGTAGCCGAGGGTGGTTTCTCCCGGTAGGGCTTCTTCGAGCGGAACCGGCTCGCGCGCCTCCCACGCTGCGCGCAGTTCCGCGGCGGAGCGACCGAGGGGGTCCTCTGCGGCGCGTTCTTCCCACATGCGTTCGTAGAACTCTTCGAGGCGGGACTGGTCGGCGGCGTCGTGTGGAAGAGCTTGCGCAGGGTCGACCACGATGGTGTTGTTGTCGCCGATTGCGGTGGTGATGATGTTGCCGTCGCCAGCTTCGATGACGACCGTGTTG